>JBAVDL010000136.1:0-17258 GCA_049587175.1 Thermoactinomyces sp.
ACGATAATCGGTACGCCCTTGGCGGTATATACTTCAGGAGTGGAAACCTGCAATTTATGAGAGAGCAGGCTGAGCAATTCAGCTTGCTGGAAAATGGGGATAATAAAAGCTCCCCCGCCGCGGATAATCTTGATCTTCTTGCCTGATTGATCAGACATGACATTTTTACTGCCCAACATGCTGCCAGTTACAATCAGAGCCTCTTCGGCACCTACTGTTTTATAGCGGGCCCAAAAAGCCAATGCCAAAATCAATAAAACACCCACAATAACCAGAACAAGAGCCAAAGGTGTTTCAGTCAACAGTGATGACATCCATCTCACTCCTCATTGTTTGGATCGATCTGTCTTACAAGCAGAATATGTTCATTAACTTCAGTGACTGTTACCTTACTGCCTTGGGGTATCTTTTCGCCGGTAGCACTTTTGGCTATCTGGTTGGTATTGCCACCGGGAGTAGTAATCATCACCTCGCCTGCACCTTTGGCTGGAACCGTAATTGTAATGGTCCCTGTTTTTCCTTTTAGATCATTCAGACTAAAAGCAACAGATTGATCTGCCTGTTGTGCCGGTCGTCCAACAATCAGATAAATGAGGATAAATGATACAGCAGCAACAAGAACGGACAAGATCAGAGCAGCTCTCATACTGAACGAGAAATATTCAGAAAGTAAAATGCCTGTCCCGCCAAAAACCGTCAGCCCTCCAAAGACAGTCACCGAAGAAAAGACAGTCAGGTCAAAGGGAAAAATGACATCAAAAATCCCCTCAATCAGACTGCTGAAAAGTAAGCTCAGGATGGTTACAACAATCCCCAGTAAAAAACAGAACCAAAAAAGAATTTCTAATATGTAACATCCCCCCCTTTTTTTTGGATAATTTTATTATAAGAAACTGGTGACTTCGTTTGTTGTATAAAAAAGAAAAATCTATGGAAATCTCCACAAGTTGGTCTGGCAGGTCCGATACCTGTTTATATGCAAAGAAAGTCTTCCAGATTACAGAAGATTTATATGAGAGTTACACAATTATCGACCGGAGTTTTTGTAGAATGTTGATCAATCCTGTATAGTATGGTTAGGGAACCCATAAAAGGAGGTGAACACCGAATCCGGATCTTGTCGGAAACGGTGTAACAATGAGTGTTCATATTGGAGCAAAACATGGAGAAATTGCAGACAGGATTTTATTGCCCGGCGATCCCCTGCGTGCCAAATATATTGCAGAAACCTTCCTGGAAGATGTCACCTGTTACAATGAAGTACGCGGTATGCTTGGATTTACCGGTACATATAAAGGAACACGCATTTCTGTACAAGGAACGGGAATGGGTGTGCCATCCATTTCGATCTATGTCAATGAGCTGTTGCGGGAATATGGAGTAAAACAACTGATTCGCGTAGGTACATGCGGAGCCATTCAAAAGGGCGTAAAAGTACGTGATGTCATTCTTGCGATGACTTCCTGCACGGACTCAAACATAAACCGGCAGACTTTTCCCGGTTTTGATTTTGCGCCTTGCGCTGATTTCAAACTGTTGAAAAAGGCATATGACATCGGGGTAGCCAAAGGATTGGAAATTCGGGTCGGAAATATTCTGACGTCGGATATCTTTTACCGCGACAACATGGATATGGTGAAAAAATTGGGCAGTTATGGAGTTTTGGCGGTTGAAATGGAAAGCACCGCACTTTATACCCTTGCAGCAAAATACCAGGCCCAGGCACTTTCCATCTTAACAGTCAGTGACCACATTTTCACCGGGGAAGAGACAACAGCAGAAGAACGACAAACCACCTTTAATGATATGATCGAAATGGCACTTGAAACAACCGCCACAGAGTAATCAGGAAAAGGGGATGACTGTACAGGTCAGCCCCTTTTTTGTTATTTGCTTTTATCAAAGGCAAAGTGCGCATATCCTTTGGTCTGTATGGTGACTGTTTTTAAAGTTTATTATTTTTGTTTGTGTTGCAAACTTGTTTATATTAATTTGATGACAAAACAAATATGCAAATCAACAGTTAAATTCTTAAAGTATTCTTCGCTTTCAAGCATCAACCAGGCTTGCTGTCAATAATCTCATACTGACTCTTTTGGGGATCGTGTATGCTTTTCAATCATTAATCTTTTTTTCTGATCGGTTTACTGTTTTGTATGCTGGTACCATTTGCCTGTTGTTGAGAATCTTTAGCGAATTGATCGTACCGCCGAGCACTTGCATGATCCAGATTTATCAGCAGTCTGATAAGGGGCAGGTGTTTGCCTTGTCCAATTTTTCCTGCACCGGGGTTATGCAAATACATGCTGGAAGAGCAGATCTGCTTATGAACATGCTGGCATTCCCATTGGGAGCAATCGCCGGGGTTGTCATCTTCCTGCTGTGTGGACTATCCTGGATGCCCGCAGTCGTGGTAAATCAGCCCAAAGTTGCCTGATTTGCAAACGTTCGCCTGGAGAAAACGGAATGCCGTTTTCTCCAGGTCAACACGGAAAAACCTGGCTGCACAAAACAATGATCCTGTCTTTTATTTATCGAATCGGATAACACATTCCCCTGCCTTTTCCTCTTCAAAGAACAGCTCCAGGTGATCGTGATCCTCTACTTTTCCTACACCGGCAGGCGTTCCGGTAAAAATGACATCTCCTTTTCCCAAACCGAAATGTTTTGCGCAGTAATCAATCAATTGTTGGGGAGAAAACAGCATATCCCTGATTTTGCCCAACTGCACTCTATTGCCGTTTTTATAAAGCGAAAAGGATTGGGAGCTGCACTTTTCAACACCGGGGAAAGGCCGGAATCCGGTAATTGCCGCAGCGTTTTTAAATCCTTTGGCCAACAGCCAGGGTTGCCCTTTTTTCTTTAGTTCGCTTTGAACATCACGCAGCGTAAAATCAATACCCAAAGCCATTTTTCCAACCACCTGATCCACAGGAGTGCCTGCGGGTTGCGACTGAGAAATATACAAAACCCATTCCAGCTCATAATGAACCTGTCCACGATTGCCCGGAAGAACAATTTCCTGTCCATTTGCTTTCACCAGTGAATGAGTCGGTTTTAAAAAGACCAGTGGATAAGGCGGGACTTCATTTCCCAGTTCTTCAGCGTGCAATCGATAATTTCGGCCAATGCAATAAATATTGCGAATCGTTTCCATACGGAGTCTCCTTTCCTGTTGCTGGCAAATTGCCATAATCTTGACCCCGGGCATACTCTTTTTCTTCCTGGTACAAATTAAGTTTTATCAATGCATGAATCCGGGGTGATTTGCTTGTCAACGGTAACAGCTGAAACCATAACCTGTAAAAAATGGTCCAAACTGCGCCTGCTCAAACAAGCTGTATTCATTTTTATCGGTGCAATGCTGGTTGCTGTCGGTCTTGAAATATTTCTTGTTCCCAACCGGGTAATCGACGGCGGAATAGTAGGAATTTCAATCATGTTGTCCCACCTGTTTCATGTGAATCTTGGATTTTTATTATTTCTGTTAAACCTTCCGTTTCTGTTTCTGGGTTACAAACAAATCGGAAAGACATTTGCGGTTTCCACTTTTTACGGTGTAATGATTATGTCTGTCGGAACCAACCTGCTTCACCGGATTGAACCATTAACCACAGATCCGTTGCTGGCAACGGTATTTGGCGGGATCATCCTGGGATTCGGTGTTGGTCTGGTTATCCGTTTTGGCGGATCCCTGGATGGTACAGAAATATTGGCCATCCTCTTTAACAACAGGTCTCCCTTGTCAGTTGGCCAGATTGTCCTGATCCTGAACATTTTTATTTTGGGAAGTGCCGGCTTTTTGTTTGGCTGGGATCGGGCCATGTATTCCCTGATGGCTTATTTTATTGCATTCAAAATTATTGACACCACCATTGAAGGCTTTAACGAAACCAAGTTCGTCTGGATCATCAGTGACAAGCCGAAATCCCTGGGAAACAGAATCATCCATGAGCTGGGCCGGGGGGTCACCTATTTGAACGGAGAAGGTGCTTACTCCGGTGAAGTAAAAAAAGTCATTTTTTGCATCATCACCCGCCTGGAACAGGCCAAACTTGTATCGATTGTGGAAGATATCGATCCGGATGCCTTTCTGGCGATTGGAAATATTCACGATGTACAAGGTGGCCGATTCAAAAAAAAGTTGAACCATTAGAAAAACATTTACAGGAAACGATGTTCAGGACACTGTCCTGTCTTTATGGACATTAATGCCTTCAAAGATACTTTGTTTCAGTAAACCGGATCTTCAACCTTTGTCAGCAAGTTGCAAACATGTATATTTTTCCACCCCGCTTGAGAAACTAACTTTTGCTTATCAAAAACAAGGGGTGAAAACGGATAATGAATCATTTTGCGATCGTTGGTGATTGGCAGAGAACTCCGTCCCTGGAGTATTTCGCCACAGGCATCCGGGAGAAAATGGAAGAAAACGGTTATCAATTGACAGAACCGGTTTTTCCCGACCTTCGACTGGTGCTCAACTTTGTCGATCCAAACCAGCCAAAACATTTTCGGCGTAAAGGGAATGGGACTTTTGTCGTGACTATTGCGGAATCCGATCAGCCAACTTCCAGTATTCTTCAGACTGGATATCCAATTCTGATCCGTTCGTTAGGCAATCTGATGATTTATATTGACCGTTCCCGCCATCCGGCCTCCACTTATTTTATCACTCTGGAACAGGGATGTTATGCTGTCTCCAGTTCAGAACGGGATGATCTTTATTTCCAGGAGGTCTTCGAACGTCTTCGTCCTTTGGCTACATCCCGTCTGGTGATCGACAATATCTTTTATCCGGATCTGCCTGATGAACTGTGGGAAGGCGACGAAATAAGCGAAAGCCTTTACCATGCCGGCAAAAAACTGGATGAAATGAACTTGCTGCCAGCCCCGTTTCCCATTCAGGAACTGCTGTCTCCCAGGGAATTCCGCCATATCAAACGCTTGTACGGCATTGGGGGACTGAGTTACGGCAACCTGAGTGCCCGGCAGGAGAAAAATCATTTCTGGATGAGCGCCAGTGGTGTCGATAAGGGAAACCTGCGTCAAATAGGGAAAGATATCTTGCTTGTCAAAGGATTTGACGAAGAAAAATCAGCTATGGAACTGAGTGTCCCCTCCATAGTGGAGGAGCCCAGACGCGTCTCGGTGGATGCCATCGAACACTGGATGATTTATAACGAACATCCGGAAGTGGGGGCCATTGTTCACATCCACGCCTGGATGGAAGGCGTGCCATCCACGGAAGTAAACTACCCCTGTGGAACCGTGCAACTGGCTGAAGCAGTGGCTGATCTGGTCCGGGAAGCGGATGAACCGGCCAGAGCCGTGATCGGTTTGAAGAATCACGGTCTGACCATTACAGGAAGAGATCTGGATGATATTTTTGAACGAATTGAAGGGAAAATCATTCCCCAGGTTCCGATGAGCTAGGAGGGCTGCCCGATGATCGAGCGCATCGTTTTGGTTACAGGGGCATCCAGCGGAATCGGCGAAGCTGTTGCCAGAAAACTGGCTGAGCAAAAATATTTCCCGATCCTTGTCGCCAGAAATGTGTCACGACTCCGTCAAATCAGGCAGGAATTGAAAAAAGGAGAAATTTTCCGCTGTGACATCACCAAAGAAAAAGAAGTTTCACAACTGGTAGAACAGGTAATGCAAAAATTTGGCCGCATCGATATCTTAATCAATAACGCCGGATATGGTCGCTTTGGCGGTGCCCTGGATGTTACCCTGAAAGATTATCAGGGAATGATGGAAACCAATTATTTGGGAACCGTAAGAATGATCCATCACATTCTGCCGTACATGCTGGAAAACGGCGGCGGATGCATCATCAACATCGCTTCCATGGCCGGTTTAACGGGTATTCCCAATTTGGCCGGATACTGCGCCAGCAAATTTGCCTTGATCGGTTTTTCCGAATCTTTGCGGCTGGAATATTCCCCTGTCATTCAGGTGGGTGTTCTCTGTCCAGGGCCTGTCATGACTCCTTTTTTTGGGAAAGAGCATCCCGCCAAATACTTTCCTTACCTGATTGCCAACCAGACGCTGGACGCTGAGGAAGTGGCCCGGCAAACGCTGAAAATAATCCAGCGTCCCCGGACAGTTATTATACCAAACAAATTGAAATGGGCACTGAGACTGAGACTTTGGTGGCCATCCCTGTATCTGGCGCTGACAAAACTGCTTTACAGCCGGCTGGACATGAAAAAACAGAAATCAACTCCCCATTCTATATCCAACTCATAAGGGTGGAATGACATATGTATTTTTTTATTGTCAATGCCGTATCAGGCAACGGACGCGGACGGGAAGTCTGGACTTATATCCGGAGGAGACTGCGAGAACTGAATATTCCTTATCAGGTACGGTTTACGGAACGAATGGGAAATGCAACTGAAATCGTCAATGAAGTCAAACACCTGCCCGGAATCAAGGCAATCGTTGCTGTTGGCGGAGACGGTACCGTCAATGAAGTAGGCAGCGGTTTAATCGGGACGGATATTCCCATGGGCTATATACCTGCCGGAACCGGCAATGATTTCGCCCTGGGACACCAGATTCCCTTTGATCCGGAATATGCATTGAAACGGATTTTGAAACACCAGGCCTATCAGGTGGATACAGCCAGGATCAACAACCGTTATATGATCAGCTTTGGCGGTACGGGCTTTGATGCCATGGTAGCAGACGCCGTCCAGTTGCGGAGATGGCAGAAGCAATGGCTTGGCCGTTTGACTTATGGGATTGAAGCATTAAAAATCTTTCGTACTTTCACCCCGCAACAGGTTTCGCTTACCGTAGATGGAGTAAAATATGAATATGACAATGTGTGGCTGATCGCCATTGCCAATATTCCAAACTATGCCGGCGGGATCAAAATTTGCCCCCAGGCACAGAACAATGACGGTCTGCTTGATCTGTGCTGCATCCAAAACCTGAATTCGATTCAATTTCTTCGCTTGTTTCCAACTGCCTATTCCGGAAAACATGTCCAGCACCGATCCGTTGTCCTTCATCGGGGAAAGGAATTTGTCATCTCGCCCCAACAATCCTTTATCACTCACGTAGATGGAGAAATTATGAAAGAAACACCCATTTCCGTAAGAGTGGTTCCGCGTTCACTGACCGTCCTGTAATTTTCTTCGCCAGCCGTTGGACAAAAGCCGGCTTCTCTCATTTTCTCCACCTGTTTGTTTCCGCCGCTTCTTTTCTTCTTGAAAAAACTGTAAAAAAGGAAAGAACAGAGTCATCATCCTGCCTGTTCTCTCCTTTTTTCCTTGCATGGTTTATTGTGGCTGTTTAACACGCTGCAAACGCAGTGCGTTCAGGACGACCGAGACCGAACTGAATGCCATGGCCGCCCCTGCCAGCCAGGGTTCCAGAAAACCCATGGCGGCAACAGGAATGCCCAGACTGTTATATCCCAGCGCCCAAAAAAGATTTTGCCTGATATTCTTCATGGTTTCCCGGCTGATCACCAGCACATGGGCAATCTGTTTCAGATCACCGCTCATCAAGGTGATATCTGCGGCTTCCATGGCAATATCCGTTCCAGTCCCGATTGCAATCCCGAGATCGGCGGTGGCCAATGCCGGCGCGTCATTGATCCCGTCTCCAACCATCGCCACTTTTTCCCCTTGTTGTTGCCATTTGCGGACCTCGTCTGCTTTTCCTTCCGGAAGTACTTCTGCTGACACAGCATCAATGCCAACCTGGCTGGCAATTGCTTCAGCTGTTCGCCTGTTGTCCCCCGTAATCATGGCAACCTTCAGACCCATCCGGCGCAATTGCTCAATTGCCGGACGGGACGTCTCTTTCACAGTATCAGCCACGGCCAGAATTCCTGCACATTCATGGTCAACTGCAACAATCATGGCTGTTTTGCCCTGCTCTTCCAGCTGGACCAGCTCATTTTCAATATGGGCCGTATCAACGCCAAACCGGTACATTAAGCGGCGTGTTCCGACAAGGATCTCTCGCCCCTCTGCCTCGGCTTTGACGCCATAGCCGGGGATGGCTTCAAACGACCGGGGATCTTCAAACACAACATTCTCCCTTGTTATTCCTTCCACAATCGCCTGAGCCAGCGGATGTTCCGAATTTTTTTCCGCTGCTCCGGTCAAGCGCAATACCTCTTCTCTATCCCGGTCACCCGTTATGATGATATCCGTCAGTTGCGGAGTTCCATTTGTAACCGTTCCCGTTTTGTCCAGAATCACCATGGTTGTTTGCTGGGCACGCTCCAGATGTTCTCCGCCTTTGAACAAAATCCCCCATTCTGCAGCACGTCCGGAACCGGCCATAATAGAAGTCGGCGTCGCAAGACCCAGCGCACACGGACAGGCAATCACCAACACTGCCATTGCTTTTTCCAGTGCTTCAGCAAACTGGTACGGTTCCAGCAGGAAATACCATAGCAAAAAAGTAAATAACCCAATCCCCACAACAATGGGGACAAAAATTCCGGAAATCTGATCAGCAATCCGTTGGATTGGCGCTTTTGATCCTTGTGCTTCCTGAACAACCCGGATAATCCGGGCAAGAGTCGTATCTTTCCCTACTTTTGTCGCCTTGAAAACCAGCCGTCCATGCTGGTTCACAGTCGCTCCGATAACCTCGTCGCCAACCTGTTTTTCAACCGGGACACTCTCACCGGTTAACATGGACTCGTCGACGGCTGAGCTGCCTTTGACAATTTCCCCGTCAACCGGAATCTGGTCGCCAGGCTTGACTACCACTAAATCGCCTGTTTTTACTTCTTCGACCGGAATGGTTACCTCCTTTCCATCCCGAATCACGAGGGCCGTCTTTGCCTGCAGTTCCATCAGTTTGGAAATGGCATCGGAAGCCTTCCCTTTGGCTCGTGTCTCCAAAAGTTTACCGAGTAAAATGAGAGTAATCAGAACAGCACTGGTTTCAAAATACAATCCCTGCTCATGAACTGCCCCGGCCGGCAAGGTCAGTATGGCAAACAGACTGTAAAAGTATGCGGCAGAAGTTCCAAGCGCTACAAGAACATCCATATTGGCGCTTTTATTGCGCAGAGCATTCCAGGCCCCTTTATAAAAAGACGCCCCGATAACAAACTGGACCGGAGTGGCAAAGGCCAGCTGAACCCAGGGGTTCATCAACCAATCCGGCAGCCACAGAAAAGACAGAAAAGAAAAGTGGCTGACCATCGTCCACAAGAGCGGCAAAGAAAGCAGTAGTGACACAAGAAAGCGCTTTTTTTTCCTTTTCAACTCCAGCTGCTTGTGATCTGCCCCTGTTTTTTCCATATCTTTCTGTTTGGCTCCGTATCCCAGTTGCTCAACTTTTTTTATAAGGTCAGAAACGTCAACTTCGCCAGGATAAAAAGAGACATTTGCTGTTTCCATGGCAAGATTGACCAAAACATCATCCACACCGGACAGGCGTTTCAGCCCTTTTTCAATCCGTCTGGCGCAAGCTGCACAGGTCATGCCTGTAATCTCCAGATCCACTTTTTCCTTGCGGACTCCATAACCGAGATTTTCAATTTTATTTACAATATCCGACAGATTCGTCTGCTCCGGATCATAGGAAACACTGGCTTCTTCCAATGCAAAATGGACATGGACCGCTTCTGTTCCGTCAAGCCTGGAGAGCACTTTTTCGATCCGGTTGGCACAGGCTGCACAAGTCATACCTTCTACCGGCAGGCGAACCGTTTTTAACTGGCGGAGGTCTTCAGACAATTTCAATCCCTCCTCATGTCTCCCCGACGGAATCAAGCGACGACATCATACCCCTGATCCTCGATTGTCTCTTTTATTTTGGACAGATCCACCGCCTGCTCATCAAAGGTAACTTTCACGATACCGCCATTCAAATCAACCTTGGCTTTAACCCCGATTTCCTTTAAAGCCCCTTCAATCGCTGCTACACAATGATGACAAGACATGCCTTCAACACGCAAGTTTTGCTCTTTCATAAATAATCTCCTCCAATATTTCAATTATATTATTATGTTCTTATTATAGTATACCCCCCTATTGTATAAAAGGAAAATCCTGCAATAGAGATATACTAACTCTCGTCATTATACCCAGATTATTTTCGACATGGCCAGTTTATTTCCTTTCTCCCTCCAATTTTTCAATTCTTTTGCCGAAAAAAAGGGAGCACCCGGCTTTAGCGGGGACTCCCTTTTTTTCGGCATTTTGAATGGAGCACATTGCTCCAGCCAGCTTTTGTCAATATTTCCTGATCTGGAAGTTTTCCTGAAGTAACGACCAGTTTTTGGGGAAATCTTCACCAAGTACCCAATAACTGACTCCCCGCAGCCCAAATTCCTTGACCAGATTGAACTTGGCCTGCATGCTCTGCTCATTTTCAAACCAGATGACGTGCTTTTTCCCCTGCTGATCCCTGTAGTAGAAGAACGGGGCTTCATCGCGGTTATTATACTGGATCTTTAACGACCGTTGCTTCGCAAAAGTCTCTGCTTCCTGCGGGGCGATTCGCTTGGCTGGAGGGCCTCCTTTTTTGTACGGCAATGTCCAGTCGTAACCATACAAGGGAGCACCCATCATGATTTTTTGTGGAGGAATTTTCTTAACCGCATACTCGACAACCTTCCGAACTTGCGGGATTGGCGCTACAGCCATCGGGGGCCCGCCAGTCCATCCCCATTCGTAGGTCATCAAAATCACAAAGTCTGCTATTTTCCCGTGGAAAGCATAATCATGTGCACCGTGCCAGGGTCCGGCCTGTGCGTCACTGTTTTTGGGCGCCAGTGCCGTTGAAACAACATAGCCGGCTTTTTTTACCCTTGGCAAAAGGGTCTGCAAAAAACCGTGATACAGGTTGCGATCCTTTTCATAAATATGTTCGAAATCTACATTCAGCGCACGATATCCCTTTTTCTTCATCACCGTCAGCACATTGTTGACCAACCGCCTGGATGCCTGTCGATCCGTAAAAATACGGTGAGCCAGATCAGGCTGGAAATTTCCATTGGCAAAATTGGTCAGTACCAGCATGGGAACAGCCCCGTTTTTGCGGGCCGCAGCCAGCGGCGCTTCGTCCTTTAACGGGATCAGATCCCCATTTTCCTTGACCTGGTAACTGAAAAAGGCAATATACGTCAATTGGCGCCCCGCCTCATTTACATCCTGAACCGCCTTTTCAGGAACGACAGGCTCCAAAAAACCAATACTTTCAATCACTCTTTTCTTCTCTTTCAAATCGAGCTCATTTTCCCCCCGTTCATCCGGCAAAACTCTGCCCCTGCTGTTCAGCGGGACTTTTTCCGAATGAGCAACCTGATTATTGAGTTGCTGGGGATCGTTATTGTTCTGTCTTGGACTTCCCTGATTCAATCCACTACAGCCTGTCAGCAAAAGGATAAATACAAGAAAAGCTGCAACTGTTCTTCTCATGTGATCACCTGTTGGATAGAATAGATATCTATAATATCCCTTCGCTTTTTCTTTTTATGCATTTGCTTTCGGGCAAAAGCAACTGACTTCCATTAAAAATGAAGGACAAGTCATTGTCCCCGGCGAAACCCGGATGTGTTGGCTTTTGAAACTGTTCTTATAATCACAGGATCCGATACACCCTTCCCTGGCGATGTCAATCCTGCAAACGTCACCTGTACCAGTCAAATAAATCCCAAAACCTGTTATCTGCCGTGCAAATTTATGTGCCACCTCAGAGTAGAAAACACTCGCCTTGCCGTGGTTTCTGCTGATTTACATCAAAAATAAAATGATATTACATGAAATTTAAATGAGAAATGCTATTTACTCTAACTGGTGCTAAAAAATAGCCCAAAAATAATTCTAAAAAATATTTTTAATGTTTTTTTGGAATAAATGCATTTAATTACATGATAGGTAAGAAAAAAATACAAGCAGAATTACCGTCTTCTGCTATAAATCAAGCTTTGAATCCATCTTCTGTTCGGACATTTTCCGACAACAGATCTTGTAAATTGCCATCTTTTTATGCAAAAAATGATCAGGATCAGTTGTATAAAAGCAACAAAAGTTATAAAATTTTGTCTGAGAATTATTGTTCGAGAAGGGAGATCGCTTGTGGAGGAGTCACAGTGGAAAACAAAAATCCGAATGATTGCTGACAAAGAAGAAAGAATCATTCAGCAATTATTAAACTACAATCCCCAGCCCCATCTGACAGATGTGATGGATCATTGTTCGTTATGCTACAAAAAAACTCACCGGATTGACATACGGATCGTAGAAGACCGGGAAGGCCTTTTTGAAGATGGTGTTAAAGTTTGTAGACATTGTGCAGAAAAACATCAATTAAAAGAATTGCTTAACGAAAAATCTGCTTCTTATCATGGCTTGACAGAAGCAATTCTGCGGATTTGCGGGACAAGCTATTTAAAAAATTATAAAGAATAGAAGGATTTTAAAATAATACCGCTAATAATATAAAAAACAACTGAGGAGGTGAAGAAAAATGTACTTCTGCTGTGGTGAACCACCAGCTGTATAAATACATAATCTAAAATCATTATAATCAATAAGGTTACCGACAAGAACAGGTTGTTGGTAACCTTTTCTATTCTCCTCTCTTTTCCACCTCTATCACTTTCTTTGGAATATTCCCCGGATGGTCAATTATCAACAATTTACCATTTTGAAAATACGTGTTATCATTAAACCCTAAATGAAAATTTATATTATTGCGAAGGGAGGATCTTTTTTGGTTAAAAGAGGTTGGGTAACCCTTCTGGCAGCAGCCTTGATTCTGCTACCAGGTTGCAATCCTTCAGTGGAGCTTCCGGATGAAGCCCAGGAACAGCCTGCACAAACAGCGAAAGAAGAACAGGCCTATGTACCGCAAAAGCTTTCCCGCGAATTGACTCCGCTGGAGAAAGAGTTGATGAAGCCCCCTGGAAAATACAGCGGAAAAAATTTTGATGAAGAAAAAGTCAAACAGGAACTTGACAAATTGCCCGACAACTTGACAGCCGAGCAGTATATGGAGAAGTTCCTCCAATTGATGCGCGAAGATTATCGCCCGCATGTCACCACATTTGTCAACTTTGATCCTAATATCAGGGTAAATCATGATAAACCAAGTGAAAATTTTACACTTCCAAAAGATAAAAGAATTCATTTTTCAATTCTACTCGATGCCAGCGGCAGCATGTATGGTAAAATCCAGGGCAAAACAAAAATGGAATCCGCCAAAGAAGCCATTCAGGAGTTTGTTTCCAAGGTGCCCAAAAATGCAACCGTCTCTCTGAGGGTATACGGACATAAAGGAAGCAATACTCAAAAAGACAAAGCCGTCTCCTGCGCCAGCACGGAAGTCGTTTATAACGGTACAGGATATCAGGAGGCCATGTTCAAGCAGGCACTCGCCAAAATCAATCCGTCCGGCTGGACTCCAATCGCCAAGGCGCTTCGTTCTGTCAAGCAGGATGTGAATCCTGAGACAACGGAGACCATTGTCTACGTAGTAAGCGACGGCATTGAAACATGCGGCGGAGATCCGGTAGCCGAAGCGCATTCCCTTTCGCAATCCAACATTAAAACCGTAGTAAATATCATCGGTTTTGATGTGGATAACGAGGGACAAAAGATGCTGAAACAGGTAGCCGATGCCGGAAACGGCGAGTTCAAATCAGTAGAGGATGAACAATCTTTAAAACAGCATTTGCGACAAAGCTATGAAGAATTGCAGGATGAGTGGATCGAATGGAAAGAACAGGGACAGCGGGAAGCCATCGCAATCAAGGAAGAGAAGCAAAAGCTGGCTGTTGATACCAAAAAAGCCATCCAGAAACTGGCCCAACAGGAACGGGAACATCTGGAGTTTGCCCAGAAGTACCTGAAAGACAAATGGGGCTATGAACATCCGGTTGACGATACATATGACCTGATCGTCAAGCGCCGTTGGGATATTGATGATTATGCCGTCGATATCGGTTGGAAGCTCCATGATCAGGCAACCTCAAGCGGTTGGAACGAACATGACCGCATCACGGATGAAGGTTGGGAAGGCTACGATGAAGCAACCAGGAAAAAATGGGAACAATAATACAGGGCCTGTAAACGCCTGGTCGTTTACAGGCCCTTTTTGTACGGGTATTTCATCAGCACCGTCTCATGCCTTCCATACCCTCCAGCGTTTAAAAAGACCCAATCGGTCTTCACCCGTTTGCACCTGCTTGCACTCTTCCAGCGTTGTGGCCTGAACCTCACAAAAACGCTTGATTCTGGACAACTTTTTGATTTCTTTTCTCCTTCCACTCGTACAATGAACCACAATCAGCTTGTGGTCGGTCTGGTCATACCAATATCGTATCGACATGATCAAAATACCTCTTTCACTTGTAATTTATCCTTTTCGCGCCACCGTAACCATCCCGGTTATGACGGACTGTACATCCTTCCCGGCATACGGTGTATCTTGCAGCCAGATTTTTTGCTGACGGACATCATTGATAATTTTCAATTCAGAATAATCCAGCAGCACTTTTTCCTCTTCCTGGCATTTGGAACAACTGCATACAAAGCAATCCCCCGGCCGGGGCTTTTCAGTCCGGCAACAACTTGATTTACTTAACGTTTCACAATCCCTGCATTTAATCCACAGGATATACAGCGTATCAACCGTTTTCAATCCCTCCATGCACAAAATTTCCGGTAAGAATTGTTTCTTCTTGTCGCAAACTACCAACCTCCAACAAACAGCCTGTCCGGAAACAGAGCCATCCTGATTTATTCACAGACAACACACAAGCCACTGAACGGATGATGCTTTGTTTGCCATTAGTATATAGCCCTTGATGAATAGTGGCAAATTTATGAAAATATGGCATTTTCTTATATTTTATTCCAAATATTCAGCCCCATTATCCGGATATCTGCAAAAAAGACCAGATATTTGCTGCTTTTGGTCAGATAAACCAAATACATCCACTTCAACGGGCGGTTTTTGGCAAAAAATTTTTTCCAAAAATTCCGGAGCAAAGCTGTAAAAAATCCGTCAGACCAATTGGCATTTGGTCTGACGGCACCAAACTCCTGATCCGGCAAGCATACAATGATTGAAATGCAAACATTTCACCAATTTATGAGCTTTTGGTACCTGTTTACCTCGAGTAAAAAATGAGACTTCTTTTCAAGCTCCTTCCCCGACAAAGGCTGGTGGATTACAACACCTCCCGGGATTTTTTCGAAAGCCGGAAGTGTTCGAAAATGGAAGATCCTCAATATATCACCATCTTTCGTAAGGAATATTTTTGTAGCAGCTTTATTTCAAGGTGGAACAATATATTTGCCAAAACACATTTTCGGACAAAATAATTTTCATATTATTCCCATAATCACTCTACTTTGTTTCTGAAATTCTTTTATTCCAATGCAAAAAATACTCCACTTGCTTTTTTACCAGTTTTAAATGAACTTTATCCCGATATGGAATATAAAACTCAAGAGAATCTGACACAGATATATATTCAACCGTAACTCGCAACATCATTTGATCCCATAACCATTTATGATGACCTGCAACACATTAATTAACATAGCTATTGTTGGAAATATATTGGATTATGAGAAGAAAACTGCTGAAAAAATCATGTATAATAATAAAAATGATGTTTTAAACGATTGTGTTCAAGTTTGTTTGATAAACTCATGAGGATAGTTGCCTGCTTGGCGGCAAAATATTTGTGAAGATGCTTGTGGTGGATGTATTTGGGGAGGTAACGCATTTATCTGCAGAGGCTGTTTATCATGTTCAGCAGGATATGGGATTGGTTGTGGAACAGTTTGTACCTAAAGGAGATGATAATCTTTGACAAAACATGCTAATTGCCTCTGGATCAGAATAGGGATTGTTCTTTTAGTAACTCTAGCACTAGTTGCAGCACTATATTTTGAAAAAGATACAATTGTACATATACTAGGAGTGGTCCTTGCGGTTGTAGCCTGGTTTGCAATAGCCAGCTTTTTTCCTAAAAGAGTTTCTGATTATTCAACTTTACAAAAAATCGTTTTCATATCAACAATTTTGATCATAATTATTATTACGGTAATTCTTGTTATAAGTAACTATTAATTATATGCCTTGTCACTGCCCTGTTACAAATATTTTATCCAGTAATCAGCTGCCCTTAGACGGAAAACCGAGGGTTTCTCAAGAATTCGCTCAAAGCCAAGTTACTTGTGATCAAGGTTTCCCGCAGTCTTCACAAAAAACGCTTTTTGTTCCTTTGTCTGAAAATATATTACATGCTTTTCCATCTCAAAACAGGGATATGCTTGAAGAAGCTGTTTTCGTTCGTTCATAAGAAAGATGCGGTTTATGCTCATAAAAGGCAGGTTTTAAACTGCGCAAAAACCCCTCTACAGCAGACATGCGTACAATCACCCAGACCCCTCCTTATATTCAAAGACCAAAATTTTGATAAAATCTTTTGCATTTTCTCATTTGCAATATGTATTCAACAGGCTCCATTCATATACTGTTTTTCATTCTTCTACAAATATATTGTTCATTGTTACGTTCACAAACTCCCCCTTGACTTCGGAGGCAGCATCTATAAAGATATTGTTCATCGTTACGGTGCGTGCCAACCCCCTGATCCGGAAAGTATTCAATGGTTTTGATTGTAATATTCAGACTATTTGTGACCTGTTTCACAGAGTAAACTGGGGCTTCACCTTTCAACAAGGAATGGCGGATTTCCGAACAACTTCCTGGAGTTTGAATCTGTATGTATTCAGCTTATTGTTTGACTTTTCTGATGAATATGTGATTCTGTTAACAAAAATACCTCCACCTATTGCATGCAGAGGTTTCTCCGATGATCCTTTTTTTATTTTTTTGTTTCAGACTGGCATATATTCAGGTTTTCAGATGTCAGGCCAGGCTTTCTTCTACCATTTCCACAACTTCCAGGGTTTGTTAAACATCCCTAAATGATCTTCTCCTGTTTGAACCTGCTTGCATTCTTCAAGTGTTGTTCCTTGGGCTTTGCAAAAGCGATCAATTTTGGCCGGTCTTTTGATCACTTTGGTCTTTCTGCTTGCACAATGCTGGACGATAAGCTTCTGATTTGTCTGATCATACCAATATCGTATCGACATGATCAATACCTCTTTCACATTAAATTGATTTTCAGATTCAAGTTACCGTCGCCTCATACAAGTTTTCAGTTAAGAGAAAGATGAAATAGCCCATTTTTCGGAATAATTTACAAACACACCGGCTGTTTGGTCTGCTGATTCCTAACC
>JBAVDL010000137.1:0-9969 GCA_049587175.1 Thermoactinomyces sp.
CCAATAATGACATCATCGACCAACCCTGTAGCAAACATGTGTTTTGCCTGAACATCAATCGGTAATTCGCGATGCATTTCTAACGTAGGCAGTCCTTCTACAACTGGCCATGGTCCAAATGTGGCAGCATTTGAAGATACAAAAGCAGCAGTTCTCAATCCATGTTTCTTGAATTTTTTACTGCACTCTACAAAGAAATCATATGACAATCCAGAATATCGATGCGGATAAAAATTGTGACAACCGGTTAGTTTATTACGATTGGGTTGGAAACTTAAAATATTTTCAAGGTATTTCGTTGAATTACTCATATTGATTTCTATAGTTAATCCATACGGATTAAAAGTCATCATGGATTCTTCATTTCCGGTAAAACCAAGGTCCAAACGAATACCATCCACCCCCAGATCATGAAAAAAAGATAAATCATCATATAAAATGCCCAACTTCCTGAGTACTCTTGGATTGATATCACAGATTACTTCCATACCCAGTTGTTTCGCATAACCAATTGTTCCCTTAAAATTCATCAAGATTTGATCTGTGTTTCCCTCAACAGATAGCAAACATGTAAATACACGCCTGAATCCATATTTATTTGCCAGTTTGATATACTTTTTATCATCTTTTACTGTTGAATAGTTTGGGTAAACAGATATCCCCAAATTTCGCATAATCATACTTTCTCCCCTCTTGTATTTTCTTCTGATTCAACTACTCTTCTCAGTATTTTTATCATTTGCTCAATTAACGATATCTCACTAATAGCTGACATTAAGTGATCCTGTGCATGAACCATTAACAAAGACATTTCTGTTTTTTCTCCATTGATTTCTTTTTGAATTAGTTTAGTCTGTGTATTATGTGCTTTTGTCAAGATTTTGTTTGCTTCTTCCATTTTCTTTCCAGCTTGGTCGAACCTTCCCTTATGCGCTAATTCAAGTGCTTCATAAGCAATTGCCTTTGCATCCCCACCATTAGAAATAATATTGAAAATTTCCATTTCCGCATCCATTACTTTAATCCCTCCCAAACTTTATTTGTAAGTTAAAGATATCACAAATCGAAATCAGATTTTAGTATTTTTGGTTAATATATTGAACTTATATTTCGAATAACTTATAATATTTCATGAAAGCCTTTTCACAAAATAAAACGAAGGAGGCAATACCATGAAAGTTTTATTTGTATGTTCTGGCGGCATGTCCAGTGCAATTGTTGTTAATGCCCTTAAAAAGGAAGCAGAAAAGCATAGTCAAGATCTTGAAGTGAAAGCTGTAGGGTCTAGTGAAGTTGTGTCAGAGCTTGAGAATAAATGGGATGTAGTTATGGTTGCGCCGCAAATCAAACATCGTTTTGACAATATTAAAAAAGTGGCGGATGAATTTGGTACACCATGCGGCCCGATCCCACCGCAAGCCTATACCCCATTAGGCGGTCCAGAATTATTCAAAACACTAAAGGAATTAATCAAATAACATAGAAATGAGAGGGATTAACTTTGATGAAGAAATTCACCGAATTCCTGGAGAAGAAAGTAACCGATCCAATGGCCAGATTAGCCGAACAACGACATCTATTGGCAATTCGTGATGGTGTTATTTCCTCCTTGCCCTTTATCATCGTAGGTTCATTTTTTTTAATCATTGCATTTCCACCTTTGCCTGAAACATGGATGATTACTCAATGGGCTGTTGACCATGCGGCTGAAATACTTATTCCTTACCGGATGACAATGTTTATTATGTCCTTGTATGTCGCGTTTGGTATTGGATATAATCTGGCACAATCTTATAAGGTTGACCCCTTATCAGGTGCTCAAATAGCAGTAGCATCCTTACTGTTGACAATTACTCCATCTGTTATTGAAGAATTGGGTTTTGTGCTGCCAATGCAGTATCTTGGCGGGAATGGACTTTTTGTGGCAATAATTGTATCCATCCTTTCTGTAGAAATATTCAGGATTTGTAAGCAAAAAGAAATCACGATCAAACTTCCTGATGCAGTACCTGCCTCTGTCAGCAGATCTTTTGAAGCGCTTATCCCTGTTGCAATTGTAATGATTTTAATGACCATTATTACTGTAATAATGGGAATAAATTTACATGCTCTTGTTGAAAAACTGGTAACACCACTTGTTACAGCCGGAGACAGTTTATTCGGAGTATTGGTGCCTGTATTTTTAATTACTTTCTTCTGGTCTTTCGGTATTCACGGTGTGTCGGTTGTTGGTTCTGTGGCCCGTCCTTTATGGGAAGTTTACTTGTTGAAAAATGGCGAGGCTGTAGCTTCAGGTGCAAGCAAGCTTCCTCATATTGCTCCTGAACCTTTATACCAATGGTTTATATGGATCGGTGGTTCTGGTGCCACTCTGGGTCTTGTTATTGTAATGTTGATTTTTGCAAGATCAAAATACTTGAAAAACCTTGGCAAGACGGTTATTACACCAAGCATCTTTAATATTAATGAACCGGTTATTTTTGGTCTGCCGATCGTTTTAAACCCAATTTTAATAATACCGTTTATAATTACACCATTAGTAACAGCCACAGTCGCCTATATCTCTACTTCAATCGGACTGGTAACACCAACATTTGTCAAGGCACCGTGGACATTGCCTGCACCGATTGGCGCATTTTTGGCAACCGGCGGAGATTGGCGTTCTATTATTCTCGTTTTTGTAAACATTGCTATATCGATGGTTATCTATCTACCATTCTTAAAACTATATGACAAAAAAATGCTTGCTATGGAGCAAGAAAATGCATAAATGATAAACGATCATAATAATCAGGGAATCCAATGATTCCCCTTTTTTCTTCAGCACAGGAGGTTTGTCATTATGAACCGACCAAGAATATTACCGCGCATTAGTTTTAAAGGTGTTTTTGTATTTGTTACGATTCTATTTTCAGGTATTTTATTTATTCCTGCCCCTCTCAAGTACATTCATCTGTCTGAAACAATGAGTTATTTTTTGGCCGCAGGAATATCTTCTTCAATAGGGATGAGCATCGTCCTGTCAAAAATCGATGGAAAAACAAATGACAGGCTGTTGTTAAAAAAAAGAATACTGCTATCAATAGTGGTCGGTTTTGCTACAAGCGCTTTAATGACTTTTGTATTTGGAGGAGATATCCTTGAGTAAATACGGAATTAAAATAGCCACAATTGGCGGAGGATCAAGTTATACACCGGAGTTTGTCGAAGGATTAATAAAAAGATATAAGGAACTTCCGGTCAGGGAACTATGGTTGGTTGATACAGAAGCAGGAAAAGAAAAACTGAACATTGTCGGGAATTTGGCAAAACGAATGGTAAAAAGGGCCAATTTACCTATAGAAATCCATATGACACTGGACCGAAAAGAAGCTCTAAAGGATGCAGATTTCATCACAACTCAAATGCGTGTAGGCTTACTGGAAGCAAGGATTAAAGATGAACGGATACCTTTAAAACATGGCATGATTGGTCAAGAGACAAATGGAGCAGGTGGTCTGTTCAAAGCCCTTCGAACAATTCCGGTATTATTGGATATTGCAGAAGAAATGACGGAGTTATGCCCCGATTCATGGTTAATCAATTTTACAAATCCTGCAGGGATGGTAACTGAAGCTGTCATGAAATACAGTCGGCACAAAAAAGTAATCGGTGTCTGCAATGTGCCAATTAACATGAAGATGACTGTTGCCAAATTATTAGATGTTCCATATGATCAGCTAACAATTATTTTTGGCGGATTAAATCATATGTCGTATGGACTTGATGTTCACGTAAGTGGTGAGTCAAGACTGGAGGAGGTAATAGAATTATTAGCCGATCCCGACAACCAGGTAACTATGAAAAATATTATTCCGCTCCCCTGGGAAAAAGAATTTATTAAAGCTTTAAGGCTAATACCAAGTCCTTATCATCGCTATTATTATAAAACCAGTGAAATACTTGAAAACGAATTGGAAGAATTCAAACATGGCAGGACCCGTGCTGAAGTTGTGAAACAATTGGAAGATGAGTTATTTGAACTGTATAAAAATCCTGATCTTGATATCAAACCACCGCAGCTGGAAAAACGCGGAGGAGCCTATTACAGTGATGCTGCTTGTAATTTAATTTCTTCCATATACAATGATAAAGGTGATGTTCAAACCCTGAACACTCGCAATGAAGGAGCCATTACCTCTCTTCCGCACGATACGGTCGTTGAAATTAACTGTATCGTTACAAGACAAGGGCCTGTTCCGCTTCCGATTGGTGAACTTCCCTACTCGGTAAATGGACTGATCCAGCAGATCAAGTCTTTTGAATTGGCAGCAATTGAAGCTGCTGTTACCGGTTCATATGAAAAAGCATTATTAGCTCTTTGTATAAATCCACTTATTACAAGTGACAAAAAAGCTAAAATCATTTTGGACGAAATGCTGGAAGCACATAAAGAATTTTTACCGCAATTTTTCAAACAGGAAAGTTTATAGAACTCGAAGGTTTGTGTTTGTTGCTCATGCACTTTCAGCATCACGGAAAAGCTCATGATCTTCAGGAATCTACGGAGTCCTAGGCAAAACACATGTGATAACTTCAAGTCAATTTCTTGGCAGTGGAAGAAATACTTAATCAAAAATAAATTGGGGATTCGTGTACAAGAAGTGGGTTTTCATTTTTATTTCTGACTTTCTGCCCCTATACCCCGTATATCTCTATTAAATATACTTATTTAATAAAGCAGGAGGAAATCATATGATTGTTTGGAGAGGATGGGGCATTTTAGTAATTATCATCGCGGCATTGTTCCAGGCATTAGTACAACTGGTCATAGAGATGCTGAATACTGACGCTGATGGTATAATGACAAGAAGAATTTTTACCATGGCTGGATTTTTAGCTGCTGCCCTGGTGATATGACAACTGGGAAAATATTTGAATCGATCTGAAGGTAATGTATTTATTGATAAAGAAACAGGTGAAGAGGTAATAATAAACCGGCAACACAGCCTGTTTGAATTAAAATGGAGTATTGGGCCTTCATCCTTCCAGTAATTGGAGTCATTGCATTTTTTAGCGGATAGTAGGAGTAAAAAAGACTTGAGAACTGCAAGGAACTCAAGTCTTTTTTATTCAAATGGCCATCTCCTGATTTTTTCTCATTGCATACTCTTTTTCCATCTCTTCGGTTAATTTTGTCCAGCTTTTTCTTAGTGATCTTTTTAATGTGACGATTGCTATCATAAAGGATAATCTTCCAACATCGGTATAAATAATCCGGCATTGCACATTATAAAATGTTCCTGTTGGTGTTTTTCGTAAGTGTCAAATTGTTTCCACATAGGAATCCTTTCCAAGCATGAAACAATCCTCCTGAAATATCAAACAAGGGCGATTTTGGAACGGATCAGAGTGGTGCAAAAGGCAGGGAATACCCCAGCATCAACTGTGGTATTGAAAGAAAAAGTTAGTGAAGGGAGATCTACCGAATTGAAACAGTAGAAACAGCCAAAGAAACCCTTTGCCTATCTCACCTGGCTCTTGAGAAAATGACCGACTAAAAAATCTGAAAGATCCGAAGGAGCTGGATCCATTCTTTCCTTTGTCTCCTTCGATCCCCCTTACTTGTCGTGTATTTAATGCAGTAGCATATTTCAGCTCACCATCATCGAATAGGTGGATTTTATTTTCGCTTACTTAATTTTCATCAAAGCGATTCTCCGCTTGCGCACATCCGCTTTGATGGTCAATCTAATTATAACCGAAACCGATGACATTTCTTCGACAGCCTTAGTCCGAATTCATGAGTTCAACTCGGTAGTCTTTACCCTTTCCTTCTTGGATCGTCACCACTTTCTATTCTATAATCGGTGACTTACTCGATGAGGTCAGCAAGGGGATTCAACCGAATAAATCCCGAACGACAGAAAAAAACGTCCCGGATTGGGTCTTCAAAACAGCTAGCTGTATCCTCACTATATTGTAATAACACAGTTACAGGAAAAGGTATAATTTATAAAAATATTTTCAGTTTCTGTTTAAGCATTGAATTGGATCCAATTTAGAAGCTTTTTCTGCAGGTAGAATTCCAAATACAATACCAAGTATCACTGAAAATAAAAGGGTACCCACAGCAACTGGAAACGAAACAAGAGTTGGAAATGGTGTGAACAAATTTATTAAGTTGGAAACTCCGGTTCCAATCAGTAAACCGACTATTCCTCCTAATAGAGATAGGGTAATTGCTTCAGTTAGAAATTGTATTAATATATTCGAGCGAGTTGCTCCCAACGCAAGACGAATACCGATCTCTTGGGTTCGTTCAGTTACAGAAACTAGCATTATATTCATAATTCCCACACCACCCACCAAAAGCGAGATACCAGCAATGCTTCCAATAACAATTGTCATTGTATTGGTCACTACTTCAATACCCTTTTCAATCTCTTCTAAATTTTGTACTTCGTAATCCCCTTGGGTGTTATGATTCTTATTTAAAATCTCTATGGCTTTATTACCAGCCCGTTTAATCGCATCTGGTTTTTTAATTCTTAGTGTAAGTTGGGAAATGTTTGATTTACCAAAGACTTTTGTCCAAGCCTTATCTGGCATGTAAACACCTGCTGTATTCATCATTAAGGAATCATCTTTTTTTTCTACAATTCCGATCACTTCTATAGGTTGGTTTTTAATCCTAATTATTTTTTCAATCCCATTTCTTTCTTTAAAAAGCTGTTTTTCCATTTCTAGACTCATCAAGGCAACGCAGTTACCTCCATAATCTGAAGTTTCAAAGGACCGGCCCCTTACCACCTCAATATTTTCCTCTTCCAGAGTATCATTACTGTTAATTCCAACTACCATAATCCCTTCTGCATTCTGTTTTTGATAAAATACAGTTGCTGTTTCGAAATACTTTATCACTACGCTTTCAACATCATCGATGTGTTGTAATTCTTGAATATCTTCTTGTGTAAAAAAGTCTGGAGAAATAACTCCACCTGATTTTTTTAACATCTCGCTACTTGGAATAATGATGATAGAATTGCTCCGCCCCGTAAAAGATTTAGACAGTTTTGCAGCTCCACCTTGGCCGATAGCAACAATAACAATAACTGAAGATACACCGATAACAATACCCAAAATAGTTAAGATGGATCGCATTTTATGAGCAAAAATAGCATCGAGGGCCATTCTAATATTCTCCCAAAAAATCACCGGACAAATCCCTCCTTTGTAAGGATTCGTCCGTCTCGAATGTAAACTTGACGCTCCGCTCGCTTAGCTATTTCAAAGTCATGAGTAATCATGATTATAGTTTTTCCTTCCCGATGTAATTCATCGAAAAGGTCAAGAACTACTTGACCCGATGCTGTGTCTAAGGATCCAGTTGGTTCATCAGCCAATAAAAGTTCCGGATTGTTCACAAGAGCACGTGCTATTGCAACTCTTTGTTGTTGACCTCCCGACAATTCAAATGGTTTATGATTTAAATAGTTGGCTAATCCTACCCTCTCTAAGGAAGAGATTGCACGTCTGTGAATTTCTTTAGCAGGTTTGTCGGAGTAAATTAAAGGGAGTTCCACATTTTTTTTAGCACTCATGAAAGAGATTAATTGAAATTGCTGAAATATAAAACCGATTGTTCGATTGCGGATTTGAGCTAATTCTGGTTCCTTCATTTTAGAAACATCAAGGCCTTTCAGATAGTACTTGCCTTTTGTCGGGCGGTCTAAACAACCCAATATATTCATGAGTGTAGATTTTCCTGAACCAGAAGGCCCCATAATAGCTACATATTCGCCTTTATCTACTACTAGGTCAATTGCTCTAAGAACTTTTAAACTCAGCTTGCCCAGGCCGTATGATTTATAGAGATTATGAACTTGTATCACCTGAACGTCACTTCCACTCCGTCCTTTAAATTTGCAGGAGGATCTGCAATTACCTTTTCATCTATATTCAAACCGGAAATAATTTCAATCCGCCCTTTCCTCCTTTTCCCCACGATCACTTCACGTTTGAAGGCTCTGTTTCCTCGAATAATAAAAACATAATCCTTCTTCCCTTCTTTTACTACTGCTTCATCGGGGAGGGAAAGTACATTTTTCTCAGATAAAATAATTTCCACCAATAGTCGTGATCTCAACTTAATAGTTGGCGGTTCATCAAGGAGAATTTTAATTGGATAAGTAATTTTTTGCGAATCCTCTATTGTATTAGCTTCTCTTGGAATAAACCCTATTTCGTTTACCTTGCCAACCCATTTTTTGTCGGGTAAGGCATCAGAACGCACGATAGCTCTCTGATTTTCCTTAACTTTCAAGATATCGTATTCCGATACTTGTGCAGTTACAATTAAATTTTTGAGGTCAGCAACAGTAATAAGCGGATCAGTTTCCTCTTCTTTTTGTGCTAAGGAATTTACAAATATAACAACACCGGATTGTTCACTACGTATAGTTAAATCTTTTAGTAATGACTTGGTCTGTTTTAGCTTTTCCTTTGCCTGTTTTAATTCCAACTCGGCCATTTGGATTTGACCAATCAACTCAGTTTCTGATTGTTCCATAGCTGGATTATAACTAATCTCCTGAATGCTAGAGGGAGAAGACGTTAATTTATTTATGTTTGTCTGCTGTTTATATTCTTCTTGTTCAACAGGGGTTAGTGTTTCTGGTGTATCTGTTTTACCATCATCATTTTCAGCGGGCGGTGGTATTTGTGGTGTATCTGTTTTGCCATCATCATTTTTAGCGGGCGGTTGTGTTCTGCTTTTGGAATTATTATAACGCAATGCATTAAGCTGGTTCTTTAGGACTTTAAGGTTTAATTGCGCCCTTTCCACTTCCAATTTTACCTGCTCAAAATTTTCTTTATTAGAGGGTTTAAATTTCACAAGCGGCTCACCTTTTTGGACTGCATCACCTGGTTTCACATATATACGCTCAACTTCATTTCCTGCCACTGGCTTATAAACGTTTTGAACATTACTTGATTCCAGATTACCCGAGACTAGGATTGATTCATGAAAATTAGTCTTCTGCATGGTCACAGTGTTAACAGATAATTTTACCTTAGTAGTACGGTAAACAGCAATTAGAACTGTACTACAAATAGCCAATCCAATTCCCACGATAATCAGTATCTTTTTATAGTTCATTATGTGCACTTTCCTCCATCCAAATTAAAGGAATAACCCCAAAGAATCCCTGTCCCCTTTTTTACGAATATTTATTAAGTAACAATTAGAGTAAATCCTGCAGACACAATTGTAGTTACTAACCACAGGAATCCAGATATCAACAATCCTTTTTTGGTTTTCATATTATAAACTTTTGATAAACCTAACCCTATAAGGACGACAGACCATATAGAAAACAGTTCAATGTTAGATAGTATCTGAGAATAAACTGGAGCTAGATCATCAAATAATATTTGCAAACTAACTAATTTGCCGCTAAATTCTTGAAGTAACATATTAGCATCAATTATTCCGAAACCAATTATTACCATATTAAGAATGCTATTGATCAATATTGGCATATAGCTATAAGTGGTTACAGCTAATACTTGTCTATATGAACCAGATTCCTTTGAAGCGAATAGCATAATTAGTGTAAGAAGTAATGCTTGAAATAGTATAGATATAATGGGAGCAAAAAAACCCATGACTACAGAGCTAATTAAGGTTCCAATTTTTGCATATTTTAAAGCTAATTCAACTTCATCAGATGACAATTGTTGCGATTGTATAATGGTTTTGTCTAATTCGAGTTCAAATGTTATAAAAACTGAAAACACAACATTGAGGATAGCAATGAGAAGTAATAATTTAACAAAAGGTTCTTTTTTGCTAGAAAAACTTGAAAATACTTGCACAGGTGATACAATAATTCCACTAATCTTTTTCCACATTGAATCAGAATGAACATTTTTTTGGTCCAGCTTGGTATGTTCCTCTTGTTTGAGTTTTAGACTCATTATAAC
>JBAVDL010000138.1:0-2063 GCA_049587175.1 Thermoactinomyces sp.
CTCTATACCATTTCGATAAATGTCGCTTCCGGTTATGAAGGCAGAAGTAAAATTAAAATCCTTGTCGTTTTTAAATGT
The DNA here is from genome assembly GCA_049587175.1 of Thermoactinomyces sp. Classification (GTDB taxonomy): domain Bacteria; phylum Bacillota; class Bacilli; order Thermoactinomycetales; family Thermoactinomycetaceae; genus Thermoactinomyces. Next base: position 79 of record JBAVDL010000138.1, read on the forward strand.
ATCTTTTGCAATTTGGATGGCCTCATTGCTATCTATCGGCCAATCTTCAATATTGATTTTTCCCGGTTCAATCTTCGAATCCCTTGGCTGTTCAATAATTTCCAGAATTTTATTTTTTTTAGTATCAAACGATACTGTGAGGATATTTGGAACTTCCTCGCTTCCCTCTCCTCGATCATCCTTGTACCATATTTCAACTTTTCCTTCTTGATTGTTGTTTAATTCCATAATTATTTCCCCAATGTAGTACTTTCTATCATCCCAATATTCCTGCACATAAGGTGCTGCAATTTTTACTAGTTCTTTTGCGCTATTTTTGTTATCTGGTATATTTTCATTTAAAGTTTTCCTGCCACCCAATAGCAAATTAAACAAAAACAAAGCCAATCCTATAAATAATGCAGTAAAGAAAATGGCCAGAACCTTTATCTTCAATTCCATCCCCACCCATCACATTTATTTTTCCATTGCTAGAACAAGGAAATTTGCCTCTATTAAAAATCCAGGATCTCCCTCGTAATAGATTGGATCTAGATAAAATAAAAACTTAGGTAGACTGTCACTTTAAAATGGCTTTTACTGGATCAAGATAGTCATAAACATAATCTGAATATTTTTTTTGAGCACTGGGGCTTGTAGCATTATAGCGTCCAACTACTCGCTTCCATTGATCCAATGTAAGATTTGAAATATATTCTGTTTTATACATTTGTCTTGCATAATAGTTTAGTACAACAGCTATTGTATCTATACGGACTTTCCTATGCCAAATCAACTGTGTTTGAATATCAGCGTTACTTCCATATATTTTATACAAATATGCCCCGGCTGGATCAACTTCAACCCATGCTTTTTTCGCAGTCGAAGGAAAAACCGCTCCCAATCCAGCTGAATGTTCTTCTCTAAAAAGCATCGTATGATATAATAATAGTTCATCAGGTGCTGATTGTGTAATTTGCTCTTTGACAATAATTGCTGCTATTATTTCAGGAGGCACATCGTATTTTTCACCTGCAGCATTAATGGCATTTTTTTCGTTTACTAATACATTTTCAATTAGATTCTTTTTGTGAAATCTTAAGAACGCTAAAGGGTATTGCTTACCCACCCTCTTCCAAAGCTCGTCAAAACTGCCACTATAGTCCGGAGTATTTTTTGTTTTCGACTGACCCCCTCTTTTCTCCTTACGGAAAAATTTGTGAAAAAATGCGGTAATGGCAACAGCGGATAAGGCGATCCCTATGATCTTGCCCACCGTTGTCGATGTCAGCCAGTTCCAGGCTCCTTTTGCTTTAGATACGGTCCAATCCGTTGCTTTCTTTACTCCTTGCTTTGTCTTTTCCCAGGTATTTGAAAAAAAGTTTCCCATCTTGTCAAAGAAACCTTTTTCTTGTTTGGTCTTAGTAATCGATGTCTCTTTAGCGGGGGCCGGGCCTTGTTTCCCTTGGTTAAAGTCTTCATTTATCTCGGGAATTTCAAAACTTCCTCCCCCGGTTGCACCGACAGGGTGAATGCTAATAAAACCGACAACCAAAATGAAAAAGATGTTGACACATCCCTGTTGTAAGAATTTCATTTTGTCACGATTTCACCTCTTTGGAATATGGGCCGCAAACAAACGATCCCATAATTTGCGTAAAAATTGTAAACACATGATTCCTGTTTTTTTGTTTATCTTTTAGTAATTTCGCACCAAATCGAACAACTCCTTTTGATTGTATAAAATATTACATTTTGCAATGAAACTTGTTTTCTTTTCTATCTTCCAAAAATAGAATAACCACAAAAAATCCCCTTCCTTATTGGTTCGAAAGGGGATAATGCATTTAAGTTTGAATCGGTTAAAATTCAATTTCATATTTTTGCTTGTTTCCAACTACAGTCATTTTTTTTCTTCATCTTTCACATTGCCCGTAACAGAGAGGAGATCCTGACATACCCGTTATTAAGGAATATCAAATTTTCTTTTGAACACTTCATAATTT
>JBAVDL010000139.1:0-1676 GCA_049587175.1 Thermoactinomyces sp.
GTCCTGGACCGTGGTGTGGACATTGGTTTCCACGACGGTGCAGTTCGCCCAGGGACTCCTTTTGTCCGTGCTGCTCAATCTGGAACGGGTGAAGGGGAAAAAGCTGTTCCGAACCATCTTGATCCTGCCCTGGGCGGTTCCTTCCTTCGTTTCCGTCCTGGTGTTTGCCGGGATGTTTAACGACGATTTCGGACCGATCAATCAGATGCTGGAGGCGATCGGGTTGGGGGCGATCCCCTGGTTGACCGATCCCTTCTGGACCAAGGTGGCCATTTTGCTCATTCAATTCTGGCTGGGCTTCCCCTTCAACCTGGCCCTGTGCACCGGCATCCTGCAGACGATTCCCTCGGACCTGTACGAGGCGGCGGAGGTGGACGGGGCGACGCCCTGGCAGAAACTGAAGGATATCACGCTGCCGCTGGTCCTGTATGCCACCGCCCCCCTGCTGATCGTCCAGTACGCCGGCAACTTCAACAACTTCACGGTGATCTACCTCTTCAACCAGGGCGGGCCGGCGGTGCCGGGACAAACCGCCGGGGGGTCGGACATCCTGATTTCCTGGGTGTTCAAGCTCACCTTTGAGACCCAGAAGTTCAACTACGCCGCGGCGGTATCCATCATCATCGGCGTAATCGTGGCGGTGTTGGCCGTCTGGCAGTTCCGGCAAACCCGATCCTTCAAGGAAGAGGATTTGATACAATGAGCGGAATCAAAGGAAAATGGAGTCTCGGCTTGGTGTTGATATATGCGTTTCTGCTTCTCATGGTCGTGATCACCCTGTACCCGTTGCTCTGGGTGGTGGGCTCTTCTCTCAATCCGGGGACCAGCCTGTTTTCCAGTACCCTGATTCCGAAGAACGCCACGCTGGACCACTACATCTGGCTGTTTACCAGCCCCGACAGCCAATATTTGACCTGGTACAAAAACACCCTGAAGATCGCCCTGGTCAACGCGGTGGTGTCGGTCGTCCTGACGACGGGGATGGCCTACGCCTTTTCCCGGTACCGGTTTATCGGGCGAAGGTATGGACTCGTCGCCTTTCTGGCGCTGCAGATGTTTCCCCAGGCGATGTCGATGGTCGCCCTGTACATCCTGCTAAACGAGATCGGCCTGTTGGACACCCACCTGGGGCTGATCCTCGTCTACGCCGGGGCGCAGATTCCCTTCAACACCTGGCTGGTGAAGGGGTACTTCGACACGATTCCGAGGAGCCTGGACGAGGCCGCCCGCATCGACGGAGCGGGGCACAACACGGTTTTCTTCCGGATCATGCTTCCCTTGGCCCGGCCGATTATCGCCGTGGTTGCCCTGTTCAATTTCATGGGACCGATGACCGATTTCCTGCTGCCGCGGATCGTTTTGACCAATCCGGAGAAATGGACGCTGGCGGTGGGGTTGTTCGGGTTTATCAGCGACAAGTTCGGCCAGAACTTCACCGTGTTCGCTGCCGGATCCGTGTTGATCGCTCTGCCCATCGCCCTCTTTTTCCTGGCGATGCAGCGGTATTTCATCTCGGGCATCACGGCGGGGGCGACCAAGGGTTGACAGAAGGGAAGCAAAGGAGTGATCCTGCTCGATGTTGAAGGAAGCGATTTTTCACCGACCGGAGGGGGCCTATGCCCATCCCGCCGGCTCCCGGGAACTCCGCGTCCGGCTGCGGGCCCGGCGGGGGGATC
>JBAVDL010000140.1:0-16491 GCA_049587175.1 Thermoactinomyces sp.
AATTAGTAAAGATTTATCTGAAATTTGGGGAGACAAAGTGAATGGTGCGGAGTTTGGAGTATTGAAACAGTTACTGAACAAAAGTCCGCAAATCGTTACTTCCCTTGCGCATGACTTTGATGTTTCGGTCAGCCATATTACCCATGTTGTCGATCAGCTGGAAAAAAAGAATCTGGCTTATCGTAAGCGTTCCCAACTGGATAAACGCGTTGTCGAACTTCATCTGACGGATGAGGGCAGACAGTTGATTGAGGAACTGGTCCGGAAGAAATCCGATTATTTCCAGCAGAAGTTTAAAAACCTGTCCACCCAAGAGGTAGAAAAATTGCTTGATTTATTGCATAAAATCACCTGATTCTTCCTCGAAACAAAATTCCCCCTGATACAGGGGGGTGTTTTGTTTGCCTTGCAAGAAAGCCGCCAGAAAAAGCCAGGAACTTCACAAACACAAGTCAACAGGCTTTTCCCTTTAAAAGAGCGGGCTTCTCCGGCAATAGACTATTTTGCGTTTTTCGCCACTTTCACCAGTTCGGCAAAGGCTTCCTGGTCCGTTACAGCCAATTCAGCAAGGACTTTCCGGTTGATGTCTACTCCGGCCACTTTCAATCCGTGCATAAATTTGTTGTAAGAAAGGCCATTCATGCGTGCCGCGGCGTTGATACGTGTAATCCACAGTTTGCGGAAATCGCGTTTGCGTCTGCGCCGGTCACGGTATGCGTACATCAAGGATTTCATTACTTGCTGTTTTGCCGTGCGGAATAACGCATGTTTGGAACCAAAGTAACCTCTAGCCAGTTTAAGTACCTTTTTGCGACGTGCACGCGTTACGGTACCGCCTTTCACTCTTGCCACGATAAATCCCTCCTGAAGTCTCTTCTCTCAAACGTTTCACATTACTTGTAAGCAATCAACTGCTTGATCCGTTTTACATCGCCAGGATGCATGATGGCACTTTTTCGCAATTTACGTTTACGTTTCGGGCTTTTGGCTTCAAATAAATGGCTGGTATATGCATGATTACGTCTCACTTTGCCAGTACCCGTTTTTCTAAAACGCTTTGCTGCAGAGCGTTTTGTTTTCATTTTTGGCATGACGTTGTCCTCCTCTTACTGTTTCGGTGCTAAAATCATGATCATTTGACGACCTTCCAGTTTCGGGGCACGTTCAATCTCTGCATACTCCTCAACTTCCCTGGACATCCGATCCAAAATCCTGCGTCCAAGTTCCTGATGAGTAATCTCCCGGCCGCGAAAGCGAATGGTCAATTTGACTTTGTTTCCCTTTTTCAGGAATTTTTTTACATTGCTCAACTTGGTTTGTACGTCATTCTCTTCAATCGTCGGGCTGAGACGCACCTCTTTGATTTGAATCGTTTTCTGATTTTTACGTGCTTCTTTTTCCCGTTTGCTTTGCTCATAGCGGTATTTTCCATAATCCATGATACGGCAAACAGGCGGTTTCGCTTGCGGAGCCACATTTACCAGATCCAGATTTGCTTCTTGCGCCAGACGCAAAGCTTCCCGAACCGGTTTAATTCCCAATTGTGAACCGTCCACACCGATCAAACGAACTTCCCGAGCACGAATCGACTCATTTACTTGGTGCTGTTGTTCCTTGCTGATAACCTGCCACCTCCGGAAAAATTTTAAAAAAATAAAAAAGCGTGAACGCAGAAAACGCCCACACTTTGCTTCCGTACTTCACCCAGAAAAAGCAGCTGAATCAGAACCTGTCAACTGCATCGCCAGCGTTGAACAGGTGAGAAGCGGGCGCTTCTACTTGCGAGACAAAGATATACTAGCACAGAACACAGACCTATGTCAAACCGCCATGTTTATTACTATACACCATTTGTTCTTGTCCGGTCAAACAGGATTTGACTTCCGAAACAGATCGGAAAACCGATTCCGACAGGTGCAAGAGAAGGAAAAATTGTATAATTTATTTGGAACAGTCTGTTAATGAAAGGGTGTAAAAAATTGACCAAACTGCCTCACCAACCGGCAAGCGGAAAAAATGCAACTTCTCTGATTGTTGTCCTGACCATTTTGATCAATGTGCTTGTATTGTTTCTTTTTTTCATGCCAAAATACCAGGGCTCAAGCCATCTGGATTTAACTTTTTTGCCCATGCTGAATGCTGTATTCAACAGCTTTACCACTGTTTTTCTCCTGACAGCCTTCTATTTCATAAAAAAGAAAAACATTCGCATGCATCGTCGTTTCATTTTGGCAGCCTTCTGTTCAACAGCCCTGTTTCTGGTGACCTATCTTACCTATCATGCTTTGGCCCCTTCCACTCATTTTGGAGGTGAGGGGTGGATCAAGCCCGTTTATTACTTTGTGCTTGTGACCCATATTGTTCTGGCGGCACCCACCGTGTTCCTCGCACTTCTCACTATTGTCCGCGGACTGCACATGCAGGTGGACAAACACCGCAAAATCGCACGCTGGACCATGCCGATCTGGATTTATGTAAGCATTACCGGTGTCCTGGTTTATCTGTTGATTTCTCCTTATTATTAAACAGAACCGGTTTTGGTCACCATGTCGGAAGCCCGGTCAGGAACCCTTCCGCTCAGGAGGGTTCCGCCGGGTTATTCCAGCTCGCTGTTCATTTTTTTGTTTCTATTTCCATCTGCAAGTGCTTAATTACATCAGCAAGCGGTTCTGCTCCAATATCTCCTTCCGCCCGCTTTCTGACAGCCACCGTTCCTGCTTCTGCCTCTTTTTCCCCGACTACAAACATGTAAGGAATTTTCTTCATCTGCGCTTCCCTGATTTTGTAACCGATTTTTTCGTCACGATCATCCAGTTCGGCACGAATTCCGGCAGCTTTTAACTCAGACAAAACCTGTCTGGCATATTCGTTAAACGTGCGGGAAATGGGAAGCACTTTTACTTGTACCGGTGCAAGCCACAACGGGAATGCTCCGCCATAGTGCTCAACCAGTACGCCGATAAAACGATCCAGTGATCCGTAAATTGCCCGGTGAATGACAACCGGACGGTGGCGGTCGTTATCTTCTCCGATATAGGAGAGGTCAAATTTCTCCGGCATTTGGAAATCCAATTGAACCGTGGCACACTGGTGGCTTCGTTTTAAGGCATCCCGGATATGGAAGTCGATTTTTGGTCCATAAAATGCCCCGTCCCCTTCATTGATTCGGTATTCGACGCCTGAACGGTCCAGCACATTTTTCAGGGAAGACTCCGCCCTTTCCCACAATTCATCGGATCCCATCGAATCCTCCGGACGGGTAGACAATTCAACCGAGTAAGGGAATCCAAACGGCTGATAGATCTTGTCTATCAGTCTGAGAGCATTCATCACTTCTTCTTCAATCTGGTCCGGACGCACAAAGATATGCGCATCATCCTGTGTAAATGTACGCACTCTGAGCATCCCGTTCAGGGCGCCTGACAATTCATGCCGATGCACCTGTCCAAATTCCGCCAACCGCAGAGGCAAATCCCGGTAGGAACGAATACCGTTTTTGAAAATCAGCATATGACCGGGACAGTTCATCGGTTTTACGGCAAATGATTCTTCATCAATATTGGTAAAATACATATTTTCCTTGTAGTGATCCCAGTGACCCGACTGTTCCCACAAGCGCTGGTTCATGATCAGCGGTGTCCGTACTTCCAGGTAGCCCGCCTCTTTTTGCAGCTGGCGGGAGAAACGTTCCAATTCGTTCCTTATAACCATCCCGTTGGGCAGATAAAACGGCATCCCCGGTGCTTCTTCCGAGAACATGTACAACTCCAGTTCGCGTCCCAGTTTCCGGTGATCCCGTTTTCTGGCCTCCTCCAGAAAATGAAGATGCTCATCCAGCTCAGATTTTTTGGGCCATGCTGTTCCATAAATCCGTTGCAGCATCTGGTTGTTTGAATCACCACGCCAATAGGCCCCCGCGATGCTTAACAATTTAAATGCCTTGATTTTACCGGTTGATGGCAAATGGGGACCACGGCACAAATCGAAAAAGTCACCCTGCTCATAAATGGTGATTTGAGCATCCTCCGGCAGTTCGCGAATAATTTCCAGTTTGAGATGATCATTTTGCTTCTCATAAATTTGTAATGCTTCATTCCGCGACACAACTTTGCGGACGATAGGCAAGTTTTCCTTGACAATTTTTTTCATCTCGGCTTCAATCCTGGGCAAATCTTCGGGGGTCAAGCGAACCGGCAGGTCCACATCATAGTAAAATCCATCTTCAATGACGGGCCCGATGCCCAGTTTCACATCCGGGTACAGCCTTTTCAGCGCCTGGGCCATCAGGTGGGCTGTGCTATGGCGGTATATTTCCAGGCCTTCTTCATCTTCCAGTGTCAGGATCCGGACTTCGGCACCATCCGGTACAACAGCAGTCAGATCCACCACCTTGCCATCCACTTTTCCGGCAACTGCTTTTTTTAACAGGCTTTTACTGATCGATTCCGCAACCTCTTGTACCGTAACTTGCTGTTCATAATGACGAACAGATCCGTCCGGCAAATTCACCGCAACACTCATTCAAATCAACTCCTTTTCTATTTTTTTAAAGGAACAAAAAAAGCTCCTCCCGCAAAGGGACGAGCTTGTCGTCGTGGTTCCACCCTTTTTCAATCTTGACAGGGTACAGTCTTCCCCTGCCAGGATTCTCCGGTCACAATAACGGTGCATTCCGGCAGCAGATACTGGCCCTTTCAGGCGTTCCCTGCTGCAGCTCCGAGGTGGTAAGCATTTTCCCATTGGGTACGAGGGCTTCCAGCCAATGACCCTCACTCTCTGAAACCGTAAGAAAAAGCTCATGTCCTCATCATCACTTTTTCATAAAATTTTTTATGTATTATACTCATTTTATCCGATCACGTCAAGCATCCTCCTGAAAAGGACCAGCAGAAGCGGGAGGGTGACATTGGCTGCATCCGTCACACATCATGATTCTCCCTTCAAACACCTTTGCCAGTGTCTGAATTACGTTTTCTCCGGGGCTGGAGGTATGAAGCATGATCCTTTCCGGAGCCATGCTTAACAGGATGCTCATTATGTAATCTCCGTAGGGGGATGTTGGCTCAGCAATTTCCATCAGGGATGGTTCCATTTCTCTGGCCAGGATGGGTGTACCATCCGCTTTAACCACCTGAAACTGATTCTTGCCTTTATGGATAACATGTACTAACGGAATCTTGGGGATTTGCAGTTGAATAAAAGTGCGCAACAAATCGATAAACTCGTTGCATCGCCTGTTTAACTGGTGTGTGTGAATAGCTTCTTCCACACAGATGGCCAGGGTTTTCCAATAGGTTTTCAGACGGAAACGCGAAAAGCCGTCTACTGCCAAATGTCGGTTTTCTTCGAGATAACGGCTGATCTGGCAGGCTATTTTCTTACGGCGATTGCTGTAAACCACATTTGCGCACTCCCAGGCGCTTGTTTCCAGTTGTTCGGTAACGTTCTGCCTGATCTTGTCCATCTCCTCCCTGGATAAATAAACAGGAGAAGTTTGTATCATTCTGGATATCCATGCCGGTTCCATCACATCACAGATGAAATCGGCCAAAACCTTGCCAAACATTGTGGCAATCTGCTTTTTTTGGTCATTTGTCAATTGCTCCAGGCCAATGCCGGCCAGATAGCGATCCCTGACCATCATTTCCCTGACACAGGAAACTGGGCAGACGGACTTGACGCCCACACACAAATTTTTCAGATATGAACCAAATTGCGCAATCTGTATCCGGTCTTTCAAAGCAAACGAAATAATGTAATGCACCCGTCTCCCCTCCCGGTTTTGCTCTTGTCAGAAAAGATCCTCACCCGATAATAATCGGTTCCAATAATAATATATGTGCACACAGATCATTGTATACAGAAAACAAGACTATCTCCATTGAAATAAAATAACCTGGCCTCAGACAAGGCCAGGTTATTTCTTGACCGATACCGTTGTTATGTACTCCTGATTTCAACAGGCCGCATTCCCTCCCAACCTAAAACCAGCCGGCCACCATTGCCTCATTATAGAAAATCAAGCCAATTAAATAGACAAATCCCAATGATGCCAGTAAAAGTGCCAGACTTCCAATCAACTGGTCCTCTTTGCCGCCGCTTTTTATTTTCATGCCGATTGGCCGCAGGTTAAATTTCTTTTTATAGGGCCACAAGTACGGTACCCCGGCACTTGTCAGTGTATCGGCCAAAAGGTGCGACAAATAACCGACAATGACAGCCGTTACCAGTGACGGTTCAATCAAATAGACAATCCAGCTGACATAGGCACAGGAAAAAAGCGAATGGGCTACGGTCCGGTGCGGGGCATAAGCAACCCCTGCTGAGAAGATCCCCAGCAACAATACCCACAAAGGCAAATCTTTTACCAGATATAAAGCAATCATGACGATCCCCAGGGCCGCAAGGGTAAAAGAACGGTAGGTCCGTTTCAATGAAGGGAATAAAAAATTGTTGATCAAACTGCCGTCTTCATCAATATCGGGAATAATCGAAGCAATTCCGGTTACCGCAATCATCAATCCCAATTGGCCCACATCTTCCGTATTGCCGGAAGCCACAGCCAGTCCGACTCCGGAAGCAAGTCCAATCGCAAAATGTGTTCGTCCTGTCAAACCCTCTCCTCCTCTAATTATCTATCTTTGAGGGCAAAGAGGAACTTTGCCGCGAAACAACTATCCATTTTATCACACATTAAAAATATCAAATATAAAGAGGAAAATCTATTGTTGCTTGCAATTCTGATGAATGGAACTTTAAAAATTAAATATTTTTGTTGTAAGCAGGTGTTTTTTGATTCCAGTTAAAAAAGAATTTGTTTGACTGAAACATCCACTCTATGCCAAAAAAACGCTAAACACCTTGCTGTTTCAGGATGTTTAGCGTTTCGTACTTTTATGGCTTTTATTTGAGCCAGTTTTACAAAAATAAACCGGTTAATTTTGCATGACAAAATCCCGTTCCATATATTCGCCGTCCCGGAATACATGCAGGATATCATAACGGGTATTCCGCTGGGCCGGGATTTTTCCGGCTTCACGAATCAATTGCAGGATCAGGTTGGTATTCAGTTTAAAAGAAGTTCCGGCAGCCGATACCACATTTTCTTCAATCATGGTACTTCCAAAATCATTGCACCCGAAACGGAGGGATTTTTTTCCAACCTCTGCTCCCATGGTTACCCAGGACGATTGGAGGTTGGGGATGTTGTCCAGCATCAGCCGGGCAATGGCAACAGATTTCAAATAGTCTTCGGGACCCAGCTTTTCCCGTTTCAGATTGGTATTGTCCGGCTGAAAGGTCCAGACGATAAAAGCCAGAAAACCTTTTGTCTCATCCTGTGCCTGCCTGATCCGCAACAAATGATTGATGCGCTGTTCAAAGGTTTCCCCAAATCCGATCACCATCGTGGCAGTAGTACTCATGCCTGTGCGATGGGCCGTTTGCATAACGTTCATCCAGTCACGCCATGACCCCTTTAAACGGCTGATTTTGCTGCGAATCCCGTCATCAAGAATTTCTGCCCCGCCGCCGGGGATCGAATCCAGTCCGGCTTCTTTCAACTGCTTGATAACTTCTTCCAATGGGAGTCCGGAAACTTTTTGCATCCTCATGATCTCTGCCGGTGAAAAGGAATGCATGGTAATGTCAGGAAAATGCTTTTTAATCTCCCTTAACAAACCGGTATAATATTCAAACGGCAAGTCGGGATGAGTTCCCCCCTGCATCAGGATCTCCGTACCGCCTACATCCACCGTTTCCTTGATTTTTCTCAAAATTTCCTCGTTGGATAACACATACCCTTCTTCAGAACCAGGCTGGCGGTAAAATGCACAAAAACGGCAGTATGTATCACAAACGTTAGAATAATTGATATTGCGGCCAATCACAAAAGTGGTAATGGGCTCAGGATGCCACTTCTTCATAATCTGATCCGCAGCCCAGCCCATCTTTTCAATCTCATTGCTTTCCCAAAGGGCAATTCCGTCTTCAAACCCCAAACGTTCTCCATTCAAAGCTCTTTCAATTATTTGATCAATCTTCGGCATATATCATACAACCTCCCGAAAACAGGCCAGTCTCTGTTCAATTAATGAAATCATTTCCATCGTATCATAAATCAGCAAATGCTTGGAGAAGAAAAGATCGCCAAAACTTTACCTCTCATTTTTTTGCTCAAAATAAAAAAACTGCATTTTTACTCAAAAAGAAATTGAAATTTGCTACAAAAATATGGTGGTCTGCGGACAAAAAAATAACTGTCTGAAAGACAGTCAAGCAGATGGGAATCAGATCAATATTTTCCAGATGTCTGTCCAAACATTGGAAAACTGCAGGATTCCATAACATTTTACAAGTTTGATGTGATTTTGATATGTGAATAAAGCACAATCCGTCAAATAAATCATACGAAGACTTGCACCTGCTGGTTAGGGCAGATGAACATAAACCTCTTTGAGAGTTTCGGGTTTTTCTCCCTGATCATCGTAGTAAAACGCAAACTCAAGTACATATATCCCCTTTTTGTACTCAAGATAATATGCATCCTCGCCTGCTTTTACTTTTTGTGGCTCACCCGCTGCTTTTTTCACTTCTGGTACTGTGATATTATTAAATTTTTTATCATAAGAAGTAATCCATACAACTCTGTTTTGCTTCAACACAAATCCAATTTGTCTATTACTGTAATAGAAATAATTTTCATCAGAACCCTGGTCTGGTTGACCCCATTGATTCCTGATCTCTGATCCTTTGGAAAAAACCCCGAACTTTTCACTGTTAATGGTCTTTCCTTGCTTCGCAAGTTTCACGGTATCCTTAATGGTTTGTTGATGATTTTGCTCATCTGCTGCATTTGTTGTCTTTGCTGCCTCACCCATATTGGGAGTCACATACATCCCCAAAAGCCCACCCGCCAATACTGCTGTTGCAATAACCACTTTTGCCATTATCTTCATACCGGATTCCTCCTGATTTCAATAAATTCATCCTTTTCCACTTAATTGTAATGGAAAAATAAATGGGCCTGGATGTCTTATACTTATTTAATCATGCACTTGTTTCCAGAAAAAAGCAAACGGAGTTGCATATTGCACAGCAGAATTGTTAAATAAAAAACTCCTGCCTTTTTAAAGCAGGAGCCCTTCTGGTGCCGAGGGTCGGACTCGAACCGACACGGTGGTACACCCACCGCAGGATTTTAAGTCCTGTGCGTCTGCCAATTCCGCCACCCCGGCATATTCATATGGAGCGGAAGACGGGATTCGAACCCGCGACCCTCGCCTTGGCAAGGCGATGCTCTACCCCTGAGCCACTTCCGCAAATGGTGGTTCGGGACGGAATCGAACCGCCGACACGAGGATTTTCAGTCCTCTGCTCTACCGACTGAGCTACCGAACCTTATGTATTTATTGCCGACAAAAGCTATTGTAACACGGCAAAGCTGTTAATGCAAGCTTTTTTGAAACTCCCCCGGGATTCGCACCCCATCAGGGGGAGTTTTATCCACTGGAACAAGCCTTTCGCGCAGCCGATTCGGGCAACCTTGCTTTCTTCGAATGCTGTTTCATACCGACCGCCACCTATTTGATATCTCTGCAGGCATTGCCGGTCAGGTTCCGTGTTGACAGTCCGGTCTGTATAAAACAAAAAGTGAACACAACGAACTGCCTGAGCCGCCAATCCTGGTTGAGAACCACCGGACAGATTCTGCTTATGAAACATGTTTTTGTTTCTGATACAATGTCAAGATGATCCATCAGGACACAACCTGTTGCTAAAATTTTTCTTTGCCTTTTTTATTCGCGATAAAGCGTTCGTTCATCAAACGGAGTTTGGCGCGAATTTGCGCCTGCTGATCCGACCAGTCCTCTTTTGAGTCAGGTTGAGAAGCGGGCTGTTCGATTTGCATTTGCAAAGCATGCGGCAACTTTTCCGGTTTTTTGGCTCCGGTTTTTGAAGAAAAACGCGTCTTTTTCTTTTTGGTTTCCCACTCTTCCTTTTTTGCCTGTTCCTGTGCTTCTTCGACAGATTCGATCCCCAGCCGTTTCCACTGGCCGGCAATTTTTTCGACCAGTTTGCGCGGAAGTTTATAATCATATTTGAGCAACACATATTCCAGCAACACATTGACAACACCAGACGGCAATCCGTATTCATGGATCAGTGATTCCACCAGCTCCACATCGCTGGCCGGAATCTGCGCCCCTTTCTGATAATAGGTCAACAGTTGCAAAGGTGAAATTTGCGCCAGCTGCTGAAAATGTTTTTCCTCTTCGGAAAGAACCTTTTTTGGTTCCGGAGACTTCTTTTCTTTTTCCGTCAGCGGCTTTTGTACGTTTTTCTTGCGGGATACAACGGGTGTACTTCCAAACTGCAAACGGTATTCGCTTTTGATAAAGGATCGCAAACGGTCCAGATGAATTTTGCCCCGACTCGTAACATACGGGTTTTGCAGCGCTTTAAGGATGGCCCAATCGTCCAGTTGATACAAAAAGCAAATTTCCCGCAGTTTCTGTTTAAAAGACGGGGTCCAGACCTGTTTATCAACCAGATGTGACAGACGCATTTCCAGCATGGAAAAATCGATATCCTGTCCCAATTCCGGAAGCTTCCCCTCATGCAGACTTTCATCAATTCTGGCAACCGGTTCCGCCATTTCTTTCTCCCGCTCCGCTTGTTTGGTCAGATCAGCCGGTGAAATATTGTCAAACACTTCCTGAAACGTCCGGGTAATATTTTGCCCGCGTTCTTCCCGTTCAACTTTCTGCAAGTGGGAATTTCCGATAAGCCAGTCTTTCAGCACAAAATACCTTTCATTTCCCAGCGAATTATACAAGCTGATACTCAAAATATCACTCTGGAAAAATTTAGCCGGAGTAAGAGGCGGAATCATTTCGTATTCATAATAGATCTGATCGTCATCCTTTATTTCGTATGTGTTGATGAGTCCGATTCCTTCCAGAAGATACCTTGCTTCCAGCAACTCATCATAGGTAAAGGAACACAACTGCAGCAAGTAAGAGTGTGTATGCATCTCGGAAACTCCAGCCCGGTGCAGAGGAACCTGATAGACCAGGGTCAGGTATAATGAGATGGCGGCAGATCCTACGATCGGTTGATATAAATGAATAAGTCCAATAAGATCAGCATGATGCATCGGACGATGGGTACGGCAACACCAACCCGCATCTTTCCAGAAAATTGCCATGGTTTGGCCCCCTCTAAAACATCTCTATCCGAATTGGTTGTATCATTTTATCACAGGACCCTGCCTGTTCGCCAAATCCCATTTTTCCCCAAAAATCTATCTGGGATTTCGTTTTTTTTCTTCAGCCAATGCCTTTTGAGACCTCTGCAGCAAATCTTCAAGTTCATTGACAAAAACATTGATATCCTTAAACTGGCGATAAACAGAGGCAAATCGAACATAGGAAACTTCATCAATATCGACCAGCCGTTCCATTACCATTTCGCCAATCTCCTTCGACGGAACTTCAGCCATACCGCACTGCCGCAGCTTTCCTTCTATATCAGCAACAACTTCTTCCAGCTTGGCCAAAGGAACCGGCCTTTTTTCACAGGCCCGGATCAATCCGCGCAACAACTTTTCACGGCTGAACTCTTCGCGGCTGCCATCTTTTTTTATAACAATCAGGGGTTGCACTTCAACTGTTTCAAAAGTCGTAAATCGTTGTTCGCATTTTTCACATTCCCTGCGCCGCCGAATGGCCCGTCCTTCATGAACCGGACGGGAATCCAGTACACGGCTGCCATGATTTCCGCAAAAAGGGCATCTCAAGAATTCATACCTCCAAACTGATTCCCATCATTTATTAATTGTTCAGCCAAATCGTTACTGGCCTTAAAAAGTTATATTATCATTTTAAAGATTTGACGTAATTATTCAACAAAAACCAAAAATTTTGTTACAACACAAATGTTCCTGACATGTCCGGCACGTAATGAACCGGAACGTGCAGGCTACTTGCTCCGGCTTTTCAACCCCTGATCCGCCAAAAAGCCGACTGTTCGAAAATTCCCCTCTATCTTAACCAGTCTGGAAATGAATAACAACGATCATCCCCTCATGCATAAATCCGGGATATATTTTCACAACCCTGCTACTTGTTCATTTTACAAAAATATTTTATAATATAATGAAAATACATTCCTTTTGCACAAGAATTCAGCCTTAGGGGGTATCTATGCAGGGCCGTATCATAACGAAAGATTCTTTTCAAGTAGTCGGTATAGGTTGGACAGGACCTTATACCATGTCACGAGAAATCGCAAAAGTTTGGGAAGAGTTTGTCAGAAGAATCCATGAGATTCCCAATCAGGTCAGACCCGGCGTTTTTGTTTGTCCCTGTCACGACCGTGTAACTGATTTAACCTGCTATATCGCTGTTGAAGTATCCAAAGCAGACATCGTTCCCAAAGGAATGTTATCTCTAACGGTTCCAACCCAAAAATATGCAGTTTTCACACATAGAGGTTCAATTCGCAATACATCTTCCACATACCAGAAAGCCTTGAAATGGATAAAAAAAATGGGTTATCAGAAAGATGACAGCACATTGGGGCTGGAAGTCTACGACCACCGTTACACACCGGTTACCCACAATCTTGATTCCCCTGATAACCGATACGATTTGTTTATCCCGATCAAGCGATAAGATGCAAAACATTTTAATGCTTGTGGAAATTCTGCAGGCATTGTTCAATTATTTCTTCATATTCGGAAAGCCCCAGTGTTCTCCGGATCCCTTCTGGTTGCCAGAAGCAACCTTTTCGTGCATAAGTACTGAAAAAACAATATTCGGTGAAAGCCTTGGCAATGCATGAGGCTTGCTGAAAATAGAGGCAGGTTAAGCAAGAAACACTGGCCTTCAGTGGAAAGCAACTGCGACCGGCCAAACACATAAAAACACTCGTTCAATTTGAGCGAGTGTTTTTATCAGGATGACTATCATTAAATTTGGGAAAATTTTTTAAAGTTATACTGCTGCTACACCCATTCTTTCTCCAACATGGCGAACCAGATCAACAACCCGGCAGGAGTATCCCCACTCATTGTCATACCAGGCCAGTACTTTTACTTGTTGCTTGCCGATCACCATGGTTGACAACGCATCAACAACAGATGAGTGCTCATTGCCGTTGAAATCAGAAGACACCAATGGTGCCTCACAAACATCCAGGATTCCTTTCAGTTCCGTGTTGGCAGCTGCTTTCAGGGCATTATTCACTTCTTCCCGGGTTACTGCCTTTTCAGTATCAACAACCAGATCAACCACGGAAACATTGGGTGTCGGAACACGCAAGGCAAATCCGTTAAGCCTTCCCTGAAGTTCCGGAATCACCAGTCCCAGTGCTTTGGCAGCACCTGTTTTGGTAGGAATGATTGATTGGGCACAGGCACGCGCTCTGCGGAGATCTTTGTGCGGATTATCCAGATTTTTCTGGTCGTTTGTATAAGAATGAACAGTTGTCATCAGCCCGTGTCTGATGCCAAATGATTGATGCAGAACCTTGGCAACAGGAGCCAGGCAATTGGTTGTACATGAGGCATTGGAAATAATATGATGTTTGTCCGGATTGTATTTGTCTTCATTTACACCCATGACAATGGTAACGTCTTCATTCTTGCCCGGAGCCGTTATCACCACTTTTTTGGCGCCGGCTTTTATATGTTTTTGTGCTCCTTCACGATCGCGAAATTTGCCTGTTGCTTCAATGACAATATCGATATCCAGTTCATGCCAGGGCAGTTGCTCCGGATCACGATCAGAAACCAGTTTCACTTCATGCCCGTCTACAAGAAGCCCCTTGTTGGTGGCCAATACTTCTTTATGATAAAGTCCGTGAATTGTGTCATACTTAACCAAGTGTGCCAACGTTTCTGCCGGGTAACTGGCATTGACTGCTACTACATTCAGCATAGGATCTTCCATGGCTTTGCGAAATACCATTCTTCCTATACGTCCAAAACCGTTAATTGCAATACGAAGTGACATATATTTATCTCCTTCCCGTTTGTTACACACCAATACTCACTTTTATTATAATAAGTATGTCACATATTGCAACCGGAAAACAAAATACCTGTTCCTTTTCGGAACAGGTATAACCTAATGGTGCTGATTTTTCAACATATTTGTTTTATATTCTTCATATTCATCCTGATAAAGCTGCTTGTATTTTTCATAATAATAGCTGACCCGTGTTACATAGTGGCGAGTCTCGCCAAATGCTTCCGGTATTTGCGTCACATTTTGCCGCGTTCCATCCCAAATCCCTTCCTTCAGCCATCTGTCTACACGGCCATGTCCGGCATTGTAGGCTGCCATCACTGCCACTTTATTTCCATCATACCGCTTGGTCAAATAAGCTATATACCAGCTTCCCAACTGGATATTCGTGACCGGATCATAGACATAATCCCGCAGGGATGGAGAAAATTTTCCATTTCGGATAATGAAATCAACTGTATCCGGCATAATTTGCATCAAACCTTGTGCACCTACACGTGATTGTTGATTTGGCTGGAATTTGGTTTCCGCCCGGATGATCGCCATGATTAAAAAAGGATCAGCTTTGGTTTCGATAGCACTGTTAAAAATATTTTCCTCATATTTTAACGGGTAGATCAACATATTGAAAAGCGGGGTCATCACAATTACAAACGCGATCAGCAAAACGAGACCAATGATTATGGTCCGCCTGGGGGGCAATGCATCAACAGCCGGTTTTACCCACTTTTTGAGATTAGATAGTTCCATAACTGATCAACCTGTCTTTCTGTATCTGACAAAGTCCCGCAGTTGTCAATGATATAGTCAGCAAGCTTCTTTTTTTCTTCAATATCCATCTGGGCATCAATTCTTTTCAATGCTTCCTCTTTTGAAAGAGAGTTGCGTTTCATCAGTCTCTCCAACTGAATCTCTCTGGGTACATATACTAAAATAACGGCTTCCACATACGGCGTCAAATTTTCCTCATACATCAGGGGCACATCCCAAACAATCATGGCCTGCCGGTTCTCTTGCCGGATCGTATCTGTCTGAAGCTGCATGGTCTGCATAATCAGCGGATGCAACAACCGGTTCAATGTTTTTCGTTTCACGGGATCCTGAAAAATGACGCTTCCCAACCGTGCCCTGTCCAGCTTCCCTTCATTATCCAGCATCTCTTCGCCAAAATGGGCAACAATCCGTTTCAATCCCTCTGATCCGGGTTCTACTACCTCCCGTGCCACCTGATCCGCATCAATGATATATGCCCCTTTTCGCCGCAACATTGCTGAAACTGTGCTTTTTCCCGTTGCAATACTTCCTGTTAACCCCAGCAACATGTTTATTCACCGCTTTCCTAGATCAACCGGATCATTCCCATTGCAATCAGGATTAAACCCGGTAAATAAATAACAAGGCGATTATTCAGGTTTTTTGAATGGGAAAAACCAAACCACATCCCAATTTTTAAAAACAAGGCACTCATCAATGCAATCAAAAGAGCCGTGGAGAGCGGAGGAATTCCCATGAATGCAGCTCCAATCCCGGCTCCAAACGCATCCAGTGAAAGGGCGGTTCCCAGCCATACAGCTTCAGCAGATGAAATCGAACCGGAGTTGTCAATATCTGCTGCCGCCGGTGTTTTCAGTATTTTGACCACCAGGCCCAGCCTTTTGACCTGAAAAGTCCAGGTTCTGGGCAGAAGGGCTTCACCCTGTTTTTCAATCCGCTCATCATCTTTTTCCCGCTGGTTTTTCTCTCCCTGATAAATAAGCGAGCAGCCCAGCAGGACAAACAGACCCGCTCCCAAACACCGTACAATAGGAGGGGATAACAGACCGGACAAACCGGTTCCGGCCATCAGTCCCGCATAAATAACTGCTCCGGAACAACTGGCAATAATCAACACAGACATGATGGGGATCCGAATCCTTCTAATCCCGTAGGTTGTACCTGCCGCAAAACTGTCCAGGCTGACTGCGAAGGCCAGCAAGATCATGGACCACCCGTATGGCATCAACGCTCCCCCTCATCTGACAGGCATGTTGTTACCTATCTTATGAAAAGGAGCCAGGCAAGTGTTACCGTTGGCAGCGGGGACAAACATGCGTCCCCCGGCCTGCCACTACCAGACGCTCAATCGGGGTGCCACATTTCAGGCACGGTTCATTCTTTCGTCCGTATACCTGGATTTTCAGCTGAAACATCCCCATCTCACCTTCTCCGTTAACATAGGAACGAACTGAAGAACCGCCCAACTCAATTGCTGTTTGCAGGGTTTGCCTGATACTATTGTACAGTCGTTCCACTTCCTCTTCATCAAGTGAACTGGCGGCCCGTTCGGGATGGATTCCGGCCATGAACAAGGACTCATCTACATAAATATTGCCCAAGCCAACCAAATATTCCTGATTTAACAGAAGGGCCTTGATGTTCGTTTTCCGTTTGGCAAGGGATTCCCTAAACCAGGTCAATT
>JBAVDL010000141.1:0-24300 GCA_049587175.1 Thermoactinomyces sp.
CCACTTAAAATCCCCACACGTTTATAGACGTCATCCCTGAAAAAATGCAGTCTTGCCAGCACGGTGCGAATCAGTGTTTCATCGTGGTCTGAAGAGGAGCAGACATTTTCCAGAATCGATTTTTCATTGTCCAATATGTTGAGGTTCTGACTGAAATAACCAATCTTCATTGATGGTGATAAAACAATCCCGTCCTCCCGGTGAACAATTTTTTTCAACAATGTTGTTTTGCCGCAGCCATTTGGCCCGATGACAGCCAGCTTATCTCCGCCGCGTACAAAAAAGCTGGTTTCCTCCCAAAGAACCCGTCCATTCACCACCCCTGCAACATCATTTACCCGCAGGACAATCCGGCCTTCAAATGTTTCCTGATGGATCAGATTCATTTTGATTGGCGGAATCTCTTTGATCTTTTCAACCTTTTCCAGTTTTTCCAGTCTTGTCTCAATCGCTTTTGCTGCTTTTTGCAGCTTTTTTTGCTTCTTGGCAAAATAAGGTTTGGCCCCTGTAATTTTGCTTTCTGATCTGCTTACTTTTTTTGGTGTTTTGGCAGCTCTGTTTGCTTTTTTCTGTTTCAGCCTTAATGCATCTTCAAGCTGTTTTTTCTTTTGCTCATATTTTTCATAGTCCAGTTTCTGCCGGGCCAGTTCCAGCTCTTTTTGCCGGATATAATCGGAATAGTTTCCTTTATATCGTTTTACCTTTCCTTCTTCAATTTCCCAGATTTCCGTACAAAGAGCATCCAGGAAGGCCCGGTCATGCGAGACAATCACAAAAGCCCCCTGCCAATTGGAAAGCAGTTTTTCCAGCCATTCAATGTGCTCTGTATCCAGATTGGTTGTGGGCTCATCCAGAAACAACAATTCCGGTTCACCGGAAATGGCTGCAACAATATATTCCTGTGTCACTTCTCCTCCGCTTTTCGTCGTTTCCTTCAGTTTCAATTGCGGCAACAACTCCGGTACGGTATTGGACGTCACAGTTCCCTCATCAGGATTCCTTCTTCCGGCCAGAGCCATCAGCAAAGTGGTCTTCCCGCTGCCATTTTTGCCAACCAGGCCAATTCGCTCTTTCCTGTCAATATGCAAGTGCTCTGCATCAATCAACAAACGATCCTGTATAAAGAGTTTCAAATTGAGTGCTTCCAGCAACATGTCAATCATCTCCGGTTATATCATGTTCTGGAGACAATAAAAGCCTCCTGATCCATATTCAGAACAGGAGGCACAGGTACGGCTGCACACCAAAAGAAACGGTGCCTTTTAAGCATCCAACCATAAAGACCAATCCTGTTCTGAAAAGCTCCGATTGAAGGCTACACAAAACAGGCAGAACATCTCTGCCGCAAAAAACCTTCAATAAATTGGCTTTCGGCACAGGATTAGTACTTCATGTAATTGGTTCACCCTTCCGCTCTATTTACTTATCTGAATCTTAAACGGAAATAAAGGTTTTGTCAAATATTGAAAAAGTTTCCCGATAATCATTATGCATTCTTGAAGTATCCCGGGAAGCCATTGTTTTTCATCCATGCTTCTTAACTCAATGCTGCTTTCTCCGGTTATATCCCCGTTCCCCAAATGGCTGCAACTTTTCCAGCCATTTTTCTTCCAGTTTGGATAAAGCTTCTTTTTCATTGAAACAGGGATCATCTTTCTTTTTCAGTTTTTCCAGGATACTGAATGTAAAAGCGTCTTTTCCAAACTGGTTCCACTCTTCCTGAAGCTCTTTATTGGTGGTATATCTGTTTGTCTCAAGCATGAACTCAATCCCGTTCAAGGTTTTCAGGTTTCTTGTGCTCCCGACCAAAATTTTATTGTTGATCCTGTTCTTTATTTGATAAACACCCGCTTCAACATCTGCCTCTTTGAAACGCAGTTTCAGTTCTTTTTTGCGATCCATCGGCTCTCACCTGCCTTGTTACACTTTTGTTATTAAACATATTATATATACGTTTACCAATACAATAAACAGTTTAATTTAATGTTTGGTATATGTCAATTTATCCTGATTTTTTCCTGCTCAGGTTATGTCCTTGCTTTATCCCGCCCTCCACTTCATTGAAAAAAATCACCCATCCAAACAAAGGATGCGTGATTCACAGCTTTTCAATCCTGTCTATTTTTCCCGTAATTTCATAACGCATAGGGCAGAAAAAAAACACAAATTTCAGATCTTTACCGTTTCTGCATGTTTGTTTAAAAATTTTTCCATAGAGTCCATAAAAGAATGAAATTCACTGATATTCATCTGTTGTTTTGCATCTGATAATGCTGCCTGGGGATTGGGATGCACTTCCGCCATGATTCCGTCAGCGCCAATGGCAAGGGCTGCTCTGGCTGCCGGGATTAACAGGTCTTTTCTGCCAGTTGAATGCGTGATATCTACCAATACCGGCAAATGGGTTTCCTGTTTTAATATGGGAACTGCTGAAATATCCAGGGTATTTCTTGTCGCCGTTTCATAGGTTCGAATGCCTCTCTCACACAAGATTACATTCTTGTTACCTTCTAAAAGGATATATTCCGCTGCCAATTTAAATTCCTTGATAGTTGCTGATAATCCCCTTTTAAGCAATACGGGTTTGTCTGTTTTGCCAACAGCTTTTAAAAGGGAAAAATTATGCATGTTTCTGGCTCCTACCTGGATCACATCAATATATTGCAAAGTTTCATCGATTTGATCTGTGCTCATAATCTCGGTGATGACTGCCATGCCATATTCACCGGCTACCTTTTTCAAAATTTTTAATCCTTCCAATCCCAGTCCCTGAAAATCATAAGGAGATGTCCGCGGTTTAAAGGCGCCGCCTCTTAATAATTTCAGCCCTCTTTTGGTCATTTCTCCGGCAACTGTCCTTAATTGTTCAAGGCTCTCAACTGCACAGGGGCCCATGATAAAGTGTGGATCGCCATTTCCTATTTTCTGGCCTTTTATATTTATAACCGTATCCTGATCCTGATGTTTTCTCGAATATAAAAAGGTTTTCTCCCTTTTGCCATCCTGATGGATTGGCAAATTCATTCTGTTTTCCAACAAACCCTGGTTTATTTTTTTGTCAATCTCTTCTTTATGTAACAGTCCTTTATTTTCATACTCCCGTTTTTGTTTTGCTTCGTCCATCTGCGAAACAAGTTTTTTTCTCTTACTCAAAAGATCTGAAATTTCCCTGTCTATCTTTCCGATCTCATCCATTAAAATATCTATATTCAAAAAAATCATCTCCTGTAGAAACAGCAAATCGTAATCTTTTTCACCGTCCAATTGATAATTGTTATCAATAATATTCTATGTGATAATGATTATCAATGTCAATATAAGCCGACTTCTCTTTTTTCTCCTGTTTAACGCTTACCCTGAAAAATCAGCCCTTTACTTCAACACCTTACAGGGTCAAATGCATGTATTCATACGAAAAAGCCAAGGTTCTCATGAAAAACACCTGGCTTTTTGCTTGTCTGACAAGCTGTTTCATTTGGAAACAGACAAACTGACCGTCATTATACAGCCCAATACCGGACATCCAAATATTCACTGATCAATGACCAAATACAAACCGCAAGGCACGGCTTAAAATTGCAGGTATAACAGAAATATGATTTTCTCCCTCTACCTCATGAAACTCTATTTGTAATCCAGAATCATGCAAACCTGACAATCGATTTGACATTTCTTTTACATCCCTGATTATATGTTCTTTTTCCAATGAACCCACTGCAAAGAAAACTCTGGTATCTGCTTTATTCTTTTTTAATCGCGATATGAATTGCTGCTCTTTTTCGAGAATACATTGATTATTCCACCAAATGGACGGGCTGCCCACAATATAGGTTTGAAAAGCATCTGTTTTTGTAAACAGGACATTCAACGCAAACATACCGCCCAACGAATGCCCAAAAAGGGTTTGTCGATTTGCATCCAGATGAAACTGCTTATGAAGTTGCGGTTTGAGTTGTTTCTCAATAAAATTCAAAAAAAGTTCCGCTCCTCCTGTTTTGGGCCAAGGTTCCCCGTTTGGTCTTAATGGCAGATTCGCCAAGGAAGAGGGAGGCGTAAAATCATAAATTCGGTACGCAGAAGGAAATTCTTCTTTTACGGGATAACCAATCCCGACAATTATGGCAGGTAAAATCCCTGTTTTTTCCGGTCTGGTCGTTTGTAATCTTATTATTTCCCGAAATGTATGAAAAAAGGCATTTCCATCCAATACATAAATAACAGGATACCCTGAAGGCGGTGCCGGTTCTTTGGGCTTGGCCACACAAATCTCATAAACAGAATGACCGGTTTCGGAATGCAGGATCCATTTTTCCGATCGTGGCAGGGAAATTTCCATTCTTGATATGCAATCGCTCATAAATTTGCTCCTCTGTTAACAATATTACTTTTAATTTGCCGCGAAAATCCCTGTTACCTCTTCCTGTAAGGCACTGTCATATCCGAAACAAACAGGGGTTCCGCAATGAGGATCGATCATCACTCTCGCATCAATCTGAAAGACTTTTTTTAATACCTCTTTTGTCATGATTTTTGAAGGAGTACCGACCTCTATAATCTTTCCTTTTTTCATCGCCACAATTTCATGTGAAAATCGTGCCGCATGATTGATATCATGCAATACCATCAGAACCGTACAGTTTTTCTCTTTATTTAACCTCTCTACGATCTGCAATACTTCCAGCTGGTGGGCCATATCAAGATAAGTGGTCGGCTCATCCAATAATAAAACCTCTGTTTCTTGCGCCAATGCCATCGCCAGCCACACTTTTTGCCTTTGCCCGCCGGAAAGGTTCCCGATCTCACGCTCCCGGAAGGAAGCTGTTTTTGTAATATCCATCGCCCATTCAATAATTTCTTTGTCTTTTTTGGTTAATTTGTATATGTTTTTTCGGTGCGGATATCTTCCGTAAGAAACAAGCTCCTCCACCTTCAACTCTCCGGGGGCAACGGGATTTTGCGTCAGCAAGGCAAGATGTCTGGCAATTTGCTTTGTAGGAATGCTTTCCAGATCTTGTCCCTGAAAATAGACTTTCCCGTTTTTTTGCTTCAGGATCCGCCCCATTGTTTTTAACAAGGTGGATTTGCCGCATCCATTCGGACCGATAATGGTCGTAATTTTCCCTGTTTTCACTTGCAAATTCAGGTCACGGAACACAAGCAACTTATCGTATCTTGACTCCAGTTTTTTTATACTCAGGATACTCATTGCTCTTCCTCCCTTATGCTTTGGTCTTCATCAAGAGATACAGAAAATACGGTACACCCATAATTGAAATGACTATTCCAACCGGCAATTCTGCCGGTGCAAAAACGGTCTTCGCAATAAAATCAGACATGATGACAAAGAACATGCCGACTGCTCCACATACGGGAATTACCCGATTGTGATGTATCCCGACAAGATGTTTGGCAATATGGGGAGCCATCAGGCCGACAAAACCGATACTGCCAGAAACAGAAACACAGGCGCTGACCAATCCGATACTGCTTAGCAAAAGGATGGATTTTTCTTTTTCTACTGAGACCCCCAGGCTTTTTATATTGGGTTCTTCCAATTGAAACAGATCCAGCAAGTATGCCTTTTTATAAATTACAGGAATCAGAATGAAAAGCCACGGAAGCATTGAAATGATATAGTTCCAATTGGCATTATATATGCTTCCTGAAATCCAGACAGTCGCCATCTCAAAATCAGACGCATTCATTTTCAATGACAGATACAGGGAAAGAGCTCCAAAACCTGAACCAATTGCAATTCCAGTCAATAAAAGACGCTGGGGATCCAATCTTCCGGCTTTCCAGGAGAAGAAATAAATAAGAGTTGCGACCCCCAATCCTCCAACCAGCCCAAATAAAGGAACAATTAAAATAAAAAACCATTCCGTCCCTGTAATTTGTCCCTGGAAAAAATACATGAAGAGAACGATGGCCGTTCCTGCTCCCGCATTAATTCCCAAAATCCCCGGATCCGCCAATCCATTCCGTGTAACACCTTGTATCACAGCTCCGGCAATTCCCAGGCCGGCACCTACCAGGCCCGCAATCACAATTCTGGGAAGCCTGAAATCAAATATTACCAAATCGTGCTCAGTTACCGGATTGATTCGGAAAATTGTCCGAAGTACATCTGTCACAGTCAGATCAAATGTACCATTTGTCAAGCTGACATAAATTGCGGCAAATATAAGACATATGTTCGTTACAAGGATTAATCTGTAACGCAGCCATGATTTCCTATACACGGTTTTCTCCTCCCTTTCTTCTGATCAGATACAGGAAAAATGGAATCCCAAACAGGGAGGTAACTAGGCCGATGGGGGTTTCAAAGGGATAATTTGCAAATCTGCTCAATACATCACATAATGCCAGAAAAACCCCGCCAATAACTCCGGCACACGGAACAATCCATCTGTAATCTGCGCCTGTTAAAAACCGTGCAATGTGAGGAATAATAAGGCCGATAAAAGCGATTTTTCCAACCAGAGCAACTGCAGTACCCGTCAAACATACAACCGCTGTTATTGCAACACCTTTTACCAGTTTTGTGCGTTGACCCAAGTTGACAGAAACTTCTTCTCCCAATGAGAGAATGGTTATGGATTTTGCAATGGAAAGTGCCAAAATGATACCAATTGCCCCAAATGGAAAGGTCAGTTTCAGTATTTCAGGATCAACCTCGTGCAATCTCGCATTGTACCAAAAGCTGATATTCTGGGAAACCTGGAAATACGATGCCATTGCTGCAGAAACACTGCTTAAAAAAGTCCCGATTACTGTTCCAATAATCGCCAGCCGGACCGGCGACAAACCATTGGGAAGCAATGACCCGAAACCGAAAACAATCCCCGCTCCCAACAAGGAACCGGCCATGGAAAACAGAATCATTTGCACCAAAGACAAATCCGGAACAAAAATCATGCAGAGTGTAATAATAAAAGCAGAACCGTCTGTCACTCCCAAAATGGAGGGGGATGCAAGATAATTTCTTGTCATCCCCTGCATCAGTGCTCCTGATATGGCCAAAAACGCACCTGCAAGAAGGCCGCTTAACACCCTCGGCAAACGGGAAGTGATAATAATGTTATGATCTACATTTTGGGGATTAAAATGAAACAACGCATCCCAAACCGTCCCAAAGTTGATCTCTTTTGCACCATACATAACGGAAAGTATAATCGTCAGGAAAACAAAGACGGGTGCCATACATAAAATGACTGTTGATATTGAATTTGCTTTTCCCATATCATTTGCACCTTACTCGTTTAATTGGATAAATGATTCTTTACTGCTTCCAGAAAAGCCATCTTGCTCCAGGCCGTGCCGCCTTGAGCAAGGGGATCAACCACATTTACAAATACGTTTTTGTCTTTTGCAGCCTGAATGCTTTGCCATATGGGATTGCTCTGCAAATTTTCCAACGATTTGGGGTTCTGTGCATTTTCCCTTTCCGAGTATTGCAAAAAGACATAGTCCGGATTCATTTCTGCAAATTTTTCCAGAGAAATTATTTCTTGTGTTTTTACTCCCTTGATTTCTTCAGGAACAGTCAAACCAAAATCTGTATAGAGGGAATGGTTAAAGTAAACATCCTGCGGATAAAGATATATGCTTCCGCCTCTGATTCTGGCCACAACCACTTTTTTATCTTTCAATTCTCCCTGAACGATCCCTTTCAATTTTTCGGCATCTTCCTTATACTTTGCGATTATTTCGTCCGCTTTATCTTCTTTGCCGGCAAACCCTGCCAACAACCGCAAATTTTCCTCCCAATTTGCTGATACATGAGAAACCGGAATCATGGGAGCCACTTTATTTAACTGTTTTGCCACATCCGGAGGATATTTGGTACTTCCCAGAATTACATCCGGTTTCATGTCCAGAAGCGTTTCATAGTTTGGTTGCATTTTTTCACCAATCGACTCTGCACCTTCCAGTTCCTTTGCCAGGTACTGCGGAAGTTTTCCTGCATATGTAACAGCACCGATCGGCTTTACCCCCAATATGGCCGCATCTTCCATCGATTCCAAACTGGCCGTTACAATTTTGTCCACTTTTTCAGGCACTTTGTATTCCTGGTTCAAATAGGTTATCACCTTTTCCTTTTGTTCAGATGTCCTGTCAACCCCCGATGCATTGCTGCATGCAGAAAAAATCAAACAGAATGCAGCCGTCATTCCTGCGAGAAACCATCTCTTCTTCATTTTCATCTTCCTTTCGCATAATTGGTAACCTTTTGCAATGCATTCATTCTCCCGCCTTTGCTATTGATCCCGTTTCAGGCGATCTGGCAGGAGACACAGATTGATTGCGCATTGTGGATGTAACATCGCTCTTCTGAATGCGCGTTGCAAAAAACAATGCCGTCAGCAAGCAGACAACTGCACCAAACAATGCCGCCTGATAAGCCGCCAGATCGGGCTGTCCGTTACCGGTGACCGTTCCGAACACACTCAGAAGCCCTGCCAATATGGCCACTCCCATCGCAGAAGCAAACCGGTTCTGGACGTTGAACAATGTCGTTGCCCGCCCCATTGATGAAGAATCGATATTGGCAAAAGAGGTGAACTGCACGGCTCCAACCGATTGCCCCAGGAAAAAACCCACTCCAAAAAACAGCACTCTCAGCAGCCAGGGGTTCGCCTTGTGAATAACCAGAGTAAGCACCACAAATATGGCAATCGTACAGAGCAATGCGATCATGATCAACCGGCGCACACCAACCTTCTTATATGACCAGGGCATAACCTGTGAGGCAAGCATCAAACCTAGCGCTTCCGGGAAAAGGGTCAGTCCGGTGTCCAAAGCCGACTCATTTAATGCATTTTGATACATAAGCGGGAATACAAAGAGCATGCCAAGTAAACCGACTGTTGAAAAAAAGGATATGAGATTCATCGTCCGAAACAATGGATCAGACAATAAACGCAGGTCAAGCATCGGCTTTTCTGCACGTAATTCTGTTATGACAAGCGCCGCAATCAGCATCAGCCCGACAATTCCCGTTACAAGGACTTCAGCCGAATTCCATCCAATCAGCGAGCCTTGGGTCAGCGAATAGATGAGCATGGAAAACCCTGACGCCGAAAACAGGAAACCGGGGAAATCAAACCGGCCGGCAGCAGGCTCTTTATGTTCGGCAAGAAACATGGAGCCAAACAATATTGCCAGAATTCCAATGGGCAGGTTAACGTAAAACACCCAACGCCAGGACAGATGTTCTACCAGTAATCCTCCGATTACGGGGCCGAGTGCGGGTGCAACCGCAACAGGAAACACAAGGGATCGGGACAGTTTTGGCCTTTCTTCCGGAGGAAAGGTTCTGAACAGCATTGCCATTCCCACAGGAGCAATCATTCCTCCCCCGGCTCCCTGTATAACCCGAAACGCATTCAAGGTTAGAAGACTATCGGCAAAACCGCATAATGCAGACGCTCCAGCAAATACACCCAGTGCCGACAACAGGATCCTCCTGGTTCCCCATCGGTCACCAAGCCAACCCGCAACTGGAAGAAATATGGCCAGACTGATTAAATATCCAATATTCACCGTTCCCGTAGCAGAAGGAGGAACCTGGAATTCATGGCCAATAGACGGTAATGCCACATTGACGACAGTACCATCCAGCGCCACCATAAACATTGCTGTCACGTAGACAACACTGACAACGATTTTCTGACCGAGTTGCATGCCTGTTGTCACTTCCCTTTGCCCTTACCAGGATGAAAGACTGGTGGGCTTCATATCTTTCCAGTGCGAGTTGATATAGTCCAGACACTTCTGACGGCTCTCCTGCCCGTAGATAACCGTCCAGCCGGGCGGTACCTCAAGGAAGGAAGGCCAGAGGGAATACTGGCCTTTATCATTAATCAGTACAAAGTAGGTACCGGCTTCATTTTCAAAAGGATTGACCATAAGTTATCTACTCCCTTCATTTATGAATACGGAATGCTTCATTTCACGAAGTTTATTTGCAACGACTTGCCCAATCTCCGCAAGCGGCTTCGGCTGGCACATATCCTTGTGGCAACAATTAATATCAAACTGTTCAATTTCTCCATCAATATAGGGTGCCCATGTTTCCGGAGAGATTGGATCAAACCATTCCGGTATGACCGTTGATCTGAAAAACAGGAGATCTCCTATAAACTTCTCCGGCTTATATTCACTTAAAATACGAACAGAATTCACATAGATCTCTTTAAGGTTCAAAATGGCCGATTTGTCGAGACTGGCCAATGCACTTC
This sequence comes from Thermoactinomyces sp., assembly GCA_049587175.1. Lineage (GTDB taxonomy): Bacteria > Bacillota > Bacilli > Thermoactinomycetales > Thermoactinomycetaceae > Thermoactinomyces. The sequence goes on from JBAVDL010000141.1 coordinate 10,245, forward strand.
CATCCCGGCGCAGGATTTCAATTGCACCATCAATATCCAACGGCTTGTCTCCCAGTTGATCAGGGTCATATCCTCCCAATGCCAGCAGGGAAATCAATGCCTCTTCCTCATCAGGCGCCTTTTTGATCGGCAAAAAGTGGCTTGGATAAGCATCAAGCATAGCAACAAGGGCAATTTCCTCGCCCTGCTTTTGCAACTGGGTCGCCATGGCGTGGATGATATTTCCGCCAAGAGACCAGCCGAGCAAACAATAAGGGCCCTTTGGCTGGATTTTACGAATATGCTCAATGTAATCCGCTGCCATCTCATTCATCGTCTCCGGCAACTTCTCACGCCGCAAAATTCCGCGTGCCTGCAAACCATAAATGGGATACTCCTTGCCAAGGGTATTCATCAACCCGGCATAGCACCAACTGAGTCCACCTGCCGGATGTATGCAGAACAGCGGGGGCTGTTCTCCACTTGTTCTGAGCGGCAGCAAAACATCCAACGCGCTTTTGCTTGTGCCCATTTCCAGCCGTTCCGCAAGTCCTGCGACGGTAGGAGCCTCAAACAGATTTCCAATGCTCAGTTCAACCCCCAGGGCATCGCGTATTTGGCTCATCAGTTTAACAGCAAGCAGAGAGTGGCCTCCAAGGTCAAAGAATCCATCATCAATTCCCACCCGCGGCAAACCCAGAACTTCCGCAAACAGATCACATAAAATCTCTTCTTGTGGCGTTCTGGGACCACGGCCCGTAACGGAAGCAGAAAAGTCGGGTTCCGGCAAGGCTTTGCGATCGAGCTTGCCATTTTGAGTCAATGGCAATTCTGAAACGGTCATAAACGCAGAAGGTACCATATAATCAGGCAAATGCTTGGCTACATATCTGCGAAGTTCAGCCGGATCAAAGCGATCTTCTGCAGTTGATACGATATAAGCAACAAGCCGCTTGTCTCCAGGCTGGTCTTCGCGAACTACAACTGCTACCTGATGAATGTCAGGATATCCGGCAATCACCGCTTCAATTTCCCCTGGTTCGATCCGGAAACCGCGAACCTTGATCTGATGATCAGCCCGCCCCATATAATCAAGGGAACCATCTTTACGCCAACGGGCCAGATCTCCTGTACGATACATTCGCGTACCGGGCGGACCAAACGGATTGGCAACAAAACGTTCTGCTGTCAAACCGGGTCGATTCAAATAACCGCGTGCCAACCCGGCCCCGGACACATACATCTCACCTGTTACCCCCGGTGGAACCGGCTGCAGGGCATTATCCAATACATAAACACCAAGATCCGGAATGGCACAGCCGACAAGGCTGTTAGCCCTCAAGACGGCAACGCTCCTGTCAAGTTCAATGTAACTGACATGCACTGTTGTCTCCGTGATCCCGTACATATTAACAAGTTTGGGAGCATGATCAGGATGGCGGTTATACCAATCTTCCAGACGGCCAAGTTCAAGAGCTTCTCCTCCAAAAATCACAAATCGCAAGGAAAGCTTCCGGCCAAGATCCGGATTTTCCCGATCTGCCTGCATCAGTTGATAAAATGCCGACGGAGTCTGATTAAGAACCGTCACACCTTCATTTACGAGCAGCTGTAAAAATTCTGCAGGTGACCGGCTGATTGCGTGAGATACGACAACAAGACGTCCTCCATACAGCAAGGCCCCCCAAATCTCCCAGACAGAAAAATCAAAGGCATAGGAATGAAACAATGTCCAGACATCATTTGAATTGAACCCGAACCAGTGATCCGCAGCCCCGAACAGACGAACAACGTTTTGATGCGGCACAACGACACCTTTTGGTTTGCCTGTTGAACCGGAAGTGTAGATAACATAAGCCGGATTTAAAGGTGACAAAGACCGGACCCGATCAGCATCTGTCGGATTGGAACAGGGACAGTTCTGCAGTTCTTCCATAGTTTCAAATTCATCGACGACGATACAGGGCAGGGTATCAACATTCGGAAGCTTTGACAAAACTTCCGTACTGGTGAGCAAGGTTGCCGGTTTGGCATCTTCAAGCATGAAAGCAAGCCGGTCCCGGGGATAGTCCGGATCCAGGGGAAGATAGGCCGCTCCTGTTTTGAGCACAGCAATCAGGCCAACTACCATCTCTAATGACCTAGGTAATGCCAAAGCAACAAATTGTTCCGGTCCCACACCTTTGGAAATCAACAAATGTGCAAGCTGATTTGCCCGCGCATTCAAATCCTGATAACTTAATGAATTGCCTTCAAACACCACAGCAACAGCTTCGGGACTTTTTGAAACCTGTTCCTCAAACAAGGCAGGTAAGCAATTTTGCGGTATTTCTTTGGCAGACTTGCTCCATTCCAGCAATATTTTTTGACGTTCTTCAGGCGCAAGAATGTCCAGATGTTCAATACTCCGATCCGGATTTTCGACTGCGTTTTCCAGTAATCTCAGCAGGCGTTCGATAAACGTTTCGATCGTGTCATGTTCAAATAAATCGGTACTGTATTCAAGCAGCCCATCCAGTCCTCCCGGGGTGCCATCTTCCTCATATCGTTCACGGAGTTCCATCATAAGGTCAAACTTCGCTGAGCCTGTACTCTGTATCTGGAGGCTGGTTTCAAGGCCCGGCAACTCCAGTTCAGGATTGGGCGTGTTATGCAGGGCCAGCATAATTTGAAACAATGGATGTCTGGACCGGGACCGAACCGGGTTAAGAATCTCAACAAGGCGCTCAAATGGAAGATCCTGATTTTCATAAGCATTCAGATCAACTTTTCTGACTCTGTCAAGAAGCTCCCGGAAACTGGGACTGCCCGATGTATCCGTACGCAGAACCAATGTATTGATAAACAGGCCGACAAGATTCCCCAGCGAATCATCGTTGCGACCGGCAATCGGAGTACCGACAGGTATATCCGTACCTGCACCGAGCCTTGTAAGCAATGCTGCCAGACCGGATTGCAAGACCATAAACAGGCTGGCTCCGTTTTCACGGGCAAAATCGAGCAAACGGCGGTGCAGCTCCGGCTTGATGTAAAAATCAAGTGTTTCACCACGGTAACTGGCTTCAGCAGGTCGTGGATAATCAGCAGGCAACTCCAGCTGGTCAGGCAAATTGCGCAATGTTTCTTTCCAAAAATCAAGTTGTTCGGCGACAAGACTGTTCTCATCATGTTCACTGCTCAGAAGCGCCTTCTGCCAAAGCGTGTAATCCGTATACTGTACAGGTAAAGGTGTCCACTCAGGGGCCTGTCCCTGGCAACGTGCTGCATAAGCTGCAGAAAGGTCCCGGGCAAGCGGGGTCAGAGACCATCCATCCGCAACAATATGGTGCAACAACAGCAACAGCACATATTTGTCCGGACCCAGTACAAAAAGCTGTACACGAATTGCCGGTTCAACAGCCAGATCAAAACTGTAACGCACTGATTCAGCAAGTTTCTCGGAAAGTTTATTCTCGTCAATATGGGTAACAATCAGCTCCGGCTTTGCCTCATCCGCATTCAGGACAAGCTGATGCGCCATTCCTTCTTTCTCCGGGAAGATTGTACGCAGGGATTCATGCCGTTCAACGATATCACAAAGCGCTTCCTGCAAAGCCTTCTGATTCAACTTTCCCTGCATGTGCACAACAACGGGAATATTATAGGCATGGCGGGGCCCTTCCAATCGGTGAAGGAACCATAATCGCTGCTGTGCAAAAGAAAGCGGGATCTCTTCCGGTTTTTCAACCTTTTTCACAGGTGGGCGTACATTTTTTCCATGATCAAGTTGTTTCGCCAGACTTGCAACTGTAGGAGATTCAAAAAGTTTGCCAATGCCCAGTTCAACTCCCAGAACATCTCGGATCCGGATCATCAGATTGGCTGCAAGCAGGGAATGTCCTCCCAGTTCAAAAAAGCTGTCATCAATGCCAATGCGGGGGAGCCTCAGAATCTCGGCAAACAGATCACACAAAATTTCTTCTTGTGGTGTTCGGGGAGCCCGATTGGTAACCGATGCAGAAAAATCGGGAGCCGGTAACGCCTTGCGGTCAAGCTTGCCATTTGGCGTCAACGGCAAACTGTCCACTTCAACGAATGCTGAAGGAACCATATAATCCGGAAGACTGCCTTCAACAAATTGACGAAGCAAATTGGAATCGAAATTCTCTTTTGAATCGGGAACAATGTAAGCTACGATGCGTTTGTCACCGGGTTCATCTTCCCGGGCAACAACGGCAACCTGCCTGACATCGGGATGTTTGGCAAGCACTGCCTCAATTTCACCCAACTCAATCCGGAAACCGCGAATCTTGATTTGATGATCCGTACGACTGATATATTCCAGGAACCCATCCGAAGTCCAACGGGCTATATCGCCTGTACGATACATTCTGCTTCCTTCCGGACCATACGGATTGGCAACAAAGCGTTCTGCTGTCAACCCGGGGCGACCCAGATAGCCACGTGCCAGTCCGGTGCCGGCAATATACAAATCTCCGGCAACTCCTGGCGGAACAGGCTGTAAACTTGCATCCAGCACATATACTTGTGTATTCCCGATTGGACGCCCAATGGGAGGCATATCGGTTTTTCCGGAATCAAGGGTAACAGAGGTGGACCAAATCGTTGTTTCAGTTGGTCCATAAAGATTCGTAACTTCGCAACCTGAATCATATAAAGCAGTTGCAAGACTGCCTGGCAGCGCCTCGCCGCCAACAAGCACCCGAAGTCCCTTCAATTTGTCGGGGCAACTTGCTGCAAGGGCATGCCAAAGTGTCGGTGTGGCTTGCATCACAGTAATACGATGCTGCGTCATCATCCTTGTTAAAGCCCGGAGATCCTGAACCGCTTCCTTTGGAGCAATGATACAACAGGCTCCACTGATTAGCGGAAGAAAAATTTCCAGAGCGGATATATCAAATGCAATCGTGGTAACAGCAAGCAGCCTGTCCTGCCCGGTCAGTGAAAATTGCTCCTGCATGGACAAGAGAAAATTGTCCAGACTTTCCATTGACACGACGACACCTTTGGGTTTCCCTGTCGATCCTGATGTATAAATCATATAAGCCGGAGCAAGAGGTGAAGCTGCTTCATTACGTTCCGTATCTTTCACATTGGTACTCGGATAATTGCCAAGCATCTCAACAAATTCTGACTCATCCATCAAAATCTTGCGCAGATTGCTGCCGGGAAGTTTGGAAACAACTTCCGAATTTGTAATAATGCAAACAGGTTTTGCATCATCAAGCATAAATTTGATCCGTTCAGCCGGGTAATCCGGATCAATCGGCAGGTAAGCTGCACCTGTCTTCAGAACAGCCAGCATGGATATGACCATGTCCATGGACCGGGGCAACGCTAAAGCAGCAAATTTTTCGGGACCCAGGCCCTGATCAATGAGCAGATGGGCAAGGCGGTTTACCCGCTCATTCAATTCACGATAACCGAGGGACATGTTTCCATAAACCAGGGCCGTTGACTCAGGACTTTTGGCAACCTGATTTTCAAACAATGCCGGCAAACTGATCTTTGGTAAAGTTTGGTGCGTGTCATTCCACTTGACCAGTACCTGAAGCCGTTCTTCTGGCAACAGAAGTTCCATCTGCCCGACGATCTGATCGCCTTCTGCTGCAACTCTTTCCAGAAAAGCCAGAAAACGGTCACGGTGAAGCCTGAGATCCCCATCATCATAAATTGCCGGATTTGCCTCCAGATCCATTCGCAAACCATTGCCGTCATTCTTGTCATAAATGTTGATTGACAGGTCATCAACAGGACCGGTGGCCAATTTGTGCACTGTCGCTTGATATCCCGAAAAGTTGACACTGTAGTCAAATGGCAGAATATTAATCTGCGGCCCAAATAATCTCTGATTCTCTCCCAACAGCTTAAGGTCACGACGCAGTTCTTCGTGCCGATACTTCTGGTGGCGCTTTATTTCCCGAACTTCTTTTGAAACCTGCTGTACGAGTTCAGAGAAGTTCATATCAGGGCGTACTGCCAACCGCAGCGGCAGCAAATTCATGATCATGCAAGGGGTTTTTATTGATGCAGAGCCCAACCGTCCCATCATAGGCAAACCAAGGATTACATCCTGTGCACCTGTCAGACGGTGGACATAAACCGCTGTGGCTGCCATGACAGCTTCATGCCAGTTGCCTTTAAAATTTCGGGCAGCCGCCTTCAGGGAATCCAAACCGTTTGGCGGCAAATATCCCGTTTGGCGAATCACGCTACTGGGTCTGCCCGAAGCACGATTGGCCAGACTGGCCACTTCCGGTTTATCTGCAAAACGCTCCAGCCAAAATTGACGATCCTGCTCAAATTCCTCCGACAAACGATAGGCTCTATCTTCTTCAAGCACAGAGCGGAATGAATTAAATGCGGCTTTCTCATAGGCAAGGTTATTGGCAAGCGCTGTGTAGATTTCGGCTACTCGTCTGGTAATCAGCGAAAAGCCGAATCCATCCATGACAATATGATGAATACGCTGATACCAGAAAAAGCAGTCAGGAGCAACCTTGAACAGGGCCTGGCAGAAAAGAGGATCCTTCTTGAGATCAACAGGTTGCAGCAAGTCATTTTTCATCCATCTTTCAGCTGCTTCTCGCGGTTTTTCTTCCAGGCTGACATCGAAAAAATGCAGTGAGAAGTCAGAAGGCGGACAAATAGTCTGCCAGGGTCCATCCTGATCTTCACCAAAGCGGATATGCAAGGCTTCGGTCTCTCTGACAGCCTGCCGCAAAGCGCTCTCAAATCGTTCCGGATCAATTGGCCCGTTTATTTCTACATATTCACCGGCATTATAAATCGGGTTTTCCGGGTCAAGTTGTTGGGCAAACCAGATGCCGGATTGTGCACCCGATAATGGCCAACGGGTTTGGGAATCAATCATGGATACAGCCTCCTTTATGTCTGGTTCGGATTGGGTTATTCCTTTTGCAGTGAAGATGACAACAATTTCCACCAACTGGAAAGTGTCGGCTGCTCAGCCAAGACCATAAAATTGACTTCGGCTCCGGCACGACGCCAATTTTCAACCAGGCTCATAATTCGGATGGAATCCAGTCCTCTATTGATCAGGTCTTCGTGGTCGGAGATATCTGACGGCGATTCGTCAAGAAGATCAGCCACCTGTTTCCGCACAAGCTGATACGTCAGTGCTGGAAAATCCGTATCCGGGGCTTTCTCATTCTGAAAACCCTTGCTGCTTTTCAATTCGTCAAGCAACATCCTGGTCGAAGTCGTTACAGCACAACGTTCAGCTGCATACGTTACAGCCATCCGATGATGTTCCAATGAAAAATCTGCTATTGCATCTGCAACCAAAAACGGCTGAATATCCATCATAAAAGCGTCACACGCTGTCAAGAGGCATCCGATATGAGCGTAAACTCCGCTGATGATAAGCTGGTCACGGCCTCGCTCTTGTAGAATGTTTAAAAGGTTTGTCTTTTTAAATGCGCTATATCGCCATTTCGTTAGAACAATATCATTCTCATCCGGTTTGAGTTCATCGATAATTTCCGTTTCAGAGGGATTACTGGAAAGGCCCGGTCCCCAAAAATCTTGCAGCAATGCCCGGTCCCCAGGTTTCTGATCACCAGGCTGTGCGGTGTAAACAACAGGTATGCCAAGTTCAGCACATTGTTTTTTCAGCATTTGAACATTCCTGAGGAGTTCCACCATCGGAGATTCCCCCCGGGAGTAAACTTTAAGGAAGTACTTCTGCATATCGTGAATCAGCAGAACCGATCGCTCAGGATCTGCCTTCCACTGCGCTTTGTTCTTCGGCAATTCTGAACCTGCAGGCATTGAATACGCTGAAACAGCTGGAATGGACATCCCAATCACTCCTTTTTTCCTTCAAGTTGCAAAAGCTTGTCTGCTATTATCTGGCGTAATGTTTTTTTGCTGATTTTGCCAAATGCCGTTTTTGGGAACGAGTCAACAAACTCGATCCGGTCGGGAATTTTGAAATCAGCCAGTCCACGTTTTCTCAGAAACTTTTTGAATTCGGCTGCAGACGGAGTCTGATTGCGGGGAATAACAAAAGCACAGGAGCGCTCTCCGAGAAACTTGTCCGGCATTGAAACAATGGCTGCATCATGCACATCCGGATGAGCAAGCAAATGATTTTCTATTTCCTCAGCCGCGATTTTTTCACCACCGCGATTGATCTGATCCTTGTCGCGTCCTTCGACAACCAGGTAACCCGACTCGGTCATCCTGACCAGGTCACCGGTACGATAAAAACCGTCTGAAGTAAATGCCTTCGCATTATGCTCTTCCGCCTTGTAGTACCCGCGAATCGTATAAGGCCCGCGTGTCAGTAACTGACCTACCTGCCCCGGTTCTACCTCGACATCATCCTCATCCACAATGCGAATTTCATCATACGGTGACATTGGTTTTCCTTGCGTATTTACAATAATTTCTTCCGGATCATCCAGCCTTGTGTAGTTGACCAGTCCCTCGGCCATTCCGAAAACTTGCTGCAAAGTACAACCAAAAGCGGGACGTACCTTGCGAGCGACTTCAGAACTGAATTTGGCTCCACCAACCTGCAGCACCTGAAGACTGGATAAATCATAATGAAGTGAAGATGCTGCTTCCAGCCATATCAGAGCGAGTGGCGGTACAAGCGCAGTAATGGTAACGCGTTCTTTCTCAATAAGAGCAAACGCTTCATCCGGACTCCCGTTTCTTGCAAGCACGACTCTTCCGCCAGCATAGAGCGTGCCGAGCACACCGGGAGAACTGAGCGGAAAATTGTGGGCAACAGGAAGAGCAGCAAGATAAACACTTTCCGGATCCATTCTGCAAATCTCAGCGCTGACTCTTAAACTGTATATATAGTCATCATGTGTTCTGGGAATCAGTTTGGGTAATCCGGTGCTCCCGCCGGATAATTGCAGAAAAGCGACTTCATTGGCATTTACTTCCGGCAGATCAACAGGATCTGAATACAGATCACCCAACGCTGCAAACTCTTCCGGTTCCCCTGCAACAAGGACATGCTGCAAAGTTGGAACCTTGTTCCGCACTTGCCTGGCAAGTTTGCGGTAATCAAATCCGGAATAATGGTCCGGTATGATATAGGCAACCGCTTCAGTAAATTCACAAAAGTAAGCAATCTCACTGCTCCTGTGCTTTGGAAGAGCAAAGACAGGCAATGCTCCGATTCGGAACAGCGCAAAGCAGACTTCAAAAAACTCAACTATATTGGGCAGTTGAATAACCACACGATCCGTCTTCTTTATTCCCAGTTTGCGGAATCCCGCTGCCAGGCGGTCTGCCTTTATATCCAGATCCCGATAACTGAGGCGGCATTCACCACTGGTAACTGCGATACGATCTCCGTGTCGGGCAGCGCGTTCCCGCAGCATTTCTCCAAATGTCTCGCCTCTCCAGCAACCTTCCCTGCGATAATAATCTGCAAATTCTTTCGGCCACGAGGGGCAGCCATCCAGCATTATTTATCCCTCCCAAATTGACTTCAGTCGTTGTCCAGTCCCATAGCCAGAAGCATTGTCCGGAACTTTGCCGATGTTTCCGCCAACTCGCTCTCCGCTTTCGATCCAGTAACAATTCCAGCTCCCGCATACAGCCGAAGTGAGTAATCATCAGCTTCTGCACAACGGATGGTAACCACCCATTCCCCATCACCATCAGCATCGCACCATCCGATCACACCAGTAAAAAATCCCCGTTCAAACGGCTCGATTTCCTTGATCGCCTCTCGTGCCGCATCAGTGGGATACCCACAGACAGCAGGAGTTGGATGAAGTGCGATTGCCAGTTCCAGTGAAGTGGTTGCAGGATCCGAAAGCTCCCCTTTGATTTCGGTAGAAAGATGCCACATGGTCTCAGTGTGTATCAATGATGGTTCCGCCGGAACGTCCAGTGTACGGCAATATGGCCTGAGTGAGGCGACAACATCCTCGACGACGACAGCATGCTCGTGCCGATCCTTGACGGAAGCCAGTAATTCGGTTGCCCGTTTTCGATCTTCCTCCGGGTCTTTGCTGCGGGGTCTTGATCCCGCCAGGGGATTGGCTCTAACCTGCAATCCCAATTTTGAAACCAGCAACTCTGGGCTGGAGCCAATTAACGTTCGTTTCCCCGTTGCCGCTGAGGAATTATCCCCTGCCTCCCGCTCAGGCAAATCCACGGCGAAAGTATAGCCTTGAACATTATGCCGAGCCAGGTTATGAAGCAGTTGGTGGATATCCACCTTATTCGATGAAGTAAGATGCAACGACCGCGACAGAACGATTTTGCTGAAATGACCGGCTTTTATATCAGCCAGGCCACGATTCACCCCAAGTATATACTCTGACGGTTCCGGAACCGGTTGAATCTCATAGGCAGGCGTCTGTGAAGTTTGTTCCGGATCCGCATATTCAAAACGCAACGGACCAGACCGTCTTATCTTCCTGGGTACCACAAGCTGTACCGGTTTTATGTAATCAAAAGGTACTGCACCGACAATCATCGGCTTGCTGTGGCCTGCCTGTCTGCCTTTATCAAGTACAGCGGCAACGCGCTCAGACAGATTCAGCAACTGGTTATTCCCTTTTTCCTGAGCTGGTACCCTGGCAAGCACCCCTTCTGCCAGTAAGGTTCCATGGGGTGAAGCCAAAAAGAAGTCGCCAGCCTGGTAATCATCAAGAAGATGTTTGTCTGCCACTTCGAGAATGCTCTTATGTTTCATAATTTTTATAACCCCTTTTGCAAACATGATTGAAATTGTCAAACCCCCAAAGCAGCACCACCGTCAACACACAAATCATGCATCGTGATATGGCGAGCCTGGGCTGATGCCAAAAAGAGAACTGCAGCGGCTATATCAGAAGGCTTGGCCATTTTTTTCAGCGGAATTCCCACCCGAAACGTCTCAGCAGATCCTGCGATAACCTCTTGCGCCCCGTTCCCGTCTTTCCACATTGACCGTTGCATTTCAGTTTCAGTCGAGCCAGGAGAGACCGTATTGCAACGAATATTGTGCCTGGCAAGTTCCAATCCGAGACATTTCGTAAACATTATCGCGGCTGCCTTTGAGGCCGCGTAAGCTGACATATACATGCGCGGCACACTCGCTGCATTTGAACCAACTGTTACAATGGAACCCGACTTGCGAGGAATCATTCGCTTGCTGACCGAACGGGATACGTTAAATACGCCGGTCGAGTTGACGGCAAAAGTCGTTTCCCAATCCTCATCATCAAGGGACTCAATTAACCCCATTTTCAACACACCGGCAACGTTTACCAGAATCTCGATTGGACCCATTTCACATTCTATTTGGTCAACGACCTCCTCTACTGCTGTGCTGTTGCTCACATCCGCCGGAAAAGCTTTAACATGGTACCTGTCTTTCTCCAGATCGGTCACGAGTTTATCAAGTTTGTCTGCATTTTTATCCACAGCCGCAACCAGCACACCCAATTCAGCAAACAGCCGCACCACCGCTTCTCCAATGCCCTGGGCAGCACCTGTTACCAGAGCCACCTTGCCTTTTAATTCCATAAAGTCCATTTCATCATTTCCTTTCCTTAGACTGGAGCTCAGGCTTCTGTGGACTCCAGACAAAAATCAATCAATGATAATGATAACCATTATCAATTGGTCAGTCAAATTGTTTTACTTGCTACCTATCTGACAAATTTTAATAATTTATTTATAACTTCTGTTCCGGCACATTATTAAATTTCAAAGCAATACAGACATTAAACAAATCATATCCACTGTAAATAAACTCATGCAGGGATCATAAAAGAAAAGTAAAAAGTTGTATATTATATATAAAATCATTTTAAATGAAAAATATAATATAATTATTTATGTATATCGCATATTCGTGATACTTATTTTAAATTTTCAGAATAAAATCTCAGCCTGATACAAACTTGCCAAAACCGGCTTTTTCCGGATGTTTTGTTCCAGTTTTAATGGATTACTGGAAACAAAAAAATCCTGTGCAAGACAGGATTCAGGTTTGTTGGCAGGAAAGCAATTTTCAAATGGTCAAATCTGATTGCAGGAATCTTTCAGACAAACATATGTCGTACAGCCCCAGTGCCTGAAACTCGTAATTCTTTTACCCCTCCAACCGGTTTTTCGCAGTTCCGTGGCAATCAAGAAATTGAAAAAACCATGTCCGACCAATATGACGCGATCATACTCTCTGGCGTATTCAACAAGCATCCTTGCTGCTTTTTTTGCCCTTTTCCTGGCTTCTCGAAAAGACTCGCAACCATTTGCATAGCCGCCAAGCCATAATAAAGTTGATATAACGATCCAGCTATACGGTTTCAATTTTAAACCCCGTAACGGTTTGGAAAGAGCGGGAAACTCAATCTCCCGAAACAGAGGGTTCGCAATAATCTTCAAGTCAGGACCCAACAACTTTGCTGATTCAATCGACCTTTTCAGATTGCTTGTAACGACGATCCTGGCATCTTGCATTTTCTTCAGGGTTCCGACGGGATAAACAGGTGCCTCAACAACGCCGGCATCATCAACTTTTTCAACCCATTTTCTGAAATCGCCGCATGTTATTGGACTGTTTTCAGTAACCTGTGTTTTTCCATGTCTGATCAGGGATATTTCCATAGGGCAATGCTCCCGTAAATAATGGGATAATTTCAAATCCTGAACTGTTGTTTCCTAATTGTTTTACCCTCAATATGGCTGTTTCGAACAGAAAATTTTTGTCCGGGTGATGAATCATTATAATACCGTCTGACAGGGTACAATCAATAAAACACCGTCTTCCTTTCAGCAAGAAAGACGGTGAATAAAAATTTGTTTCTCCCGGATTATGCCTTTGTTGCCTTGATCAATTGCCTGCCGCCTTTTTCGGTCCAGGGAGCGGCGGATAAACCGGCATCCGCCAGCCAGGTTTTATATTGTTCATAAGTCCAGGTTCCCCCGGTCTCCGTATTAATGAGCATATTTACTCCAAATATGGCCGGCCAGACTCCGGTTCCCCGGATCATATCATTTATGACCAGTTGCCCTTTTGGCTTCAGTTTCTCTGCTGCTTCAAGAAACAGTTTCCGATTCTCCTTTTCCCCGTAAATGTGACAAATATTGCCCAGATAGATAAGGTCGTATGATCCGAAGGGCAATCCCTTGGTAAAATCACCACTGATCATCTGGATGGTCAGTGAAGGATCCAGTTCAGGCTGCATCATTTCAACAACTTCAGGCAGATCCAGCACCGTTACCCTGGCCCCCCTGCGGGCAAAGGCTTTCGCATAGGTTAACGGTCCTCCTCCAATATCAAGTACTCTGGGATTGGCAGGCATGTCTTCCAGACAATAATCAGCAATCGGTTCAGCAGACTTTTGGGCATGATGACTCATCGCCCGGATAAAATGCCTGGTGTGATCCGGAACATCCTTTTTTGAAACGGGCTTCCCGCTTTTCATCACTTCCGGAAGCTCGGCCCATGCCTTGACCAGGTGATAGGTATGCATAAATGAATATCCTGTATACTGTTCGCTATCTGGGTTAAACAGGAGATTGTCGGCCTCTTCTGTAAGCTTGATCTTATCTTGATCACGGGTGACATAATTCAATGCTTCCAAAGCTTCAACAACCATCCACAATGCTCTTTGGTCAAGGTTCAACCTGGTTGCCAATTCTTCCAGGGTACAGGAATTGTTTTTTATTTCATCAAACAGACCGGTTTGTACAGCGGCACCTACTATCAAAAATTCGTGTGGCAGTTGAAAGGAGCTTGGATCAGGCATGCAAATTCCCCCTATTTTAATGTCCGTGTTAAAACATCTGACAGGCCACTTCCAGGATCAGCAACAACATTGAACCAACTGAAACCTTTCGTGACTGTCCGGGAAATCAGATCCGTCAGGAAGAAACCTGGACAAAATCCCCGGATTCATCCTGTTATTCATTTGTAACTTTCACTGTAGTATACCAATATCAGGCGGTTGCCAAAAAACTGAAACCTCTGCATAAGCAGAGGTTTCATAATTTATGATAGATGGATAAACGTGTTGAATCAACCCGAAAAAACAGTCAGCTTGAACTGTAAACGGAAGTTTTCAACCAGGGAACGCATCTGTTT
>JBAVDL010000142.1:0-3396 GCA_049587175.1 Thermoactinomyces sp.
ACATTAAACGGGGCAATCAGGATCGCTTTGATATGGGATAAAACAGAGTTCTTTTTCATCATTGACTCTCCTTGTTGAAAAAATGCCCAAAAAGTATGATGTTTGATTAAATCCCAAGGTAATCTCAATTCCTGTCAGTTGGTAACAATCGCTTTCATGAACAGACTGACAATGGCTTCAAGATCTGCAGGGTCTGGCTGTTCAGGTGAATGAGCAGCAACAAGAAGACCTCCAAGCAGAACATAAGTCAACAAAGGCCCGACAAACATGCGTACAGCTGCCTGAAGATCCTTGACGTTAACAAGCCCTTTGCTTGCCGCCTGTTGCAAAACGGACATGACACTTTGCATAACCTGGTCGGGTACTGTTTCCCGAAAAAGTTTGCCCAACTGCGGAAAACGGGGCATCTCGGCAATAATCACCCGCACCAGTGCCAAATAGTCAGGCTGCAAAAGGCAAGCTGTAAATTGTTGTGCCAATCTGTTGAGCACCTGCTCCAGTTCTTCCCGATTATTGAAAGCCATATTTCCGGCTGACATATTTTCTTCTGTCAAATTGGCAATCAACTTTTTCAAAACATCAACAAGCAGCTCTTCTTTACTTGCATAGTAGCTATACACGGTTTGCTTGGATACTCCTGCTTCGGCAGTAATGGCATTCATGCTGGTTGCCGCAAAGCCTTTCCGCAAAAACAAGCGTTCCGCTGCGGAACGGATCTGGTCTTTTTTGGCACTTGCCCTGGGTGAAAGCTTTTCGCAAGCCAAACTATTCCTCCTCATAAATCAAACCAAACCGTACAGTTTGAGTCTATGCCGAATCGGCCTGTCTGTCAACCGGTATCAAAAGATCCCCTCCGAATTGGTGAGGGGATCTTGCCCGTTAAAGCCATTTTTCTTTAAATTCCTCTTCCCTGAATCCAACCGAGACCTTGTCTCCATCCGTCACAATTGGCCTTTTTATCAACATTCCATCAGATGCCAGCAGATCCAGCTGTTCTTGCTCATCCATCTCCTTCAGCTTCCCGGACAGCCCCAATTCCCGATATTTTTTCCCGGATGTATTAAAGAACTTTTTTACAGGCAGTCCGCTTTTTTGGATGAGCCGGGCCAATTCCTCCCGGGAAGGAGGTTCTTCAACAATGTTTTGCTCCACATAGTCAATCCCGTGTTCGTCCAGAAACTTTTTTGCTTTGCGGCAGGTGCCGCACCTGGGATACCAGTACATTTGCAAAGACAATCTTTTTTCCTCCCTTGAACACATTTGTCCCCATTTTACCCCACTGCTTCTATTCATAACCTTTCCGGTTCTGTCTGTATTCCACATCCGGTACATGAGAGCGAACATTGGCTGTTCTGGCAGCAACAAAGAAAAAGTCTGACAAACGGTTCAGATAGCGCCGAACTTCATCATTGGCATCCTGATCCCGGCACAATTTTACAACCAATCGCTCGGCACGCCGGGCAAGCACCCGGCAAATATGAAGTGCTGCCGCCTGCGGGGTGCCACCAGGCAAAATAAACCGTTCCAGACGGGGACATTCCCTGTCATAATGGTCAATCCATTTTTCCAGGCGCCTGGTCATTTCTGCCTTCACTTTATAATTTCTTGTTTTTCCGGCCTGTGCCAGATCACCGCCGGCATCAAACAATTCATGCTGAATCTCTGTCAAGTTTTCGATCAGGTCTTTGTGAATTCGGGAATCCATCCTTGTAATGGCTTCCCCGATAAAGGCATTTACCTCGTCAATGGTTCCGTAAGCTTCCACACGGATATCATCTTTATCCACACGTCCGCCAATCACGCCTGTTTTTCCTTCATCGCCCGTCCGGGTATAGATTTTCAAGAGACTCACCTCGCAATTCAGGTGTTTGATGTTAAAAGCACTTGCGGAATATGAAGAATGGGATGACTTACGATTACCGGCTTTATTCCATACACTTCTTCGACCAGCCTGGGTTCAATTACCTGCCTGACTGTTCCATATCTGACCTGTCTCCCATCCTTTAACACGAGAAGCGAATCGCAATACTGTGCTGCCAGATTCAAATCATGCAACACAATAATCACCGTCAATAAAGAATTTTTTTGCCATCTCTTCAGCCGATCCAGCACAGCCAGCTGGTAATGGACATCCAGGTATGTGGTCGGCTCGTCCAGCATCAGGAGTTTGGGCTCCTGCGCCATGACCCGTGCAATGGAAACCCGTTGCCGTTCACCGCCGCTCAATTCAGCAAACCGGTGGTGTTTCATGCGTTGTGTCTCCGTTTCTTCCATAACCCGGGAAACAATCTGTTCATCTTCGGGTGTCGGGCCGAAAAATGATCGATGGTAAGGATGGCGGCCCATGAGGACAATTTCTTCTGCTGTAAATGAAAGATCAGAAACCTGTTCCTGTGTAAGTACAGCCAGTTGCCTTGCCCTCTCCTGCATGGAATAGGCATGCAACGGTCTTCCCTGCAGCCAGACACTGCCCTGATCAGGCTTTTCTTCCCCGGACAATATGCTGAGAAGAGTACTTTTCCCGCTGCCGTTCGGACCTATGATCCCAAGCATTTCCCCTGCTCTGGCTTCAAGCGATATACCTTTCAGCACCAGCTGCTGCCCCAGTTTTTTAACCAGCCCTGTTGCCTTTAGCATCGTCTGTCTCCTTTCACGCCCTGCCTTTCAGATATTTACGCAAAATGCCTGCAAAAAAGGGAGCACCAACAAAAGCGGTAATCACACCAATCGGGATTTCTGCAGGTGCCAAGAGAACACGGGCAAGAATATCGGCCCAGATCAAAAAGGAAGCTCCCGCCAATGCCGACAACGGCAACAACAGACGGTGATCCGCCCCCGAAAGCATCCGCATCACATGGGGAATCACCAGTCCGACAAAGCCAATCATTCCCGATACCGCCACCGCCGCGCTGGTCATCAGGGAAGCAACCACCAGCAAACCAACACGCAGTTTCTCAACGTGAACACCGAGATGAACAGCTGACCGTTCCCCAAGCGCAAACAAATTGAGTTCCTGGGCAAACCACCAGCAAATCAGGAAACCTGCCAGGAAAAAGGGAAGAACAACACCGATATGCTGCCACCCCCGAAATGAAAAGCTTCCCATCAGCCAAAACTGAATGCGCTCCAGCTCATCTGGCGAAAGTGAAATAGCCAGGGTTAACAAGGCACTGAAAAAAGCCTGTACCACCACTCCTGCCAGAATCAGGGCTGTCGCCTGGGAAGCGCCGCTCCCCCTTCCCAAACCGAGCACCAGAAAAAGGGCCAGGCAGGCTCCGGCAAAGGCGAAAACCGGCAATGTCCAGTTGAACAAAACAGTTGTGCCCCATCCGGTCACAATCGCCAGTACCGCCCCAACCGCAGCACCGGCAGAAACCCCCAGAATATACGGATCAG
>JBAVDL010000143.1:0-2286 GCA_049587175.1 Thermoactinomyces sp.
AAGTGTTCCAATTCCGGATATCTAAGAATCACTTTAAACAGGCAAAATAACCGGTATATTCTCGGTTTTAATCCTACTACTGATTTTATAAGAGTAAATTGATTTTTTTATTTTTGTCTGATCAGTCAAAACCGTCTGTTCTGGTAAAAAGAGTCCAAGTTGATCCGAATTTAATCTGACACCCCCGACATGAAAAATTCCGGGAAGTGTACCAAATTTGTCCTTGTCCGATATCGTGGAGAAGAAATTTATCCCAAATTGTTTCAAATCAGAAAGTGTTTGCAGTTTGACTGAACTTAAGGTTTGCTCTAAAAGAGGCCACCGGTTAACCGGTGGCCTCATGACTTTATCAAGGACTTATGCATATAAGATTATAGCAGTTTAGAGATCCGGCGGATCGCCAGCCGAATGGCGTTTTGCCTGATTAAATTGATAAGACAACGTGCTTACACCTCCTTCTTTATGGATGAGTGCTTCCACATTGGATTCAAAAAAGTCAAACGCATACTGCTGAAAGCTCGGATCCCCGATGGCTTTCAAATAGTGTCCCAATTTCAAGAGCAACTGGTTTTTCTGTTTGGTAAATCCGCTTTGTTTAGCCAGTTCCAAAGCGTATTTCAGGAATTTTATGGCCTGGGCACTTTTGTTCTGGAGTATGTAACATTCGCCCAGGCCCATCAGGGCTTCGGTTTCCTGGTAAGCATCGTTTGTTTTTTTGCTGATGGAGATTGCCTTGTAAAACTTTTTTTCCGCCTCGCCAAATTTCCTTTTTTTGGTATACAGGTTGCCCAGTTCGGTATTGGCATAAGAAAGAAGATATTCCCGCTGGATTTTGTTTTTCAGTTTTAACGCGGTCTGAAAACAGATTTCTGCCGCCTGAAGATTGTCTTTTTTGTTGTAAATGCTTCCCAATGTAGTCCAAAGCTCGCAAGAGCGGTCATAAGCTTTGTCAATCCGGGCCAGTTCAATGCCTTTTTTGGCATGGCTGATGGCATTGTTGGTCATATTGCCTTTTGCCCATATTGTTGCTTGTAATTCATAAGCATTCAGTATAATTTCTCTGCTTTCAATAAAGCAAGGTTTGCCCGAACTTATCGAGTTGAGCTTGTCCAAAGCACTTTGGGCATCCTCCAACCGATTCAGCTTTTGTAAAAAAATTACTTTGCTTACCAAAAATCCAGCTTGCAAATAGGGCCTTTCCCCATCAATGATAAACGACGATTCGCCCTTTTTGCAATACTCTAATGCTTTATTCAAATCATTATTCGCATATTCCAGTTTGGCCAGTCCATAATAACTGGCTGCCTTTAAATTGCTGTGAATCTTCTCGGGATACTTGTCATCTACCAGGCGGATGGCCTGGAAAAAATATCTGTTGGCTTTTTTGAGGTTTCTTTTGTGGAGATAATACTTTCCTTTAAGGTAATAGATATCGGCATCAAGGGAAGAACCGTTGGGCAAGCCAATACTTCTCAACTCTTCCAGTCCCTGTTCCGGAGCAGTCAGATCAATGATGGTTTCCAGGGAAATCAGGCGCAGTTCCATTTCTTCATCAAATTCTTTTGCTGCTATCTCATCCTCGTTAACATAGAATTTTTCATAATCCTTTTCTTTTATGTCTAATTTTTTCAGCAGATATTTGATTTTCTCCTCGCTGATTTCCGGTTTGCCTGTTTCAATATAACTGATCACGACCTGTGAAATATTGCTGTCAGCCAGATCCTGCTGACGCAGCCGTTTGGCTTTGCGGGTTTTCTTGATCAATTTGCCTATTTCAATGCGGTCAAACTGCATAATCATCCCTTCTTAAAAAAATTTTTTCTTAAAATATGATACAGTTAAATAAAATATTTCTTCTATATTCGAAATTATCCTTCTTATAAAATGGATTTACCTATTTATAAGTCGTTTCTTTTAGGTATATCAATTTATAATAAGCAGAATTAAAGGCTTATATTACTTATTTGATTATTGATATATAAATATTATAAATTATCAGTACAGGGGGTGATTGGATGTATCTCACAGATAATTTTCGGAATATAATTGATCAAATAAAACAGCAGACCAAGTCTCCTTACAGGGTTTTCCGTTATCGGTGCAGCAGCGGAGTGTGCCGGTGCCAACTTGTAACAGACCGTGGCGAAAAAATCTCCATTCCCTTGTCCAATATGGTAGAAATGGAGATTCGGGAAGGGAAACGCCGCAAACGGGTAATTGCCGGAAATTCTTATGATATTTTCAGCGACCGGAAGACAGTTTGACAGAAGGATTATTGAGTTATGG
>JBAVDL010000144.1:0-3924 GCA_049587175.1 Thermoactinomyces sp.
ATGATGGGCTTTTTTTATTTTGTTAAAAATGGATTTTATCTGGTGAATTATTTCGTTGGCCAAAGTGTTTCTATAGATCGGATACTTTGGGAAGATTCCCCATGCTTTTATTGTTCCATCTCTCCGCCAGGCTGAAAGGGCAGGTTCTGTGTTCTCCAAAAGTGGGACAACGATCTACTCGAACTGAAGCGTATGTCAATTTCAAGAAAACGGTTAGAGCCCTTGAATATGTATGTTTTACTTTATGAATAGTATACTATAGGAAGAGAGGGTTTAAATAAACGGCATGATTCCATGTCCCTCTTTTCGGCTAATAGTTTAGTGACAATATGGGAACGAATAAAATAAAAGGAGGAGATAAGATGGCAGTCTGGAAATGCACGGAATGTGGCGAAGAAAAAGAAGGCAGATGCAGACCCAAAAAATGCCCGAAATGTGGAGCCTCCAGGGAGTCTTTCGAAAAGAAGGAATAGAAAAATTCCTCTTCACCACCTGCCATTACTGTCAGGAGGTGAAGAGGAAACCTCCGTCCTCAGAGGAGATTTTTTTGTATGTTTAAAATTGTTATTCTGTATTGCTAACAGCTGCCTCATTGGAGTGGTAGTGATAAAAATCGAGCCGCCCTTGTGGACGACTCATATGAAACGGCTGTAACAAAAATCAGATGTCATTGTCAAATATAAAAAAGATTAAAGCGTTCAATCATTTTTGTTTTCATTTTCTTTCTTTACTTCTTCAAACCAAAAAAGAAAAATATCTTCCGACAATAGTGTTTTATCATGAGAATAAATTAAATCATAACGATACTTTCCTCGCAGGTTATTTTCTTTAACATTGTAATGTAATTTTATTTATTTCCTTAGGCATAGCTCTGTTAAATTCTTTAAATTTTTATTAATATTTTCCAAAATATCAATTCCTATGCATAGCATACTTCTTTGCCTTTCTCTTGATACATCATAATTTCCACCAGGTTGTGCCTCGTTTGGTTGATGTTTATGAACAATTCTACCATTAACTTTATAGAATACGTTAAAAAAATATGTGTTTTCACAAGAGCAGTATATATAAATGTCATCAGCTCTGTTATCTACATACTCCAGATTGCCACCATATCCGCTTGCAGTTTGAAAAAATCTTCAAATACCTTTTCCATGTTCCCACACTCCTAATTTGGAATACGTTTTATTTTCAAATACATAAAAACTATATAGGTGTGATATTCTAATTCAGAAATGTTTAAAACTGGATATATATTATTTTTTATATAAAATACAGGTAATGTCAAAAAGGGTAAAAGAAAAGAGTGGAGAGTAGTTACAAATTTATGGTTTAATCCACTTAGTCCTTTCGTTGTTTCAGCCGGACTTTAAAAAAATGAAGTATTTACGAATGAAGATTTATAAGATTGATTGTAAAGTTGAAGGATAGATGGAATATGAATAAAAATTTTTTGTTAGCAGTGTTCTATTTTACAAGATTATAGAAATTGGAGGATCATACAATGAAAAATAATAGTTATGTTTTTCTATTAATTATAGCAACTATATTCTTTGTTTCATTTACTATTTGGGGAAAATCTTTGATGGAATATGCTCCATTAATTGTTTGAATTGGTGCAGTCATCTCTCTTTTATTAGCAATCATATTAATTATTGTGAATAGGAAATCCAGGTGATCAATCAACAACACTGATTATATATAACCCAGTAATACAAGGGTTGCTATTGTTTCTTAATGGAGTAATGAGGAAGAAACTTTAGAGAAATTAAAGAAGATTTAATCATTTGGATAGACAAAGTTATTTCAACACCAAAGAACTGCTCCTAACGAAATAAAGAGGGGAGGCATAAAAATTCCCTGCTCTTAAACTACCATCTACCCGCCAGCAATTCTTTTTTTATGCAAAAAACAGGGGTTGAAAGCTTCTCTGAACGTCTTGGTTCCGGTTCATTTTCATTGGTGAGTTGAACTTCTTTGCAGGGTACTAAAGGCTTTTGAGCCTCACCCAAGCTCCAGGGAGGATTTAACAAATGTTTCTGTCTATTCCATTGGAAAGAGATTTCCAGTTTTGCGTCAGTATAAAACCTGCTGGCTATCAAGTTGAATTGTGGAAACAACTCCTTTGAGGCGGCAATGATGATTTTATTATGGAAAAACTATGTATACTGTTTAGATAAAAAAACATGAAGCTTTTTTTGTTAACCTTAGGTTATTTGAATTAACTTCAGAGGAGGCAGATAGGGAAATGAGCGACTTTTCTTTTTTGAAAAAGTATGTTCTACCATCAGAACATGTTAAAGCGCCGCCAGAACAAAAGCATATATTTTATTCTCTTGATGAACGTGAAATAGAAGAAGCAGAAAAAAGGCTAAATCAAAAGTTTCCAAAAGAGTTAAGGGAATTTTATCTTCAGATCGGATATGGGTTTATGTGTAAATCAGGAAAAAATATGTTTATTAATCGTATTATGGACCCACATTCAGTGGCAGACCTGATATTGGGAGAAAATATTTATGAAGATTACTATCTAGTGGATGAAATAGCGGAGGATCCACATTTATTTCCCTTTTTTGAAGTCGGAGACGATTCCTTTATTTTTCTGGATTTAAGCAAAGAAACAAAATATTATCCTGTTATCTGGGAACTTTTCCAAGTTGCATATTCATTGGAACAGTTTTTACGAAAGCTAGATGACCAAGAAAATTATTACTTGTCATATGTTGATGAGGAAGAAGTTGATTGATTTATTTTTTTATAGTGGCTTTTTTATTTGGAGGGAAGTCAATTTGGAGAGATAATTTTTTATGAAAGATATCAAAATGCGATGGCTTTTAATATTGGCAAAAAGATTTAAATGAAAGGTGCAAGCGGGATGAAAAGATATCTGAGATGGATCATCGCCTTTCTCATTATTTTTGTCGGGTCATTTGCTTTTGCAAGCAGCGCGGGTTATGCCAACCCCGGGGGATTTGATGTTCCTGAGGTACATGAAGATTTCGGGGAATTTGACCACGCTCCCGGTTCGCAACAGGAACAGCCGATCAATGAAACAGAGGTGCAAGTAGAGGAAAAAGGAACCTGGGACAAGCTCACTGAATCAGTCAAGGAAGGATGGGAGTGGACCAAGGAAAAGGCTTCAGCGGTCTGGAACTGGACAAAAGAAACAGCTTCTGCCTTTTGGGATGAGATTAAAAGTATTATTTCCAAGATTGCTGATGTTGTCGTGGATGCCCTTTCGGCTGTTTGGAACTGGATCCTGGAGCACAAGAAAATTGCGGTAGTGGCTCTAATCATCATTGGCATTATCGTCGCTGTCATCGGATTTGTCGTTGAAGCAGCTATCGCTGTGACAGTTGGTGTGGGTATTCTGGGCGGTGTGATTATAAGCGGATTTTTTTCATGGATTTCAGGAAATGAGTTATTTGGCGATGAGATGTTGCTGGATATGTTGTTTGGAGGCATTGCAGGAGCCATATCCGCCTTGTTTGGCTTGGCAGCCGGTACAGGAGCTTTTGCCAGCAGTGTGGGCCGCTGGCTTGGGATCAGGATACCTTGGCTGGGAAGAGCATTTCCAAAGATGTTTGGCGGTGGCGTGACGGCAGGAGTCGATCAAAGCCTGTGGGATCTTTTTAAGACAGGGAAAATTAATTGGAAGAATACGGCTATAGCCGCCATAATCGGGTTTACTGTTGTTCTCGGCGGAGAATATCTTGGCAAACACTCGGATGATATGATCAAATGGATCAATAACCGGGAGATCCCAAGCTTCTCACAATTCCTCGTCAAGAGTGGCGACTCTGCGGCAATGACCGCTCCAACAATACGTATTGGAGATACACCATTTGGCCAGTGGTTGCAGAAGTTTGCGGCTGAAGGTGGTAAAAGTAGTGCAACAAGTGGCATTGCAGCTCAAAAAGATTC
>JBAVDL010000145.1:0-3693 GCA_049587175.1 Thermoactinomyces sp.
CTATTTTTACTAATCTGTCTTTCAAACCAACTCCTGTTAAAAAACAGTTGGCCATAAAAGAAATTTAACCGAATATTGAAACAAAAATAAATAAAATAAAACCTTTTCAAATAAAAAAACAGACAAATTAAATTCGAGAAGGAATATAGACAGGCTTTACTGAATTTTATATATATATTGATTTTTCAATTATTTTAAACATAAGGAGGATGTTTGAATGAGTGTAAAGTTGTCCGGTTTTAAAGCCCCCAATACGGAAGGAAGCCTCATTCACTACAAACCGTATTATGATAACTTTATCGGCGGAGAATGGGTAGCACCTGTAAACGGAGAGTACTTTGACAATATTTCTCCTGTCAACGGCAAAGTGTTTACAAAAGTTGCCCGTTCACAAAAAGAGGATATTGAACTGGCTTTGGACAAGGCTCATGAAGCCCGGGAAAAATGGGGCAATACCTCCGCAGCAAAAAGAAGCAAAATCCTCCTGAAAATTGCAGATCGTCTGGAAGAAAACAAGGAAAAACTGGCCCTCTCGGAAACATGGGACAACGGGAAACCGATTCGCGAAACCCTCGCAGCAGATATTCCCCTGGCAATTGACCATTTCCGCTATTTTGCCGGAGTGATCCGCGGTGAAGAAGGAAGCATTTCGGAGATCGATTCCAAAACCCTGTCTGTTCATATCAAAGAACCCATCGGTGTTGTCGGACAAATTATTCCCTGGAATTTTCCCTTGTTGATGGCCGCATGGAAACTGGCACCCGCTCTGGCTGCCGGAAACTGTGTTGTCCTCAAACCGGCCGAACAGACACCCGTCACCATCCTCCTCTTTGCTGAACTGATTCAGGATTTGTTGCCGCCCGGCGTACTTAATATCGTAAACGGATTTGGACCGGAAGCCGGTCAGGCTCTGGCCACTTCACCGCGAGTCGGGAAGATTGCATTTACCGGAGAAACGACAACCGGTCGCCTGATCATGCAATATGCATCGGAAAACATTATTCCCGTCACCCTTGAACTGGGAGGAAAATCACCAAATATATTTACTGAAAGCATCTTTGCCAAAGATGACAGTTTTTTGGAAAAAGCCGTCGAGGGCTTTGCCATGTTCGCATTAAACCAGGGCGAAGTTTGTACCTGCCCGTCCCGCGCTTTGATTCAGGAATCCATATATGAGGAGTTTATCGAACGCGCGGTTGACCGTGTCCGCCGGATCAAATTGGGAGACCCGCTGAATCCCGAAACCATGATGGGTGCACAGGCTTCCCGGGACCAGTTTGAAAAAATCATGAGTTATTTGGAATTGGGCCGTGAAGAGGGAGCCAAGTGCCTGACCGGCGGAAAACCTTATAAAAACGAAAAATATCCGGATGGTTTTTATATAGAGCCGACTGTTTTTGTCGGAAACAATCGCATGCGCATCTTCCAGGAAGAAATTTTCGGCCCTGTCGTTTCCGTAACTACGTTTAAAGATGAAAAGGAACTCCTGCAAATTGCCAACGATACCCTTTACGGACTGGGAGCCGGCCTGTGGACCCGGGATGCCCATCAAGCATACCAGATTGCCAGAAAAATTGAAGCAGGCCGGGTCTGGGTAAACTGCTATCATCAGTATCCCGCACATGCAGCATTTGGCGGATACAAGCAATCGGGCATCGGCCGCGAAACCCACAAAATGATGCTGGATCATTACCAGCAAACGAAAAATCTGCTTATTTCCTATGATAAAAACCCGACTGGATTGTTCTGAGGGTGACCTCATGCCTCCAGTACAACGAGTGCAAGTAACCGAAGAAGCCGCCAAAGTGATTGCGCTGTTAAAACAGAAGCATGGACCCCTGATGTTCCATCAAAGCGGCGGATGTTGCGACGGTTCCTCTCCCATGTGCTTTAAAGCGGATACTTTCCGGATTGGAACAAATGATGTAAAACTTGGGGAAATCTCCGGCTGTCCTTTTTACATGTCCCGCTCACAATACGCGTATTGGAAACACACCCAGCTTACGGTTGATGTTACGGAAGGACGCGGTGCTTCATTTTCCCTGGAAATTCCTCTCGGTGTCCGGTTCATCATACGTTCCCGACTGTTCACCGAGGAAGAACGGAAACAGCTGAAAATCCTGGCCGACAAATGAACCCCTGCATTTTATGCAGGGGTTCTTTCTTTATTGCCTTATTTCTGAATAAACATTTGTGTCCAGTAGGTTCCATAATCTCCGCCTTCTACATAGCCGATTCCGATATGGGTATAGTCAGGATTCAAAATATTGGCGCGATGCCCTTCGCTGTTCATCCAGCCATCCATTACTTCTTTTGCCGTTTTTTGACCGGCGGCAATATTTTCTCCTGCTGCCCGAAAGGCAATGCCATGTTGTTGCAACATCTCAAAAGGAGATCCATACGTAGGAGATTGATGATTAAAATAATGTTTTTCTTTCATATCCTGTGATTTTTTGCCGGCTACTTTTGAAACATCCATATCAAGCTGAAGCGGTTGCAAACCGTGTTTTTCCCGCTCCTGGTTTACCATCTGAAAGACCTCTTTTTCAACGGGCAATAACTCAGATTGATCAACTGTTTCCTGGGCTGGTACCGTTGCCGGTTGTTGCCCGGTTTCCTGTGTAGCCGGTACCGTTGCCGGTTTCTGTTCAGTTTGCTGTTTGTCCGGTACCGGCTTGTCTGCCGGTAAAGGTTGGGCACTTTGTGTTGCCGTTTCTTGCGTCACAATGATCTGTTTGGCTTGTTGTATATGCTCAAGAATCTCCTGCTTGTCAATGCCAAAAAAATCGAAAACCGCATCAAACCCTGTTAGAGAAGAGAAAAATAGCATCAATCCCACAGCAAATGCTTGGAAACTCATTATTTAACCCCTTTTCTAATTGGATTTCCTTCACAGTCTAGCCTAACATAAATAAATAGCCATCTGACTGTTTAATATTGGAAAAGGGCATGACCGGGGTTCCTCACTCGTTAACCAAAGCATCATACTGTTGGGATGTTGCTTCCGGATCCGGAGTAATCAACATATTTAAACTGATTGGATAATTGCGTTTCTGATGTTCCACCTGCAGGGCAATATTGACATGGTTCATCTTCCATAATGCGAGCATAATTGCCGTATATTGGTCACGTGGAAAATCAGAATCCCAAAATTCACCATAATATTTGGGACGGCCCCAAAATACCGTCAAAAATCGGACAGCAGCATCCAGCCTGTATAATTTTTCTATTGTCAATTCATTGATTTTATCATTGCTTGCTTTACTATATTTTAACAATAAGTCCGTATCCCGAAATGTATCAATATCCAACCATACAGATTGGATCAGTTCCTGATCGCGCTCAAGAAATATGCGTGGATAACCGTCGTTATGGTTGCAAAAGCAAACCCCCTGGGATTCTTCCCACATCATGCGATAACCCAGCAAATCGGCCAGCACAGAAAATGTATGGACCATTTTCTCTTTTTCCCACTCATAGGAAATACCAGGCAGATAGGCAGCAATCATATGTAACAGACGATGATGTTGTTCACTCAGCATTATCCAGTTCCACCCTATTCATTCAAATGATTTGCTA
The DNA here is from genome assembly GCA_049587175.1 of Thermoactinomyces sp. Taxonomy (GTDB): domain Bacteria; phylum Bacillota; class Bacilli; order Thermoactinomycetales; family Thermoactinomycetaceae; genus Thermoactinomyces. Next base: position 3,580 of record JBAVDL010000145.1, read on the forward strand.
TTAAAATAATCCTGTATTTATGGCGTTGGGTTCGCCTTTTCCATTGTTTAACCTTTTTAATTTTAATATGAAATCAATTAATAAATGAGTGCTATAATTTGTACATTATATGAT
>JBAVDL010000146.1:0-3515 GCA_049587175.1 Thermoactinomyces sp.
CCCATTTGCCGGCAGATCTTATGTGAAATTGGTGGAGAAATCCAGATCAAATCCGGGAGCAAAGGGACAAAAGTCCATGTGCGTCTGCCCCTGAAAAAGGCCTAGGCCCACTGTCAAACGGATGGAATGTCATCCCACATTGGCAGTGGGTTGTTTCTTTTGAAAAAGGGAATTTCAGTGTAGTATGATAATAAAGACCATTGAATATGCCCCATGTGGGGAAAGTTGGAGTGTTGAATGTGTCCTATCGGGCATTATATCGTGTATGGAGACCGCAGCGTTTTGAGGATTTGGTCGGTCAGGAACATGTAACAAAAACATTGAAGAATGCATTGAATGAAAAGCATCTGTCCCATGCCTATCTGTTTAGCGGTCCGCGCGGAACCGGAAAAACGAGTGCCGCCAAAATTTTGGCCAAGGCTGTAAACTGTGTGCATGGACCTGCTCAGGAACCGTGTAACGAGTGTGAAGCTTGCCGGCGTATTACCGATGGATCACTCATGGATGTCGTGGAAATTGATGCCGCATCCAACCGCGGGGTGGATGAAATCAGGGACTTGCGCGACAAGGTGAAATATGCGCCGACAGAAGTCCGATACAAGGTGTATATTATTGATGAGGTTCATATGCTTACAACAGAGGCATTCAATGCGTTGTTGAAAACGCTGGAAGAACCTCCTGCTCATGTTGTGTTTATTCTGGCTACCACGGAACCGCATAAACTTCCTCCAACAATCATTTCCCGTTGCCAGCGCTTTACTTTTCGCCGGATTTCTTTTGAACAAATAGTAAAACGAATAAAATTTATTTGCCAATCCATGCAAATTTCGTTTGATGAAGAAGCCTTGCTGGCGATTGCCCGCTCTGCTGACGGCGGGATGCGGGATGCCCTGAGTTTGCTGGATCAGGTGCTGGCTTTCAGTGGCCAATCGCTCAGGATTCAGGATGTGCAGGCAGTAACAGGAAGTGTTTCCCGTGAACTGGTTCTGGATCTTTTAACTGATCTGGCTGACCGGAATGTTTCCTCGGCCCTTGAGAAGCTTGACCGGTTTATTGTAAACGGGGTTGAACCGGAGAACCTGATACAGGATTTCATCCATACCTGCCGCGATCTTTTGCTGTTTCAGACGGCTCCTTCGCTGATGAAGCACGAAAAGGGAAGACAATGGATTGATTCTGTAGAAAAAGCAGCTCAAAAGTTGACAGAAGCACGGCTGACACAAATGATGGAGTTATTGGTACATTTTCAGCAACAACTGAAATGGGTGACTCACCCACGGGTGCTGCTGGAAATGGCTATGGTTCGGTTGGCACATATTTCCGAACCGGCTTCGGACGGGGCATCGTCGGATACTGTTCGGAAGCTTGAATTACGGATCAGGCAGCTGGAAAGTACAGTTCATCAGCTGAAAAACAGAACCTCTCTCAAGGAAGAATTGCCTCCTGATCAAAAAGTGCAACCCGCACCATCAAGCCACAGGGCCTCTGCTCCGCCTGTAAACAGCGCCTGGATTCAGCAACTTTCTGATCAGCAGCTGTCCCGTATCAAAAAAATCTGGCCAGAAGTGCTTCATCGTGTTAAGGAAGAAAAAATTACTGTTCATGCCTGGTTGATTGACGGGGAACCTGTCGGAGCAACCAAAGATGCCGTCATTGTGGCATTTAAAAGTAAAATTCACCGGGAGACTACGAATAAGGAAAGCAATAAATCTTTAATTGAAGAAGTTCTGTCCAAGATCATGGGAAACCGGATGCAATTAAAAACAGTAATGGTTGAAGATTGGGAGAAGCTTGGGCGAAAACTGGATATTCACACTTCTGAACCGGAAGGTCAAGGAAAAGAATCGAAGCCAAAGGCTGATCATGATATAGTAAAAAAGGCTGTTAGGTTGTTTGGTGAAGATATTGTGAAAATTATGGATGACCAATAAGCCTGTTAAAATAGGGAGGCGGATTTTTTATGCGTAATATGAATCAAATGATGAAACAGTTGAAAAAAATGCAGCAAGAGATGACAAAAGCCCAGCAGGAACTGGAGAAAAAAGAAGTTGAAGGAACTGCTGGCGGCGGTGTGGTTAAAGTAAAAATGAATGGACATAAGCAATTGCTGGGGATAGAGATTGCTCCTGAAGTTGTGGATCCGGATGATATAGATATGCTGCAGGATTTGATCATGGCTGCCATGAATGAAGCAATGAAGCAGGTAGATGAGCTGGTAGCCAAGGATCTGGGCAAATTTACGGGTGGCATGAATGTTCCCGGTCTATTTTAAAACGACAAGCAGACTCGAGGTGGCGAACGTTGTATGTGCCTGAACCAATCTCGAAACTGATCGAAGGATTTATGCGTTTGCCGGGGATTGGTCCCAAAACTGCCCAGCGCCTTGCTTATTATGTACTGACCATGGAGGAAGAAGATGTGATGGATTTGGCCAAAGCATTGGTACGGGTACAGCGTGATTTATGCCATTGTTCCATATGCGGCAATATTTCGGATCGGGATCCGTGCCCTATTTGTTCGGATAAGAACCGGGACCGGTCGGTGATTTGTGTTGTGCAAGACACAAAGGATTTGATCGCAATGGAACGAACCCGTGAATACAATGGCTTATATCATGTATTGCATGGGGCCATTTCTCCTATAGAAGGAATCGGTCCGGATGATTTGAAAATCCCTGATCTGCTCAAGCGGTTAGAGGATGAAACAGTAAAAGAGTTGATCCTGGCAACCAATCCCAACATTGAAGGAGAAGCAACGGCAATGTATTTGTCCCGGTTGACCAAACCATTTGGACTGAAAGTGACCCGAATTGCTCACGGTCTCCCGGTCGGAGGGGATCTTGAATATGCGGATGAAGTCACATTGACGAAAGCTCTGGAAGGAAGACGGGAAATATAAATTCAGTCATGAATCTGACAACCTTGTGCATAGGATAAAAGCGACACTTTCTTATTAAAGGAGTTGTCGCTTTTATTTTGAGAGAAACTGAAGGAAAATTACGTTTCTGGAGGAGATCAAATGTTGGATTATAGATGGTGGATCGGAGTTGGAGTACTGGGAATTTTATTCTTTATGGGAATAAATCGTTCGGTAAAAACACCGCTTTTCTGGATTGGAAAAGGAATACTGTACACTGCTGTCGGAGCATTGATCCTGTTTGTGGTTAATATGTTGGGGCAATATGTTCATATACAGATTCCAATCAATCTGGTCACCGCTTTTGTAGCGGGAGTTCTAGGTTTTCCGGGGCTAATTTATTTGGCGGCTGTAAAAATTATTTTTATTGGGGTATAAAAAACAAAAAAAGTGTTGACTATTTTTCATGAGCATGTTAATATCATATCTGTCGCCGCGAGATGGCGGCAAACAACGAAAGAACGTGTTCCTTGAAAACTGAAGAGTGAAGACAGTGACTCGTTAATTCTTATTGAGCAATCAAACTTTTTTGGAGAGTTTGATCCTGGCTCAGGATGAACGCTGGCGGCGTGCCTAATACATGCAAGTCGAGCGGGGCC
>JBAVDL010000147.1:0-9557 GCA_049587175.1 Thermoactinomyces sp.
CGGAGTAAACAGAATCAGGTTATTAAGGACATTTATGATAACTTCTGTCATAAGAGCTCTCCTTCTCTTTTGAATTGTCAGTCTCACTGTTCTCATCATACCATTGTTAACAAGCCGGTGTCTTTTGTTTTCTTCCATATTGAGCAAAGCTTGTGGTAAAATCAAGTGATACGAGATAAACGAGATCGGATTGGGTTAGGAGTGAGCACAGGTGTTAGATCGTCTGGAGGCGATTCATCAACGGTACGAAGAATTAAGTCGTTTGCTTTGTGATCCGGAAGTGATCAACAATTCAAACAAGCTGCGGGAATATTCCAAGGAACAGGCCGGGCTCGAAGAAAAAAACCAGGCTTATTTAGAATATAAACAGGTCATTGAGCAATTGAACGATGCGAAAGCCATGCTGGAAGAAAAGCTGGATGAAGAGATGCGTGAGTTGGTCAAAGCGGAAATCGATGAACTGAGCGCACGGAAAGAAGAATTGGAAGAAAAAATTAAAATTCTTCTGCTTCCCAAGGATCCCAATGACGACAAAAGCGTGATTGTTGAGGTGCGAGGGGCTGCTGGAGGGGAAGAAGCGGCTTTGTTTGCAGCGGATCTGTATCGGATGTACACCCGCTATGCGGAAAAACAGGGCTGGAAAGTGGAAATGCTGGAAGCCAATACAACCGGGCTGGGCGGATTCAAGGAAGTTGTTTTCTCGATTCAGGGTCATGGGGCATACAGCCGGTTAAAATATGAAAGCGGAGCCCATCGGGTCCAGCGCGTTCCGGAAACAGAATCAGGAGGGCGCATTCATACTTCGACTGCGACGGTTGCTGTACTCCCGGAAGCGGAAGAAGTGGAAATTGAAATTAATGACAAAGATCTTCGGATTGATACATTTTGCTCCAGCGGGCCTGGAGGGCAAAGTGTCAACACGACGCAGTCGGCAGTGCGGATTACCCATATTCCCACTGGAATCGTGGTCTCCTGTCAGGATGAAAAATCGCAAAACAGCAACAAGGAAAAAGCTTTGCGTGTTCTTCGCGCAAGGTTGCTTGACCTGAAACAGAAGGAAGAAATGGAAAAAATGGCAAGTGCGAGAAAATCGGCAGTTGGAACAGGTGACCGGAGTGAAAGGATCCGCACCTACAATTTTCCGCAAAGCCGGGTGACGGATCACCGGATTGGTCTGACCCTGCATAAGCTGGATCTGGTTTTGAACGGAGACCTGGAAGAAATTATAGATGCCTTGATCCTGCATGAGCAAACCGAGCTTCTCAAACAACAGGAAGCGGCTCCTTCCAAATAAAGGGTGAGAGAGATGGATGATCGCACGGTTCGGAAAGTTTGGCGGGAGGCTTCCTCTTTTTTGCAGAAAAACGGAATTGCCTCCCCGGAGTTTGAGGCAGAATATATGATGCGGCGGATTCTCGGGTGGGATCGGGCGCAGTTTTTTGCAAGAATGCAGGAGCCCTGGCAGTCCGCCCTGGACCTGAAACTGGAGGAATGGTTCGAACGCCGCATTCAGGGAGAACCTTTGCAATACATTGTCGGGGACCAGGCTTTTTTTGGACGGACCTTTGCAGTAGAACCCGGCGTGTTGATCCCGAGACCGGAAACAGAACTGCTGGTAGAAGCTGTTTTGCAGGAAGGAACAGCTATATCCGCCAATCAGCCGCTTCATGTTGTCGATGTTGGAACAGGCAGCGGTGTGATTGCCATAACGCTTGCTCTGGAAAAACCTCTCTGGCGGATTACAGCTATTGATTTGTCCCGGCAGGCCCTGGCTGTTGCCAGACGGAACGCGCGCAAATTTGGAGTGGAAGAACGGATTTTTTGGATTGAGGGAAGTTATTTGCAACCCCTTCAACAGGAATATCCTCCGATCGATATCCTTGTTTCCAACCCGCCCTATATTCCTGCGGAGGAAATTGGCAAGCTTGAAAAAACAGTGTCCCGGTACGAACCCCGTCTTGCATTGGATGGCGGTCCCGACGGACTGAATGCATACAGGACCCTTGTCCGGCAACTGGACGGTTGGCCTGTAAGTCAAAGGCTGATTGCTTTTGAGATTGGGGCAGACCAGGGAGACAGAGTGGCCGGGCTGCTTCAAGGCATGAAACATGTCAGGCGTGTCGAGGTCAGACAGGATCTGGCAGGGCGGGACCGGATTGTGATGGGTTGGTTTGGGACCGGATAAGAAAAGATGGATTAAATTTTCTCCTCTCTGTCCATACTGTGGGTAGGGATAAAGAGGAGGATGTTTGGCATGCGTAAATGGACTTATCTTTTACCGGCTTTATTGGGATGTTTTGGAATTGTTTTTTTACTTTACGACAATCACTTGAGCGGATGGGGCAAGACGTTCTCAGGTTCCCGGGCAGAGGCTGTCCAGGATATTCCGGATCAGGCGATTCGTCTGCGAATACTGGCTAACAGCGACCACCCTGAAGATCAATGGCTTAAACGAAAAGTCCGTGATGAAATTATTGAAGAAATCGGCAGTTGGGCGGACAAGCCGCGTACCCTTGAAGAAGCAAGAACCATGGTAAGAGCACATTTGCCGCGTTTTGAAAAAATTGTACAGCAAACCATGAACCGGTACGGTTATGACGATACATTCCATATTGATTACGGGACGGTTCCCTTTCCAACCAAATTGTACGGCACGAAAGTTTATCCTGCCGGCAATTATGAGGCGCTCCGGATTACAATTGGCCGTGGAGAAGGGGAAAACTGGTGGTGTGTATTGTTTCCTCCGCTCTGTTTTATTGATATGAGTAATGGCGATGCCGTCACCCGGGAGGATTCTTCTTTTTCTACATCGGTTGCCTCAACGCAAACTGCCTATGCTTCATTGGAAAAGGAAAAAAAGGAAGAGTCCAGACAAAAGATGGAAGTCCGGTTTTTGTTGCTGGACAAGGCAAAACAGTGGCTTGCAGATTGAAGCCGGTTAATTCCGGTTCTATAAACATCCCCCTTTTCATACCGCTATTAATAAAGAATTAGCGGAAATGGGGGATTCTTGTGTTTGTCATTCGTCAAGCGGAAAAAAAGGATCTGTTTCAGATTCGGAAACTGATCAAGGAGGTTGGCTTGAGAGACCGGGGAATCGAGCAGCATCTCCAGCATTTTTTTATTGCCGAAATTCCTTCACAAAACAAGGGAGAGGTTTCACCTATGGTAGGAGTAGTGGGGATGGAGGTGTATCCTCCCTATGGTTTGATCCGTTCGTTTGTACTGGAGCGGGCACCCTGGAACAGCAAAGTGGGAGTGGATATGATCCGGGAATTGCTTCTGTATGCCGAAAAAATGGGATTGTCCCGTATATACCTGTTGGCCGGGCAATCCACCCGCTTTTTTACTCAACTTGGTTTTGTCAAAATGGATCAGAAAGAGATTCCGGAACTGCTTCACCAATCGGAACATCTGCTCAAATCCATGTCCCAGGGCCAGCCGATGGTTTACCATTTCAAAAAACAGCCTTTGCCCCACTGAAAGCCGGGTTTGTGCTATTATAGGTGAACAATAAGTGGAAGAAGGGAATACATCTTGAGAAAGACAGAATGGTTTCGAGTTGACAGCGGGCTGAAGGGCGTCTGTTTGCAACAGTCAGAAGAAGTCCGGAAAGCAGCATCATTGCTGAAGGCAGGGAAACTGGTCGCTTTTCCCACGGAGACCGTTTATGGACTTGGAGCAATTGCAACGTCCGATGAAAGTGTCGCCGGGATCTTTGCTGCCAAAGGCAGGCCGTCGGATAATCCGCTGATCATTCATATCGGGAACAGGGGGCAGCTTGAGCAGTGGGCTGCTGTCATACCCGAGTCCGCACAAATATTGATGCAGAAATATTGGCCTGGACCGCTTACTCTGGTTTTGCCCCATCGGCATAACCTGGCCGGCAAGGTTACAGCCGGACTTCCTACAGTAGGAATTCGCATGCCGGATCATCCGGTTGCCCTTGCCCTTTTAAACGAGGTGGGGATTCCAGTGGCAGCCCCCAGTGCCAACCGTTCCGGAAAACCGAGTCCAACCACGGCCGAACATGTGTGGCGGGATCTGGCAGGGAAAATAGATGCAATTCTGGATGGTGGTCCGGCAGGAATTGGTGTGGAATCGACGATTGTTGACCTGAGCGGAGAAATTCCTGTATTGCTTCGTCCAGGGGGGATTACCCTGGAGCAGTTGCGGGAAACATTGGGGGAAGTAAAGGTTGATCCCGGGATTCAGGATCAGAAGCAAATTCCCCGATCGCCTGGAATGAAGTATCGCCATTATGCGCCGCAAGGAGAAATGTGGCTGATTAAAGGGGAGCTTGAACGGGTGGCAGCTTACATACAAAAAAGGATTCATGAAGCCCGGGAAGAAGGGAAACGGGTCGGGGTGCTGACAACGGAGGAAAACAGGGAGAAGTATCACGCTGACTGCGTGATTGCAGCCGGATCCCGCCAGAAACCTGACAGTGTGGCACACCATTTGTATGATGCGCTGCGCCGCTTTGATGAACAGAAAGTGGACATGATCTTTGCGGAATCATTTCCGGAGCGGGGACTGTTTTATTCAGTAATGAATCGGATGAAAAAAGCGGCATCCGGCAACATTATTGAAGTCTGAGCCGGAGGAAAAAGGAGTCTGATAAACAGGCTCTTTTTTTATGCCGGTTTACCGGATTTCGGGACGATTTTTTTAAACGAAACTTCTTCTCCCATCATTCAAAAACATTTTTAACGGAAACCAATACTCAGAAACAGATTTCTGCTGTCCTGTCTGTAGTCATCCCCGGTTCTTTTTTCAGGAAAAGCGCATATGCTGTACAAGCACCAACCATGGACAGGGGGATGGCAAATGGAGCTGACGCTGGTACAATGGGGCCAAGTATTTACCTTGATAATGATTGCAATTGCACTTGGAATGGATGCTTTTTCATTGGGAATCGGACTGGGAATGAGACGGTTGTCTGCCGGACAGATGGCTTGGCTAAGCCTGTCGGTTGGTCTTTTCCATATTTTGATGCCGCTTGTGGGAATCGGTCTGGGGTATGTTCTGAGCTCTGTAATCAAGGAAATTGCTGTCATGATTGGCGGGGGGATGTTATGTCTGTTGGGGCTGAACATGCTATACCACGTTATCAAGGGATCAGAGACAGAGGAAATGCGGGTCCAGTCGGTTGCTGAAACATTGGTGCTGTCACTCAGCGTCAGCATGGATTCCCTCTCGGCGGGACTGAGTCTGGGATTGTTTAATACAGATGTACTTCTGACGGTTCTTTTATTTGGGGTTGCCGGTCTCATGATGACCGGATCCGGCCTTTTGCTCGGGCGGTTTGTGGGCGGATGGATGGGCCGTTATGGAGAAATGGTTGGCGGCTTTATTTTGCTTTGTCTCGGCAGCAAATTTCTGTTTTGACTTCTGTTACGGGAAAAAAGGCGGAAGGGTGGAAGAAACAGGTCGTTTAATGATATGTTTTTTAAAAAGAAAGAAGGAAGTACGATCATATATTTTGCCTGTTTAACGGATAATCAAGAACAGATACCCCGAGGTGAAATGAGTGAAGAAAATACTGTTTGTCTGTACTGGAAATACATGCCGGAGTCCGATGGCTGAAGCAATCCTGCGCAAGATGGCTGAAAAAAACCGGCTTTCTGTGGAAGTGAAATCAGCCGGTGTATCGGCGATCGACGGAATCAAACCATCCCCGCAGGCAGTTCAGGTTCTGAAAGAAGAAGGCATTGTAGTTGATCACGAGTCCCAGGCGCTCAATTCGCAACTGATTGAATGGGCGGATTTGATCCTGTCGATGACCGGAGCACACAAGCATTTGATTGTTCACAATTTCCCCCAAACCGCCGGAAAGGTTTATACATTGAAAGAATATGCCTTGTGGGGAGAGGGGCTGGACGAGATTCACCAGAAACTGGATCATTTGTATATGGAAGCAGAGAATCGGCGGGCTGAAATACAGGCAAAATTCGGGTTGAAAGCGGACGAGCCCTGGCCGGAAGGCGCCAGCCGGGCGCTTGATGAAGCACTGGAACCCTTGGAAAAAGAGAAAAAAAACTGTCTGGAAAAATTGAATCAGACCAGGCACCTGGATGTTGCCGATCCGTTCGGCGGAGATGTGGAAACTTATCGAAAATGTGCCGAAGAATTGAAAGAATATATTTACAGGATCATTGAACGATGGAAACGGGAATTGTCGCCATCCCATTCTGAAGATGAATAGGGTATACTGGGAAAGGAAACGGAAAGGAGTTTTGAGACTATGAAAATCATACTGGGCTCTGACCATGGTGGTCGACGTTTGAAAGAAGAGATCAAAGGTTTGCTTGAGGAAATGGAAATTTCTTATGAGGATGTTGGTTGTGATTGTGATACATCTGTTGATTATCCTGATTATGCCGGACCGGTAGCCAAACGGGTAGCCGGAGGAGAGTTTGACCGGGGCATATTGATTTGCGGAACAGGAATTGGCATGTCCATTGCCGCCAATAAAGTAAAAGGAATTCGCTGTGCCGTTGTTACAGATGAATATTCTGCGAGAATGAGCCGTGAACATAACAATGCCAATGTCCTGGCACTGGGCGAGCGGGTTGTGGGAATTGACCTGGCCAAATCCATCGTACGCACCTGGCTGTCTGCAGAGTTTCAGGGAGACCGGCACCTGCGACGCTTGGAAAAGGTTGCTGCATTGGAAGATGAGAAGTAATGCTGCAGGAAGAAGTCAAAAAAGCACTTGGCGACTTGCTGAAAGCAATGCCTTTGAACTCACGGCATGTGCTGGTGGTGGGAGCCAGCACCAGTGAAGTGGCCGGTGAAAAAATCGGCACTTCCGGAAGTGAAGAAATTGCCAAATTATTGTATGATGGAATCTGTGATGTTCAAAGGCAAACAGGGTTTCATTTGGCTTTTCAGACCTGTGAACATTTAAACAGGGCATTGGTTGTAGAACGGCAAACAGCTGAAAAGTTTGGATGGCCTGAAGTGATGGTGGTGCCTGTCCATAATGCCGGCGGGGCGATGGCTGCTTATGCTTTCAGGCATATGCAGGATCCTGTAATAGTAGAACAGATTCAGGCGGATGCAGGCATTGATATCGGAGATACACTGATTGGCATGCATCTCAAGCCGGTGGCGGTTCCGGTACGGTCCACACAGCGGACAATAGGAAAAGCACATGTCACGATGGCAAAAACCCGGCCCAAATTGATTGGAGGAGCACGGGCAATTTATGAACGGAAAATCTGAAATATATGTCCCTAAAAGAGAATCGGTTTGATAGAATATATAAAATAACCGAATATTAAGGAGGCATATCATGAAAACGTTAAGAAACAGAGATCCGCAAGTGGCTGAAGCTATTCGTCAGGAATTGGATCGCCAGCAAAACAAAATTGAGCTGATTGCTTCTGAAAACTTTGTTTCCCCGGCGGTAATGGAAGCAATGGGAACTGTTATGACAAACAAGTATGCTGAGGGATATCCGAACAAACGGTATTATGGCGGCTGTGAATATGTTGATGTTGTTGAAGACCTGGCCAGGGAACGCGCCAAGGAACTATTTGGTGCAGAACATGCCAATGTGCAGCCTCATTCAGGGGCACAGGCCAATATGGCCGTTTATTTTTCGGTACTTTCTCCCGGTGATGTTGTCCTGGGGATGAATCTGGCACATGGTGGCCACCTGACGCATGGAAGTCCGGTCAATTTCTCCGGTAAACTTTATCAGTTTGTTGCCTATGGTGTTGACCGCAATACCCATCGCATCGACTATGATGAAGTTCGCAGGGTTGCCTTGGAACATAAGCCGAAGCTGATTGTGGCAGGAGCCAGTGCCTATCCGCGCATCATTGATTTTCAGGCATTTCGGGAAATAGCCGATGAAGTGGGAGCCTACCTGATGGTAGATATGGCTCACATTGCCGGTCTGGTGGGAACCGGCCTTCATCCCAGTCCCGTTCCGTATGCAGATTTTGTAACGACCACCACTCATAAAACACTGCGCGGTCCGCGGGGTGGCATGATCCTGTGCAAAGAAAAATATGCAAAGCAGATCGACAAATCGATATTCCCCGGAATTCAGGGCGGCCCACTCATGCATGTGATTGCCGCAAAAGCGGTTGCCCTGGGCGAGGCGCTTACAGATGAGTTTAAAACATACAGCAAGCAGGTCGTAGACAATGCCAGCCAGCTGGCAGCTTCCCTCAAGGAACAGGGGTTTGAGCTGATTTCTGGCGGTACGGACAATCATCTGATTTTGATTGATGTGCGCAATTTCGGTCTGACCGGGAAAAAAGCGGAAGCTCTTCTGGATGATGTAGGGATTACAACAAACAAAAATGCCATTCCGTTTGATCCGGAGAAACCTTTTGTAACCAGCGGCATCCGAATTGGAACAGCTGCGGTAACCAGTCGCGGAATGGACAAGAAAGCAATGGAAGAAATTGCCCGGATTATCGGGATGACATTGAAAAACCCGGAGGACAGTCAGGTTCAGGCGGAAGCCAGACAGTGTGTGGCCCAGCTGACCAAAGCCTATCCTTTGTATCCGGATCTCTCCTATTGATCTTCAATTTGATCTTCAATATTACCAGAGTCCGATCCGTCAAGGATCGGACTTTTACGGGAAAGCATACTTTTTTGTGCATTGGATTGTTTTTCCAGGAACAATTATGTAAATAACTGTTAATGTTAAGTGGATTATGGGTATAATCAAATGAATGGTCAAACAGATAAAAAGAGGTGGAGCGTTATGGGTAATGTTTATGTATTTGATCATCCGCTCATTCAGCACAAGTTGACTTATATTCGCGACAAAAACACGGGAACCAAGGAATTTCGCGAGCTTGTCGATGAAGTGGCAGCTTTGATGGCTTATGAAATTACCAGAGATATGCCGCTTCGGGAAGTGGAAGTGGAAACACCAATTACGAAAGCAAAATGCAAGGTGCTGGCCGGGAAAAAACTGGGGCTGGTTCCGATCCTGCGTGCCGGACTTGGTATGGTAGATGGCATTCTTAAGCTGATTCCCACGGCCAAGGTTGGACATCTGGGGATGTATCGCGATCCGGTTACACTGGAACCGGTAAAATACTACTCCAAAATGCCTTCAGATATCGGTGAACGGGAATTAATCCTGATTGATCCCATGCTGGCAACCGGAGGTTCTGCAACGGCCGGGATCAGTGCCCTGAAAGAAATGGGAGCCCGAAACATCCGGCTGATGTGCCTGATTGCTGCTGAAGCCGGTATTAAACGCGTACAAAAAGAGCATGATGATGTAGATATTTATGTAGCTGCAGTAGACCCGGAGCTGAATGAAAAAAGTTATATTGTTCCAGGTCTTGGAGATGCAGGCGACCGGCTCTTTGGTACGAAATGATTAATGAAAGCCAAAAAGGACACCCGGGAATGAGAAAGTAGTAATATGAGGTTTTTGATTAAAATCAAATGAATATATAAGTTATATTTAAATAAATTTTTATAAATCGAACAATTTGTTCGGAGGCTTTTTTGAGAATAAGTTGACAACTTATAGAACATTTCGTTACTATAGGCAGAAAGAGTACCCACTC
>JBAVDL010000148.1:0-2038 GCA_049587175.1 Thermoactinomyces sp.
CAACCATACATCTATATCTTCTGGATTTTGCCCCAAATACTGATCCAAATAACTTTCAAGTTTAGTATAATCTTCATTTTTTAGGAACCCTTTTATTATTTCTTCATTATACATTGTAAATCTCTCCCCTTACCAACATGACACTTACCTCCTGTCAGTTACTTATCGTTATAAATATAGAGTAAATCAAATACAACTGACACAAACATATAAATTATTGTTATAAACCGGGATGCTTAATTGCTTTATTTTTAAATCTTTCTGACCACCCCGGTATACCATTTACTTTCATCATTTTTCCATCTTTAGTAATAAAGACTCTGATTTCAACATTAGTATTCTGTAATGTAGTTTGTATAGTATTCGGTCCAATTTTTAATTTCCCTTGTTCGTTCAAATCATAAATTACCTTTAAAATCTTGTTAACTATATCAGCTTCATCCTTTCCAGCATTCATAATGCCATCTTTTCTATGCTGGGCAGAAAATATATGTGGCTGTGCTTTTTCTTCAGTTAATATATCTTTAACACTTTTTTTTGTAACAATAGCTTTTGTTAAGTTTTTACTTATTTCTCTTGTTGTTCCACTCCCCCCACCTTGATCCGGTGAGTAAAAACAATCCAGTTTGGGCAGCATTACCGCCAAGTAACTGTTTGTTGGCTGCTCATAGGCAACACAATTCTTGAAGAATTTGACGCCGGCATATTCCCCGCCCAAGAGCATAACAAATCCCAATCCACCGGCAATAAGGGAATTCTTCCAGTTGATTTTTCCTTCCTTCAACAGATCCCACAGGCTTTGGTCGACACCAGCACCAACACTGCCACCAAATATTTTGGGAAAGGCTCTTTCCAGCCAAGGGATTCTGGTTCCAAGCCAGCGTACCGCACTGCTGCCGACAGCCCCGACTCCTGCTAACCAGCCAAATAACGAAGCAATCCCCCCCGCGATGCCACCAATCAACATGTCAAGCAGCATCTCGTCACTGAAAAACCCGTTTCCTGAAATCCAGGAAAAAAGTCCGCTGACAAGCTCACCAATCAGAATCCCGCTCCCTATAATGACGGCAACGGGCGCCGCAAAAATAAATCCAATGACTGTCACGAAGACACCAAGAATGCTCAGAATGGCGACAACCGGTCCTTTATGTTCCAAGATCCAGTTCCATATGGTTGTACCGGCATTCACAACCACATCGGCAATCTTGGAAATGATCTCGACTATTCCATCCCAGGCAGATGACACGGTATCTTTTGACCATTTCCAGGCATCGGAAACTTTTTCTTCTGCCCAGTTCCAGGTATTTTTGAATGGCCCACTGATCTTCTCCCAGCTTCCCCTTTCTTCTACTCGCACATTTGGGGGAACTGGCGTTTCTTCTTGTGGTTGGGGTGCCTGCTCAAATTGCTCAAAGTCTTTTTGTATGTCTGGAACTTCAAAACTGCCGCCGTCAGGGTTGGCATAACTTGTACCAATTCCAAAAATGTCCACTCCCGCTACTAAGATAAAAAGAATAACGATCCATCGAATTAAGATTTTCATGCAAACGGAACCTCCTGCAAGAAATTTCATTTAGGTCTTTTTCCCTTCAGCCATTTTTTCAAGTATGGAGAAATATTTGTTTCCGATATTAAAATGAAATTTGATTCAAAAATTAAAAACAGATGACCTCTTTGGGCCATCTGTACTTTCTTGTTTAGTTTCTTAACGGAAAAGTTCCGGCGATACTTCGGGAACAAGCCCTTCCCGGGCAGCCCGATCCAGCAGGTAATGGATGGCATTGTACCCTTCATCCCCAAGATTGGCGGTAAAATCATTCACATAGAGTTGAATGTGTTGCCTGGCCACTTCCGGATCCATTTCCTGGGCATGATGCATGACATATTCCCGGGATGCGTCCGGATGGGCCCAGGCATATTCCACCGAAGCGCGGATCCAGTCCGCAATCTTCTCTACATCCAGCGTACGGCGGGCAATAATGGAACCGAGAGGAATGGGCAGACCGGTATCCGCTTCCCACCATTCCCCCAGATCGAC
>JBAVDL010000149.1:0-3628 GCA_049587175.1 Thermoactinomyces sp.
ATACAGGAGGCTTTCGTTATTCCAACACTTCTTCGAAAGTGCTTTTGCAGGCAGCAAAACTGGTTGAAACAGGGATAGCGTCTCACAAGATTGCCGATGCCGTCTTGGAAACTGTTACAATGGAACAGTTGCATCTGTTAAAAACGGCTTTGTCCACACTGCAGAAATCGGAGAACGGTCTGGTTGCATGGATGGATCTCAGAAAAAGGGATATAGAGCAATTTGCAAATTCACATGAGAATTTGGACGGAATTGTCAATTATGCCCGCAATATTTATGGTGTGGATGTTGGGATTTTATTTCATGAAACAGATGACGGAATAGTCAAGGTCAGTTTTCGGTCAAGAGAACTGGTGGATGTTGGGAGTCTGGCAAAATCATTTGGCGGAGGCGGACATGCCCGTGCAGCGGGATGCAGTATTTACGGGACACTTCAGGAAGCGCATGATCGCGTTTTGCCCCTGGTTCAGTCAACATTGAAACAGGAGTGTGAAGTGTAATGAAATGCCATGGGATTTTGCCTGTACGAAAGCCAAAAGGATACACATCCCATGACATTGTTGCGATTGTTCGCCGTTTGACAAAGCAAAAGAAAGCTGGTCATACTGGCACGCTTGATCCGGAAGTGGAGGGCGTGCTACCTGTTTGTTTGGGACAGGCAACCCGGCTGGCTGAATACTTGCAGGATCAGCCCAAGCGGTATCAAGGGGGATTGAAGCTGGGAATTTCCACTGAAACGGAAGACCAGACAGGTAAAATTGTCGAACAGGTTGAAACGGTTGGCCCGATTGAGACGGAGCAGGTAGAGAAGGTTTTTGACCGTTTTGTCGGTCCGCTGGAGCAGGTTCCGCCAATGTATTCAGCGGTAAAGGTAGGCGGCCGCCGTTTATACGAACTGGCACGCAAAGGAATTGAGGTAGACCGGCCCTCCCGTACCGTCCATATTTATGAATTGAAGCTGAAGGGGATAACAAAGGGGGCTTATCCTGAAATTTCCTTTGAGGTTCTCTGTTCCAAAGGAACGTATATTCGCACGCTTTGTGTGGATATAGGAAAAGAACTGGGTTATCCTGCCCATATGACCTCCCTGGTGCGGACACAAAGCGGCCCTTTTCATCTGGACGATTGCTATACTTTGGAAGAACTGGAGCAAATCAGCGGGCAAAATACCTGGCAGAAGCATTTGACCCGGTTGGATGAAGCCGTATCAGTTCTTCCAAGTCTGGTAGTCCGTGATGAAGATGCCCAAAAAGTTTATGATGGGTGGAACCTGCAGTTCCCGGAAGCCGGCGGGAAGTTCAGGGAAAATCAGCTTGTACGAGTTTATACCAGCTCAGGCGTTTTTTGCGCTGTTTACCGGATTATTTCCGATAATTTGGCAAAACCAGAAAAAGTTTTTCGGGATGTGGAGTAAATGCAAACGATACATTTAATGTACCCGCTAGACAAATCGATAAATCCGGAACCTGTATCGGTGGCAATCGGCTTTTTTGATGGTGTTCATCGGGGACACCAGGCAGTAATCAGGGAAGCAGTATTGCTGGCGGAGGAACTGGGTGTTACCCCGGCAGTAATGACATTTGATCCGCATCCGCGCGAAGTTCTGGGCAAGGATTCCATTCGGCGCTATCTGACACCTCTTCCGGAAAAACTGGCCCAATTTGCACGATTAGGTGTAAAAAAAGTGTTTGTTGTCCGTTTTGACCAACATTTGTCTGCCTTGACAAAGGAAGCGTTTGTAACGCAATTTTTATTGCCAATAGGTGTCAAAGGTGTTGTTACCGGATTTAATTTCAGATTTGGCCGTGGTGCAGAAGGGAAAGCGCAGGATTTGGCTACCCTCGGGAGCGGATATTTTCAGCTGAAAATTGTCAATCCGATCCAGCATGACCGGATTGCCGTTAGCAGTACACGTTTGAGGCAGGCACTGTCCGAGGGAGACATGTGTACGGCACGGCAGATTCTGGGACGCCCTTATTCGCTGGAAGGATCTGTAGTCAAAGGGGATCAGCGGGGAAGACTGATGGGATATCCCACTGCAAACATCAATCTGCAATTGCCTTATCTTGTTCCCCGTTCAGGGGTTTATATTGTGAAGGCACAGGTGGATGAAATTTTTTCATATGGCCTGATGAATATTGGAGTGCGCCCGACATTTTCAGACCCTTCCCCGCGCGAAAGACTGGAAGTGCACTTGCTGGAGCGATCCGGAAATTTTTACGGCAAGCAAATCAAGGTTTGTTTTTATCATTTTCTGCGGGAAGAGCGGAAATTTGAAAACATGGATGCGTTAGTCAAACAGATTGAAAGAGACCGTCTGGAAGCAGATCAGTGGTTAAAGTCATTAGTGGAATAACAATATTGTACTTATATTTCTATTATGGTAAAATTATTTGGCGACAGTTCGTTGCTGTCAGTAACCTTAGCTCGGTTCATCGATGCCTCGACGATGTTCTGGGTTACAGGGGTTGTAAATTAAGGAGGATAAACAGTATGGCATTATCAAATGAACGCAAAAGAGAAATTATTAATGAATTCAAGACACATGATGGCGATACCGGTTCCCCAGAGGTGCAAATCGCGATCTTGACTTATCGGATCAACGAGTTAAATGATCATTTGCAAGATCATAAAAAAGACCATCATTCTCGCCGTGGTCTTCTGAAGATGGTAGGACAACGCCGCAACTTGCTAAACTACCTGAAGAAGAAGGATATCACTCGTTATCGCGAACTGATTAAGAAACTCGGGTTACGTCGATAAGATAAAAGCGGGGCAGCTTGCCCCGCTTTTTGACTTCGGTCCTTTTAAAACATCAGGAGAAGGAACATACTGTATATATGAAGAATTATGGAATATTTGTGTCTTTGAGAGGGGGAAATTGTTGAAGATGGAATCTGCAATATTTGAAACAGATTTTGCAGGACGAAAATTGATACTTGAGGTTGGAAAATTTGCCAAACAGGCCAATGGTTCCGTCATGGTTCGTTATGGAGATACATCGGTTCTTGCTACCGCAGTAGCTTCCAAGGAACCGCGTGATACTGATTTTTTTCCGCTTACCGTAAATTATGAAGAGCGTCTCTATGCAGTCGGAAAAATCCCTGGAGGCTTTATTAAACGGGAGGGACGTCCCAGCGAAAAAGCGATCCTGGCATCCCGGTTGATTGACCGTCCGATCCGGCCTCTGTTTGATGAAGGTTTTCGCAATGAAGTACAAATTGTAACGACAGTCATGTCGGTTGATCAGGACTGTTCTTCAGAAATAGCTGCCCTGATTGGTGCATCTGCTGCCCTTTCCATTTCGGACATTCCGTTTAAAGGACCAATCGGAGGCGTTGTTGTCGGCCGGGTAGACGGGGAATTTGTAATAAATCCGACTGTGGAACAGGCGGAAAAATCCGATATGCATCTGGTAGTCGCCGGTACCAAGAAAGGGATCAATATGGTGGAAGCAGGATCGGATGAAATTCCGGAAAATATCATGCTGGAAGCGATTTTGTACGGTCATGAAATCATCAAGAAAATAGTGGCGTTCCAGGAACAAATCGTTGAGCAGATCGGACAACCCAAAATGGAAGTGGAGCTGTACCAGGTAGATGAGACCATCCAGCAGCGGGTCAGGGAA
>JBAVDL010000150.1:0-19981 GCA_049587175.1 Thermoactinomyces sp.
TCTGTGGGAGGAGTTTCAGGTACTTGTAAAGAAGCATTTTGAGCCACTCATCCGGGTCCAGATGTACTTTTCTTATGATCAAATCCAACATGAAATAGTCTTGCAGAAATACAAGTATTTTATTCAAAAGCACTTGCAAGACCAGGTAACCCCGGCTGCTTCCACCTGGTTCGGACAGGCCAAGTGGCTTGTGGAAGGGAACCGCATCACCGTTATTTTCCCCAATTCCACAGTACTTGAGATGGCAAGAAAGCGGGAAGTAGACCGGTATATTATGAAGTATTACGAACGGATTACCGGAATCAGGTTGCCGGTTGTTTTCGCAGACAGGGATGTGGAAACAGGACAGTCGATGATTGAACAGTTTCAGGAGAAAAGGGTGCTGGAAGAGCAGTCGCTGGTACAGAAAACGCTGGCAGAACAAAAGGAGTTGGCCAGGAAATCAAGGGACAATGGCCGGGAAGAGCCTGACGGAAAGCCGGTTGAGAAAAAAATTGGCTATACCATACAGGGGGACCCGATCAAAATCATAGATATTGTTGAAGAAGAACGGAGCGTAATCATCAAGGGGAAAGTCTTTAAAAGTGAGCTGAAAGAGTTAAAGAGCGGACGGAAATTGCTTACCTTTAACCTTACCGATTTTACGAGTTCCATTTCCTGCAAGGTATTTGCAAGGGACAAGGAACAGGCAGCCATTTTGGGGCAGGTCCGGGATGGCGACTGGCTGAAGGTCCGGGGTGGAGTCCAGTATGATACCTTTTCCCGCGAACTGACCGTGATGGTAAATGACTTTGCCGAAATCGAACCGGAAACGTTTGTCCGCAAGGATACAGCAGAAGAAAAACGGGTAGAGCTTCACATGCATACAAACATGTCGGCAATGGACGGGATTGCCAGTGCTGCCCAGGTTGTCAAAAGGGCAGCCGAATGGGGGCATCCGGCAGTTGCCATTACGGACCACGCTGTGGCTCAGGCTTACCCTGATGCCTACAAGGCCAGTAAGGAGCACGATATAAAGGTTCTGTATGGTGTTGAGGCCAATATCGTTGACGACGGGGTTCCGATTGTTACTAATGAAGAGGAACGGGAACTCCTTAAAGATACTTATGTTGTATTTGATGTGGAGACGACTGGTCTGTCAGCGGTACATGATGTGATCATCGAACTGGCGGGTGTAAAGATAAGAGATGGAAAAATCATCGACCGTTTTTCCACCTTTGCCAATCCGCACCGGAACCTGTCCAAAAAGATTGTGGAACTGACCCATATCACCGATGAAATGTTGAAAGATGCGCCTGAAGTGGACGATGTGGTTGCGGACTTTTTGGAGTTTATCGAAGGCAGTGTTCTTGTTGCGCATAATGCGCGTTTTGATATGGGCTTTTTGCAGGAGGCGGTTAAAAGGATCGGACAGAAGCCTGTAAAAAATCCTGTCATTGACACGCTTGAACTGGCAAGAATGCTGTTTCCGGACATGCGGAACCACCGTTTGAATACACTTGCAGACAAACTCGGAATCAGGCTGGAACAGCATCACCGGGCCATTTATGATGCGGAAACAACCGGACATATTTTATGGAAAATGCTGATAATGGCAAACGAACAGAAAGAGATAACCCATTTGAACCAATTGAATGAAAGTCGCGGTGAGCGCGACTTGTTGCGAACCCGGCCTTTTCATGCCATTTTGCTTGTACAGAACCAGGAAGGCATGAAAAATCTGTACAAATTGATTTCCATGTCGCATCTGAAATACTTTTACCGGGTTCCCCGCATACCGCGCAGTGAGCTGATCAAACATCGCCAGGGACTTCTGGTGGGCTCCGCTTGTGAGCGGGGAGAACTGTTTGAGGCGGCTTTGAACAAATCGGAAGCAGAAGTGGAAGAAATCGCCCGCTTTTATGACTATCTGGAGATTCAACCGGTTGATATCAATATGCACCTGGTGGACAAAGGACTGGTTGAAAGTCCGGAGCGATTGCGCCAGGCCAACCGTTTGATTGTGGAACTGGGGGAAAAACTGGGCAAGCCGGTTGTAGCAACTGCAGATGTACATTACCTGGATGAACAGGATGCCATTTTCCGGGAAATTGTGGCTGCCAACCAGACGGGGGCAAAACCACAGGGCCCTTTGCCCAAAGCCTATTTCCGCACAACTGATGAAATGTTGCAGGAATTTCGCTATCTTGGCGAGGAAAAGGCCAAAGAAGTGGTGATAACCAATCCGCGTGCCATCGCTGACCAGATCGAGAAGGTGAAGCCCTTCCCGGACGAAACGTATACTCCTCATCTGGATGGAGCGGACGAAGAATTAAAAGAGATTTGTTATAAAACGGCCCACGAATGGTATGGAGAGAAATTGCCGGATATTGTGGCGGACAGGCTTGAACGCGAATTGAACTCGATTATCAAACATGGTTTCAGCGTATTGTACATGATTTCGCAAAAGATCGTCAACAAATCGCTTGAAGACGGATATCTGGTTGGTTCGCGGGGATCTGTCGGTTCTTCCGTTGTGGCCTGTTTAAGTTATATATCCGAAGTGAATCCTTTGCCTCCCCATTATCGCTGCAAAAAGTGCAAGTACAGTGAATTTATTACCGATGGTTCCTATGAGAGCGGATTTGATTTGCCGGACAAAAATTGTCCCAACTGCGGGGAAGAACTGTGGAAAGACGGGCATGACATTCCTTTTGAAACATTTCTTGGCTTTGAGGGAGACAAGGAGCCGGATATCGACCTGAATTTTGATGGCGAATACCAGTTGCGTGCACACCAATATACAGAGGAACTGTTTGGCAAGGAACATATTTATCGTGCCGGTAGCATCAATACAGTGAAAGAAAAGACGGCATTCGGATACGTAAAGAAATATGCCGAAATGAACAACATGAACCTCAGGCGGGCAGAAATTGAACGGCTGGCACAGGGATGTGTCGGTGTCAAGAGATCAACGGGACAGCATCCCGGAGGTTTGATGGTTGTTCCGCAGGAGAAGGAAGTATACGATTTTACCCCGATTCAGTATCCTGCCGATGATGTAAAATCGGGAACCATTACAACCCATTTTGATTACAAGGCGATTTCCGGGAAGATCCTGAAACTGGATTTGCTCGGTCACACCGGTCCGACAATTCAGCGCCTGTTGCACAAATTGACAGGTGTAGACCCGACCAAGGTGCCGCTTGGGGACAAAAAAGTGATTGAACTGTTCCACAGCACCAAAAGCATCGGCGTAAATCCTGAAGATATTAACGGCATTGAACACGGTACTTTGGGCATTCCTGAATTTGGCACATTCTTTGCACGTGGAATCCTGAAAGATGCCAAACCCAAGCGGTTCAGCGAACTGGTTCGTGTATCCGGCCTTTCCCACGGAACCGACGTCTGGCAGGGAAATGTGCAAGACCTGATTAACGAAGGCACCTGTACCATTTCTGAAGCAATCTGTTGCCGGGATGACATCATGCTGTACCTGCTGAGGATGGGGCTCCCCCCCAAAACCGCTTTCAAGCTCATGGAAAAAGTGAGAAAAGGGAGAGGCGTGACAGACGAAGAGGCCGATTTGATGAGGGAAAAAGGGGTTCCCGAGTGGTATATTGATTGTTGCCGCAAAATCAAATACATGTTCCCGCGTGCTCATGCCGCAGCTTATGTAACCGCGGCTGTGCGGATTGGCTGGTTCAAGGTTTACCATCCGGAAGCCTTCTATGCGGCTCTGTTCAGTACGCGTGTAGGCGAATTTGATATTGAACTCGTTTTGAAAGGATACGATACCGTAAAACGCAAATTGAATGAAATCAATGAACTGGGCTTCCAGGCATCGGCCAAGGAAAAATCTATGGCCGCCACTCTGGAACTGGTGATGGAGATGTATGCACGCGGAATCAAGTTTGCTCCAGTTGATCTGTATCAATCCGACTCCGTCAAATTTTGGCTTGATGAAGAAAAACGGTTAATCCCGCCGTTTGCTTCGATTTCCGGGGTTGGGGAAAGTGCAGCGCAAAACATCGTCACGGCCCGTGAACAGGGAGAATTCCTGTCAATTGAGGATCTGCAGAAAAGAGCGCGGTTATCCAGCACCGTCATCGAAGTGCTGGAACGGTTGGGATGTTTGAAAGGTTTGCCGGAAAGCAATCAATTGGCCCTGTTTTGATGTGAATATGGAAGGAGTCGGACGATCCGACTCCTTTTTTTCCGGTTTATTTCAGTTTAAGTAAAAACTCTTTCATAAATCCTGGCAGATCCGGCCAGGCATGGGCGGAAACCAGATTCCGATCTACATGAAGCGGGCTGCTTACATATTGCGCTCCTGTTCTTTCTACTTCCGGTTTGCAGGTCGTAAAAGCAGTCATGGACAGGTTTTTGACGGAATCCGGAATCACGCTGAATACAAGGGCGGCATGACAGATGGCACCAACAGGCTTGTTGTTTTCAAAAAAATGGCTGACAATGGCCGGAACTTCTTTTTCCATGCGTATATATTCAGGAGCCCGTCCGCCGGGAATAATCAGCCCGTCATAATCGGCTGGATTTATTTCCGAAAAGGCGGCGTGCGTTTCCAGACCGTAACCCAATTTCTCAGTAAATGTTTCCATTTCAGGAACAAAATCATGGACAACGGTCTGGATTTTTTTCCTGGTTGGGGAAGCAATGGTTACTTCATGTCCTTCTTCCAGCAGTCGATAGTAAGGATAGAAAACTTCCAGCGCTTCGACAGCATCGCCAGTCAGAATCAAAACTTTCGCCATATAAATTCCTCCAGTTTTGAGATATATGAATACTATCCCTTTTCCCTGTTTTGCTTCAGTTTATTCTGTCTGCCAGAGAAATTTTCCCAACTTCCAAAAGCCATAACCTGTACCGGCCTCTAATGCAATCGACGGGATTTTTCCCAGCGCGGTTGAACTGAGAAAGAGAAGGAAGGGAACAGAAGCCAGAGCAGCAAGGAGGTTAACAGCTCCTGTTGGAATCCAGGGGATCAGCCTGGCCAGGATCAACAGCAGCCATTGCCGGTAATATGGCTGGTGATGAAGAGATCTTAGCCATCTCCAGCGGTTTGCGTTATTGAAACGGATGGCACGCAGCCCTTTGCGATAGAGAATATATGCCGCTATGGCCCCCAGCAGTTCACCAAGCCAGGACAGAATTCCGCCCCAGATCGGTCCCCAGACCAACACATTGGTTGTGGTGATAAACAGGGACGGGATAAATCCTGTCAGGTTCAGAAGGGTGTTTACCAATAAATTGAACGGAATGGCCCAGATGCCAAGTTCTAACATGATTTCAACCCAGGTCTTTTCCATAGATGGCCTCCATATTGATGATAGGTCCATTATACGGCTATGGAGGCAAAGTCTCAAAACGGGAAGAAGATTTATACCTGAAAATATAAAAGCCACCCGGATGCGGGGTGGCTTGCATCAATTTCTCAGCACTCTGAGCGCAGCAGCAACTTTTCGGGCAAATGTGATCGGATTTTCGACCGATTCAAAGTGAATATAAAACAGGCGGGGACGTTCAAACAGCCAGTGATTGTGAAGAGCTGTTACGAGAATTCCTCGTTTGCGCAATTCGGAAATAAACGGGTTAATTTCTCTTTGCAAAATAACCGTTTCTCCGAGATTGAGCGCCCGCCCTTGCCGGTCGAGACTTTCAAAGGAGAAAAATGTTGGCAGAACCAGGGGAGAACGCGTACGCCGGCCCAGGATGGTTGCATTGATATTCCTGAACCTTTGAATAAAGCATACGCCGTTCATAACACTTGCCTGACCTCCGACGATTCTTCCGAATTGCCGGCACAATCTGTCCAAAGCAGCTGACAAGAGACTCCCTCCTTTTTGTCAATTCAATACAGATTATGTAATTGAAGCAAAAAGGAAAAGGTTTACACCCAGTGATAAAAAATTTTCCAAGGATCAGGACATAATTTCTTAAGTTGTTTCGAATGAATAGATAAGTGTGACTCCTGTTAAATCTCTTTATTTCCCGAATTGATAAGGACAGGCAGAAGTCCTGTTCAGAAGGGAACTTATTGCCGGGGCAAGTTTGCCCTGGTTTTTTTGTGAAGATAATTGCTTTTTTTGTTGAGTCATGGTAAACTTGAAAAGTATTTTTATAAGTTAAAGAAAATAGATGGGAAGTTCATAATTCACATATTTTCAGGGATTATCGTCTTCTTCATTATTGCGGTGACTCCTGAAAATATGTGAATTTTTATTTACACCTGTGAATAGGAGAAGCATATAATTTTTGAATATGGAGGTTTGCCCCTTGAAAACAAAGGATACTGTAAAATGGTTTAATGCTGAGAAAGGTTTCGGATTTATTCAGATCGCTGAAGGTAACGATGTATTCGTACACTTCAGTGCCATTCAGGGTGAAGGATTCAAAACGCTTGATGAAAGACAACGTGTAGAATTTACCATTGTCGAAGGCAAACGCGGTCCACAGGCAGAAAACGTAATCAGACTCTGATTTTTGAATGGATGCTCCAAAAAAAACTGAGAATTTTTCAGAAAAAGATTGACGAAAATGGTTTTCAATTTTTATAATGGAGTCAATTCCATAAAAACAACTTTTCATATCAGATTTTACTCTTATCCAGAGAGGCTGAGGGACTGGCCCTATGAAGCCCGGCAACCCTGGTAGGATACCAGAAGGTGCCAATTCCTGTAGAAACCTGATTGGTTTCTAAGAGATAGGAGAGGAATTTATTTGATTAAAAAACCTCTTCTCTGGATCAGAGAAGAGGTTTTCTTGATTACAAGGAGGAAAAGACATGAGTCAAACTGCGAACTACCGTAACGAAACAATTGCCGTACATGGAGGACAAGTCCCTGATCAAGCCACGAATTCCCGTGCTGTACCGATTTATCAGACGACGTCGTATGTGTTCAACAGTACCGAGCATGCAGCCAATCTTTTTTCTTTAAAAGAGCCCGGAAATATTTATACCCGTATTATGAACCCGACCCAGGATGTATTTGAAAAAAGAGTAGCTGAACTGGAAGGCGGTGTGGGAGCACTGGCAACCAGCTCCGGCCAGGCAGCCATTACCTATGCGATTCTCAATATTGCAAAAACAGGCGATGAAATTGTTTCTTCCTCTGCCTTATATGGAGGTACATTTAATCTTTTTAATCATACTCTTCCGAAATTGGGGATTAAAGTGAAATTTGTCGACCAATCTGATCCTGAAAATTTCCGTAAGGCAATTACAGACCGGACGAAAGCAATTTACGCGGAGACAATCGGCAATCCGCAAATTGATATACTGGATATTGAAGCGGTGGCCCGCATTGCCCATGAACATGGTATTCCGCTGATTGTTGACAATACCTTTGCTTCCCCGTATTTGTGCCGTCCTATTGATTTCGGGGCCGATATTGTCGTTCACTCCGCCACCAAATTTATTGGCGGTCATGGAAACAGTATAGGCGGAGTCATTGTGGACTCCGGAAAATTTGACTGGACCAACGGGAAATTTCCGGAATTGACAGAACCGGATCCCAGTTACCATGGAGTGCGCTATACCGAGGCTGTTGGACCTTTGGCCTATATTACCAAGGCACGTGTTCAGCTGCTTCGCGATATCGGAGCTGCTATTTCTCCATTTAATGCTTTTTTGCTTTTGCAGGGTTTGGAAACATTGCATCTCCGTATGGAACGGCATAGCGAAAATGCGCTTCAAACGGCCAAATACCTGGATGAACATGAACTGGTCGAATGGGTAAATCATCCAGGTTTGCCGAATCACCGTACCTATGACCTGGCTCGGAAATATCTGCCCAAAGGACAGGGAGCAATATTTACCTTTGGAATCAAGGGCGGTCTGGAAGCAGGCAAGAAATTTATTGACAGCCTGCAACTCTTTTCCCATCTGGCCAATGTCGGAGATGCCAAATCACTGGTAATCCATCCGGCCAGCACTACACACCAGCAGTTGTCGGAAGAAGAACAGATCCGTGCAGGTGTTCGTCCGGAGCTTATTCGTTTGTCAGTCGGGATTGAGGCGATTGAAGATATTATACAGGACCTTGATCAGGCATTGCAAAAAAGCCGGTTATCCTGATTAAGGAAGGAATTCGTTCCATTATCAGGGGAATGTGTTGCCGATAAGATAGCAGGAACCCTCTCTGTCATGAAAAGAGAGGGTTTTTTTATGTCCTTATTTTAAATGTGGCAACAATTCAATAGACAAAATAGCGTTTTCTTCAAATTGAACCACTTTGTGTAAGCGCATTACAATAAAAATAGTAAAGAAAACATAAAATATCTTTATAAAAAATTTCTGATAGAGAGGAGAAAAGAGTATGGAACAGAATCAGGCAGGTTCCGGATTGAAAGTCAAAGTCCAACGCTTTGGCAGTTATTTGAGCGGAATGATTATGCCAAATATCGGGGCCTTTATTGCCTGGGGATTGATTACGGCACTGTTTATCCCTACAGGCTGGTATCCCAATGAAGATTTGGCCAAACTGGTTGAGCCGATGGTCAAATTTCTGTTGCCTCTTTTGATCGGATTTTCCGGCGGGCGTCTTGTATATGACCTCAGGGGAGGAATTGTTGGTGCAACAGCCACGATGGGGGTGATTGTCGGATCAAGCGCTCCTATGTTTCTGGGAGCCATGGTAATGGGGCCTTTGGGCGGCTGGTGCATAAAAAAATGGGATGAAGCCGTTCAGGGAAAAATCAAACAAGGCTTTGAGATGCTGGTAAACAATTTTTCCGCCGGCATTATCGCAGGAGTGCTGACCGTTCTGGCTTTCAAGGCAATTGGCCCGGTTGTTTTAACGTTGAACAAAGCTTTGGCAACGGGTGTACAAGTCATTATTGATGCGCAATTGTTGCCGCTTGCCAGCCTGTTTATTGAACCGGCCAAAGTATTGTTTTTAAATAACGCAATTAACCATGGTGTTCTGAGTCCGATCGGAATTGATCAGGTAACCGAACAGGGAAAATCCATTCTTTTCCTGCTTGAGACCAACCCGGGACCAGGATTTGGCATTTTGCTGGCTTACATGTTGTTTGGAAAAGGAAACGCCAAACAGTCCGCGCCAGGTGCAGCAATTATTCACTTTTTGGGTGGAATTCATGAGATTTATTTTCCTTATGTCCTGATGAAACCGTTTCTTCTCCTGGCTGCGATCGCCGGAGGCGCCAGCGGTATCTTTACCCTGTTGTTATTTGATGCCGGACTGATTGCGGTACCGTCTCCGGGCAGTATTTTTACACTGTTGGCCATGACACCGAAAGGAAATTATACGGGTGTGCTGGCTGGAGTCATTGTTGCAACAGTGGTATCCTTTGTCATTGCGTCGCTTATCCTGAAAACATCGAAGTCTGCTGAAGAAGATGACCTGAGCAAAGCGGTTGAGAAAACGTCAGCCTTGAAAGGAAAAGAAGGGAACGCTTCCAGGTTGCTCAAAACCGAATCCGGACAGGAACAGACAGCCGAACCGGAACAAGAAATGAAAGATGTGAAAAAGATTATTTTCGCATGTGATGCGGGGATGGGTTCCAGTGCCATGGGGGCTTCAATTTTAAGGAACAAGGTGAAAAAAGCAGGGCTTGACATTGATGTAAGCAACACATCGATCAATGATTTGCCGTCGGATGCAGATATTGTCATCACGCACAAGGATTTGACAGATCGGGCAAAAGCCAAACTGCCGGATGCTTATCATATTTCTGTCGAAAACTTCCTGAACAGCCCGAAATATGATGAACTGGTGGAAAAACTTGCAAAAGACTGAAGCCGGGCACCTGTCCCAAAGTCAGGCACTGGTTTTGACCGGAACATCGTTTTTATTGGAGTGGGCATTATGTATATATCTGCCAGAGAAAGGCTTATTCTGGAAATTTTGTTATCCAGAGAAGAAAAAGTAACCGTAGAGAGTCTTGCGAGGGAACTGGATGTCAGCGTTCGCACGATTCACAGAGATTTGAAGAAAATTGAACAGATGTTAAAAAATTATCCATTGGTCTTGCTAAAAAAACCGGGGGTTGGTATCCGGTTGTCGGGAGAGAAGGAGAAAATTGAAAGGCTGAAAGCGGATCTTTTCAGACAACCTCATCAGGACTATACCCCGGGGGAGCGGCAAACCATGATTTTATGTTCGCTTTTGGAAGCAAGAGATCCGATCAAGCTCATGGCGCTGGCCAATGATTTGCATGTTACAATGGCCACGATCAGTCATGACTTGACAAAACTGGAAGGTGAACTGGAGAAATGGGGCCTGTCGCTGGTTCGAAAAAGGGGCTATGGCATAGAAATTGCCGGAAGTGAATCTGCCAAACGCAGAGCCATGAGACACCTGATCGCAGAGAATTTTGACGAGGTTGAATTTGTGTCAATGATCAGGGAAAACATCCGGAGCAAGACAAAAAAGGCGGCGCAAACGACAGAATTGATCTCGGAAAGGTTACTGGGGCTGATCGAAAAGAGAAAACTTTTGCTTGTGGAAAAAGTTGTCGATGAGTTGAACCGGAAATTGCCTTATTCTCTCGCAGACAGTGCCTATATTGGTTTGGTGGTTCATTTGACACTGGCCATTGAACGGATCTTGCAGGGAGAAAATATTGAAATGGACCCTGTCTACTTGCAAGGTTTGCAAAATTCCCCGGAATATGAAATGGCCAAAGAAGTTTCCGGAAAATTGTCCAGAGTGTTTGGTGTCGATATACCTGAGGCGGAAACCGGGTTTATCACCATGCATTTGCAGGGAGCCAAACTCAGGCATGATCGGG
Source organism: Thermoactinomyces sp. (assembly GCA_049587175.1). GTDB lineage: Bacteria > Bacillota > Bacilli > Thermoactinomycetales > Thermoactinomycetaceae > Thermoactinomyces. The sequence continues at coordinate 10,753 of JBAVDL010000150.1, forward strand.
AATACCCGATTGAAGAGGAACGTTACCCATTGGCGGTCAAGACAAAAAAACTGATTCATTTTGTTGAAAAAGAATTGGGTTTTCCGTTGATCAATCAGGCGTCTTTGTTTCAGGGACTGCTTACCCATTTAAAACCGGCTGTTTACCGGATTAAACAGAATATGGGTATCAGCAATCCGATGCTTGCCAAAATCAGGGAAGATTACGGTGAGTTGTTTAAGGTAGTAAAAAAAGGCATGGATACGATCTTTACCGACATCTCTGTGCCCGATGAAGAAATCGGCTATCTGGTCATGCATTTTGGATCGGCTTTGTTAAGAAATCAGGGTACCCCGGACTTGAAGGCATTAATCATTTGTTCGAGCGGAATCGGAACTTCCAAAATGCTGTCTACCCGGATCAGGCATGAAATCCCGGAGATTAAAAAGCTGGTCAATGTATCAGCTTTTGAACTCCACCAGGCCGATCCGGACAAATTTGACTTGATTATTTCCACGATGCCTTTGCCTGATCTGGAGGCGGATTATCTGGTTGTAAGCCCGATGCTGACTAAAGAAGAAACAGACAAAATCCGTTCCTATATCCAGGAACAGATCAAAGACAGGGACCCCTGCCGGGAAAAAACATCCCTTGTTCAAACAGAAGTCCCTTCCTTTGAGATGGAGCAAACACTGGAAAACATGCAAAAGATATACAGATATACCGATGCGATAATCAAAGTGCTCAAAGGATTTCATGTGTCTGCCCTGAAAGATGCCGGGTCGATCCGGGCTGGATTGGAAAAAGCCTGTTTCTTTTTATGCAATGAGGGAGTCATCAGGGATCATCAGAAGGTTGTCCATGCTTTACTGGAACGGGAGAAACATGGCGGCCTGGGGATTCCCGGTACCCGACTGGCCTTGTTTCATGCCCGCAGTGATCAGGTAATCCATCCATCCTTTACCATTTTCCGGCTTGAAAAGCCGTTTTTTGTCAAAGCGATGGATCAGTCAGATGTACAGGCAGACATCTTGCTGCTGTTGCTGGCTCCCCGGAACTATTCCAGTCAGGGGCTGGAGGTTATGAGTTATATCAGTTCCATCCTGATTGAAAACGAGGACAGTATCGCACTTTTTGAATCAGCAGATGCAAGATCCATTTCCGCCCTTCTTTCGGCGCGTTTTGAACAGTTTTTTCATGAAAAAATCAGTGAGTTGAGGAGTGGCTAGTATGGCGTTATCCATTTTGTCCCCGGAAAATATCCGTTTTGGCGTAATCGTTGACAGCAAGGAAGAAGCGATTCGGTTAACCGGCGAATTGCTTGTTGAACGAGGATATGTTGAACCGGAATATATCGATAAAATGCTGGAAAGAGAACAGTTGACTTCGACGTATATGGGAAACTATGTGGCTATTCCCCATGGAACCGAAGAGGCGAAACAGAATGTAAAGGAATCCGGGATTGTCATCATCCAGGTTCCTGACGGCGTCGACTTTGGAAACGGAAATATAGTGAAACTGTTAATTGGCATCGCGGGAAAAGGTGATGAACATTTGGAGGTTTTGTCAAAAATTGCCATTATTATCTCAGATGAAGACAATGTCCTGAAACTGGTGCAATCTTCATCTACTGAAGAAATCATGTCGATGTTTGAAGGAGTTGACTAAAAATGCTGGCAGTCCACTTTGGGGCGGGAAATATAGGAAGAGGATTTATAGGCAGTTTGTTGTATCAATCCGGTTATGAAGTCTGTTTTATTGATGTGGACCAGGAAATCGTGGATTTGTTGAACCAAAGACAGTCCTATCGGATCGGTTATGCTGATGATTCCCGAAAGGAACTGACCGTAAAAAATGTTCGTGCAATTTCCAGCCGTCTCCATCCGGAAGAAGCGGTGTCAGCAATTGCAGAAGCAGAACTTGTTACAACCGCAGTCGGCCCCAATGTATTGCCTCTGATTGCCGGGCTGCTGGCCAGAGGACTTGAAAAACGGCTGCAAACCTCGGACAAGCCTTTGAATATTATTGCCTGTGAAAATATGATCGGCGGAAGTTCCCTGTTAAAGGAAAAAGTTTATGAACAGCTGAATGAAAGTATAAAAGACAAATGCGGACAATTGATCGGCTTCCCCAATGCTGCCGTTGACCGGATTGTTCCCAACCAGTCGCATCAGGATCGATTGAAAGTCATTGTTGAGCCATTTTATGAATGGGTAGTGGAACGAAAAGGGATGGCAGGGGAAGTCCGCGTTCAGGGTATGACATTGGTGGATGATCTGAAACCTTTTATTGAAAGAAAGCTGTATACCGTAAATACCGGACATGCCACAGCAGCATACCTGGGTTATCAGGCTGGCTTTAAAACGATTAATGAAGCCATGGCCAATTCCGCTATTAAAAATCATGTCTATAATACATTGCAGGAAACAGGACAACTGTTGATCAACAAATATCAGTTTCAGGAGCAGGAGCACCAGGCCTATATCGATAAAATTATCCAGCGTTTCTCCAATCCTCATATCTCTGATGAAGTGACACGGGTGGGCCGTTCCCCGATCCGGAAACTGGGGCCCCATGACCGGTTGGTCAGCCCGGCAAAACAATATATCAAGTATGTGAAAAAACAGCCGGTTTATTTGGCCAAAGCAATTGCTGCCGCACTATTGTATGACTTTCAGGAAGACCCGGATGCCGTTGCCATTCAGAACAGCATTCAGCAAAACGGGTTGGAGTCAACAATTCAACATTATACGCAGATTTCACCTGACAGTGACCTGATGAAACTGATTGTGGAGCAGGTTCATCAGTTTGCCCTGCAGGCATAAAACATAAAAAAACTCCGTTTTCGTACTTTTTAGCTTGTCAAAGTGGGAGAAAGCGATTTTAGAAGCGGAGTGACTCCGAAGCAGCTGCAAAGCGAAAGCATACCCTTTCAGGAAAAACGGGCGAAACTGTTTGAGCGCAAGCGAGTTTTGCAGCCCGCCTGGAAGGGTATGCTGAGCGTCATGACTGCTTCTTTGCAAGGCGGAGACGGAACGGAGTTCTAAAATTCGTTTTCCTACAATTGTTTTTCTACAGTCCGAAAAGCCCGTTTTTCGGGCTTTTTTTAATTTCAGATGGTTTAATTTGCAAAGGGTTATAAACTGCTTTTTGCGAATTTAATTATATGGAGGAAAATGAGGGGGGAACCAAATGAGAAAATGGTTGATTGGTTGTGTGTTTATTTTTGGTGTTTTTGTTATTCTTGCAGTTGCATGTACCGCATTTCTTGGCAGATCATTGGGATTTTAATGCAAGTATTCATTCTGCTGGTGAGTGGGGATAAACAGGAAGCACCGCAAAAAATGGCAACAGGCAGTTTGAAATTCCCTTTGTTTTGCAAAAAATGCGACTTCATTCCGATTAATGTGTGCTGATTCAGATTGAAACAGAAAAGTTCGGCTCCCTGATTTGGCTTGTTGTCTTGAAAATGGTTCAGCCAACAAACTGTTGCAATAAACGGTTAAATTTGTCGCGCTCTTCCCAGAAAGGGCCATGGCCGCTGTACTTGAAAGGGACAAGACGTGAATTTTTTATTCTTTGTTTTAGTTGCTGTGCCTGGGAAAACGGAATCACTTTGTCGTGAATGCCATGAATAACGAGAGTGGGAACAAATATTTTTTGCAAGTCGACATCAAGTTTTTCATCTCTTAGTGTCTTGATAATTGCTGCGGTTGACCATCCGGCTGCCTGCAATCCCAATTGAAAAAACCAGTTTGAGAATGGTTCGGAAATATACTGAAAGAAAAAGTTGTCTATCACTCCCCGGATCATCTTTGGCCGGTCATTTAAAGTTTCGGCAAGAAGTCGGCTGGCGGTTTCCTCTGTAAAGCCTGTTGGCGCTGCCGCATCAATCAGAACCAGTTCTGATACTCCGTAGCCATTATGCCTGGCCATATAGCGAACAGCAATCGCTCCACCTGTGGAATGGCCCGCGAGTGTGAAGTGGCCCAGTTGCAGTGAGAGAACAACAGCGAGAATATCATCTGCCAGTCGGTTATAATTGTAGCCTCCGACCGGTTTATCCGACTTGCCGAACCCTCTCCAGTCAATTCCTATACAGCGGTATCCCATTGCCGGGAGAACATTAAACTGATACTCAAACTGTCTATGGTTGAACGGCCAACCATGTAAAAATACAATTGTCTTTCTTCCCAAAGGATTTAAGTCTTCCACATACAGGTTTATACCCGGTTTAACAGGAACAAAATATCCCATATGAATTCCTCCGCAACAGAAAGTGACATCAACCATAAGATATTCATCTGCCAAAATTGGGTGAATTGCTGATGGGGGAATCAGGCCACAAAAAACGTCGAACCGGTGAAGGAAGGATTCTCCCTTCACCGGTTTCATTATGGCGCCGGATCGTTTCCGGAATAATTGGGGCTGGATGGTGGCGATGGTTCTGTTTTTTGGAAGGGATCTTCCGGTTGCCGGGAAGAATGCTGTTTTGCCGGAGTCTTCGGTTGCTCCTCTGATTTTTTCAGCTGCAGCTTCATCATTTGTATCATCATTTTTTTTATTTCAGCCTGCATGGCGGGATCTTTCATGAGCTCCATCATAAAGGCCACCAGTTGCGGGCGCATTTCCGAATCAGCAGCCATCGCTTTCAGGCTGTTCAACTGATTTTTCAGCATCCGCTTTTTGGAAGACGGACTTTTCAACATCCGGTTTTGCACGTCCAGGGTATAATCCAGCACCATGGGAGCAACAGCCGGATCGTTCAGTGCCAGGTAATGCTCTTCCATTCCTTTTTTAAGCAATAGATTTTTCATCTGTTTATCTTTCAGGGCACCTTCCCTTGCCTGTTGCAATGTCTGGAGCAACCGATTTCTTTTAGCCGGCGAATCCTTGATTTTCCGGAAAGTTTCCAGGTTGGTCTCCAGCAGGCGGTTTTGCATAGGCCCAGGTGTATTCAAAGTTTTTCGGGTCAAATGGATATTCATGTCCGCCATTTCTGAAAACAGCCCCGGATCACTGGCCATTCCTCTTTGTTCCCGCAGATTCTGGGCAAACATTTCTTTGCGCAAGTTGCCGTCTTGCTGCATGGTTAACTCCCTGCCTTTCAGGAAAGCACGTTGCACCTGCGAATTCATGGCCAATTTTTGTGTCATGTTTTGCATTTCTTCAATTCCAAATTGTTGAACACCATTGTTCCCGGTACAGGCTGCTGTCAACAGTCCCATCAGCAAAATCAGATACAATAAGCCTTTACCTTTCATCAGCATGAATCCTTTCTGTTTGTTTTCAACCGTATTTTTTCCTGTAATAAATCAAGTGATGCAAATGGGGGATGCTGAAGTCGGGCAACCGGCCTTTTGCAATGACGGCTTTGCAAAATGTTTGCCAGTTTTCAGACGGAAAAATCATTTTCAGGAGGCTGTTTTCTTTCGCCTTGCAGGAGCGGACAGTGACATTTTGTATCTGTTTCAGTCCTTCAATTCTAACGAACTGTTTTCTTTCATAAAAATATAGCATGAAAAACGGCACATAATTTTCCGCCATATCAGTCGGGATGTTCGCCTAACGTAATTTTGGTAAAGTAGGAATTAAGGGGCAAAGATAAACAATTTGCATCCTGAAAACGGGTGGCTGCCCGAAAAATCTACTGCTGGTTAACAGCCTGTTCATATAAGGGGAGAAGAATATGAAATTTGATTTGCACACACATCACGACCGGTGTGGCCACGCGGTGGGGGCTATAGAAAATTATATAAAATCGGCAATACACCATGGTCTGAAAGTAATTGGCATCTCTGATCATTCCCCGTTTTTTGCCAGTTCAAAAGACCGGGCAAAACCCCGCATTGCCATGGCCAAAAGTGAGTTTCCGGGCTATGTGGAAGAGGTTTTGAAACTTAAAGAGGTTTATCAGGATCGGATCGAGGTGCTGCTTGGCGTAGAGTCGGATTTTTTTCCCGAACATATGGAAATTTATAAGCAACAACTTGGAAGTTACCCTTTCGACTATATTATCGGATCGGTTCATTATATTGATGGAACGAAAAGCATATTTCTGAAAGAGAACTGGGAAGGCCTGAGCAAGGCACAAATTTTAAAAGAAAAGGAAGCATATTATTCTTTGATCCAGGAAGCAGCCAAAAGCAAGGCATTTGACATACTTGGCCATATTGACGCCATCAAGGCACGATATCCCTATTTCTCACAAGTTGAAACAGAAATTGTGGATCAGACGCTGAAGATAATTGCAGATTCTGATACGGTTATTGAAGTAAATACTTCCGGAAAGACAAAAGATTGCGGCGGATGGTATCCGTCTGATGAAATTCTGGAAAGGGCCTGTTTCTATGGAGTAAAAGTAACATTTGGTTCCGATGCACACGAACCGGAGCGGGTAGCAGACGATTTTGAAAAAGCAAGGCAGTTTTTAAAAGAGATCGGGTACAGGGAGTGGGCCATTTTCAGAAAACGAAAAAGAGAACTGCTTCCTATATAGGATTGTTAAACTGACGCATTCAATTCCGCAAAAGCAAAGCAGAATGTATGACAAATTGGCATCAGAGCTTCTGATTGTTTGCCAATTCTTTATGAATATGTCTCCAAACACTTCCAATCACATATTTCTGATAGAAAAACTTGAAGAGGAAGGAGATTTTCAGGACTCCGTTCTGTCTCCAATAGAAGTTCAGGACACTCTCAGTATTCCCTTCCAGGCGGGCTCGCTCAAACAGTTTCCCTGGAAGGGAATGTTTTTGCTTTGTAGCGGCATTTGACGTCATTCCGCTTCTGAAAATCTCTTTTCACACTTTGTACGCTTTGAAAAAGAGCATTTTTTATTGTAAACAGTATTAAATTTGAATTTTTATTAAAAATCGACATGAAAATATATTTTTCCGCGAATATATATAGAGAGGAAGAGAATTTCTTTAAAGAAAGGTGGGGAAAAGAGTGGATGAGGCCGAAATTATTCCGCAAATTTTGGATGTCCAAAAAAACCATTCACTCAAAACCAAAGACCATCTTCTCTATGAGTTGAAGGGAAAAGCTTTTGAGATAACCAAAAAACATTGCCTGAAGTATGGCCGTACCCCTACCAAAGAAGAATATGCAGTTGCTCTGGATGGCTTGAATGAAGCAATTGATCGCTTCAATATAGAAAAAAACACCAGTTTTGAGGCTTTTGCCAAAAGGGTGATAACCTTTCGCCTGATCGATTTTTTCAGGAGAGAAAAGGAGAACAGGAATACCATTGCGTTTGACAATGAAAAAATTACATTTTTATCTGATTACAAACTGGCTGCTGAATATCAGAACCAACAGCTCCTGAAGGACCTGACGGAAGGAAGAAGGGAGGAGATCACAAGATTTATTCGAATCATGGAAACCCTTGGTTATACATGGGTAGATATCATGGAAAACAGGCCCCGGCACCAGGATAGTATTGCATCGCTTCGAAAGCTGGCCCTGTATCTTGTAAATCTTGGTCTGGGCGAACGGTTTTTGCAGGAAAATCCGTGTTCCCGGAAATTGAAAAAAATGATCGGGAAAAAGGTACAGCGAAGAACCCTGACAAGATACAGGCCTTATTTATGTGCCTTGATCATCGTATCGATCTATGATTTTCCCTTGCTCCGGGATTATCTTGATTTTTTTCGAAAGGAGGTGAAACAGAGTGAATGAAGACCAGAACATTCGCAAGGGAATCGTTGTGGATATCCTGAAAAAGGAACGAAAAGTAATTGTTCTCATGCCTGATGGGGACTTGCAAAAAGTAAGGCCCCATCGTTTTTGCAAAATCGGGGAAGAAATCTCATTCAAACAGGATGCCATAGCCGGAAAATGGTTTAACCAGGGCGGCATTATTCGTTTTGCAGCTTCCGGCGTTGCAATTCTGCTCATCATGACGGGCATCTTTTTTTCTGTGTGGAGTACCGGTCCGGCAAAAGATGTCTATGCCGAGATCTTTATTGAATCAAAATCAGATGTACAGGTTAAATTGAACAAAGAACAGGAAGTTGTCAAGGTAATTCCTCTGAACAAGTCAGGAACCCGCGTGGTCCGGAATCTGCAACCGGAAGGCGAACCGATGGATGAATTTATCAATGATTATTTTGAGGAAATGAAAAATGAAGGCTACATAGGGGCGGAGGACAAAGCCATCATTTCGGTAATTTCTGATGAGGATATCAAAAAAAGGGATGAAATTCTTGCAAAAGTAAAAGAAGCGATTGGCCAAAGCGACTTTATCCAGGCAAACGAAATTGAAGTATTAACGGTTTCCATTCCTTATCAGACCGCCCGGAAGGCAGATCAATTGGGGGTAACACCGGGGAAATACTCCATTGCCATGATTGCTGATTCTGTTGGTGAAGGGAACATTCCTTCGCTGGGTGTTTTAAAGTTGATAACCGTAACGGAATTGGTTAACACAAATCCGGAAGCCGTCAAAATTCTGGCAAGTGCTTCCGAAGTGGAACTGGTAGAATTAACCGAACAGCAGGCCCCTGGTATGCTTGCGGAAGCTGAAGATGGACAGTCTGTAACCGCCATGAATCCGCCGGAATCCAGTCAAACTGTTGCAGAAACCGCCGTTCAACAGAATACACCTGAAACAAAAGAGGAACCCGCAGTTCAAACCAGCATGGACATTTCGGAAAAACAAGGCAAACCAGTCAAAAATGATGGGTCCAGCACTTCCGCCGGTTCCAGGCAGCAACGGAAACCGCCGTCCAAAGGTAATGAAGAGCCTTCCGGTTTGCCAAAAGAAGAAGCTCCGGATGAACAAAAACCGGCAAATCCTCCATCAGACAAACAGCCGGCAGGTGAGGTAGAGACTCCATCAGACAAACAACCGGCAGATTCTGACCAGGATCAAAACACCGGTTCCGAAGAGAAGCCTGCTGCTGGCGATGATGAGGGAAAACAGAACGAAGATCAGGCAAAAGACAAAAAACCGACCATTCTTGATCAAGTGTTGTCATTGGTTTTAAATCTTAACGTATTGTAAAGCCAGGAAGATTTCCTGGCTTTTCTTATTTTATATGGACATTCTGCATCCATTTAAATGCTTTTTCTGCACTAAAACTTTTCATCCCGTCCTTGATTAGGAAATCAGAAGCAAAAAAACTTTCAGCCAAAGGTTCTTCTGTAAAATAAGGGATCGCTATACAATACATAAAAGCACTTTTGGCTGCTTCAACCCCATAATTTGAATCTTCCACGACCAGACAATTCTCTGGAGGTATTT
>JBAVDL010000151.1:0-2657 GCA_049587175.1 Thermoactinomyces sp.
GTTTTCCGGCACCGTTTATGAAGTGGGGGAGGGCGTCGACGAATGGACGCCGGGGGAACGGGTCGCCGTCGATCCGTCCGTTTACTGCGGCACGTGCGTCCATTGCCGGAACCATCGCTGGAATCACTGCAAGCGCTGGAATGCGATCGGGGTGACGATGAACGGCGCTTTTGCCGAGTATGTCCGCGTTCCGGCCAAAAACTTGTACCGGTTGCCGGAGGGAATCAGCTTTGAAGAAGGGGCGCTCATCGAACCCCTGTCCTGCGTCGCCTATGCATTGAACCGGATTCAGCCGAAATTCGGGGAAAAAGCATTGATCTTCGGAGGCGGTCCGATGGGATTGATGCTGCTCATGGCGTTGAAAACGAGCGGAACCTCCGAAGTGGTTCTGGTGGATATCGCGGAAAAGAAACTGGAGACGGCGAAGAGATTGGGTGCCGACGCCGTGTACCATGGCGGAGAATTGTTGGAAAGCCGCCTGGAGTCCCGATATCCCGACGGTTTTGATCTTGTGGTGGATGCCACCGGGATTCCGGCCGTCATTGAAGGCATGTTCCGTTTTGCCGGACCCGGTGCCCGCCTTCTGCAGTTCGGCGTGGCTCCCTCCGATGCGCGGATCTCCGTCAATCCCTTCGACATATACCACAAGGACTGGCAGTATGTCGGCTCCATGGCGCTGATGTTCAATTTCTATCAGGCGCTGTGGATGATCGAACAGAAGCGGGTGAACGTGGGGGCGCTGGTGACGAAAAAAATCGGTCTCGAATCCTTCGCGGACTACATGCGGGAAAAGAAGCCCCCGGAAGACATCAAGGTTTTGGTGTGTCCCGGGCTTTAAGACGGCGGGGACGGATTGGGGATCGGCACAGGGAATGGCGGCGCCGGGCGCCGATTCCCGGAAGGAGTGCGCATATGGCACAACGACGGGCCGGTTCCTCGCGCAGGGGCCTCCGCGCCTCCCCGAAAAAAACCGTCGGCTGCTCCGGTCTGAACGGCCTTCGAAAGGGGGAGACAGATCGTTTAAAATGGGATGGAGGCGGACCCGGTCCTGTGTGACGCTGGGGAGGACCGGGTCTGCCTTTGTTCCTCCCCAGCTGCTTCTTGAAAGGAGGTATGGTCGCCCATGGGCAAGGGAGTCCTCACCCTGGGAGAAGCCCTCGTGGACATGATTCCGCTGGATAAGGACCAGCAAACTTATCAAAAATGTCCCGGGGGTGCTCCGGCAAACGTGGCGGTGGGAGTCGCGCGGCTCGGGGCGCCCGCAGCCTTTGTCGGAAAAGTCGGCCGGGACGTTCTGGGGAATTTTCTCATCGAAACCTTGCGGGGCTACGGAGTGGAAACCGCCTACCTGACCCAAACCGATCAGGCCAGGACGGGGCTCGTGTTCGTCGAACTGGATTCCGCCGGGGAGCGCTTTTTTGAATTTTACATCGATCCGAGTGCCGACCGCTTTTTGAGAAAAGAAGATGTGGAAGCCGTGCCCCTGCATCGGTATCATATCCTTCATGTCGGTTCGATCTCGCTGATCGGCGAGCCTTCCCGGACGGCCACGCTTGAGGCGGTCCGTCGGGCGAAGGCCCGGGGAGTGACGGTTTCCTTCGATCCCAACATCCGCATGAATTTGTGGGGGGACCGCAAGCGGGCGCACGAATCGATTGCGGCGATGATGGATCAGGCGGATGTCGCGAAAGTGTCGGAAGACGAATTGGCGTTTCTGGAGGGAGAGGGGACGCCGGAGGCCGCCGTCGCCTTCCGTCGAAAATACCGGTTGAAGGCGCTCCTGGTCACCCTCGGGGCAAAGGGGTGCTGGGTCGTCAATGGCGAAGGGCTCCGGCATGTTCCGGCCTTCCCCGCCGAGGTTGTCGACACGACGGGCGCCGGCGATGCCTTTGTTTCCGGCTTTCTCTACCGATTGAGCCTGTCCGGAGCGGATCCGTCCTCTTATTCTTTGGATGAGCTGGAGCATTTTGCGTCCTTTGCGGCGGTTTCCGGCGGACTGGCGGTATCGGCCAAGGGGGCGATGACGGCTTTGCCCACCCTTGAAGAGGTGGAGAAACATTTCGCCGCCTGGAGGCGGTGACGCCTCACTTCGAAGCCGCATCTTGCCGTCCCGGGCGAGGGACCGGGAGGGATGTTTATGACATCGTTGGGGGCACGAGCGAAGACCAATTTATGGAATTTGCGGCGTCGCACAAGGAGAAGGCTTCGGCAGGGAAGAAAGACCATGGGGAAAACGCGAAAACCGGATGGGAACGGGAGAGGAGCGAAGGTCCATGCTTCATTCCCGGCAAAGGCGATTGCTTCAGATCCTGTTGCTTTCTCCCACTTTCGTATCCGATCAGCAGTTGGGAGACATGTTGAAGGTGAGCCTTCGAACGATCCAAAGGGAGATCCAGTCCCTGAAGGGAATCCTCTCCCGCCACGGCTTGAAGATCGTCAGAAAAACGGGTTCCGGCATGGCGATCGAGGGCCGGGAAGAGGACAAGCAGCGGCTGCTGAAATCGTTGAACGAAATGGAAAAGTATCGGCTCTATTCCCCCGAAGAGAGGCAGGAAGGGTTGATTTTCGACCTGCTTCTCGCCGGGGAACCCGTCAAACTTTATGCCTTCAGCCGCAAGTACAACGTGACGGAGGCGACGATCAGCCTCGATTTGGAC
>JBAVDL010000152.1:0-2545 GCA_049587175.1 Thermoactinomyces sp.
GGAAAAGGGCGGACGCGGCTTGATCCGAAGGGTTTCCATGAACCACACCACCGACCGGAGCCGTTCTCCCGCTCTTCATTTTACCATTCGATTGGCGGATGCAAAAGAAAAGCCCCCGTGGGGGAAAGCTTCCGGACAAGACTTCGGGCATACGGCCGCAAATGGCACAACTTGCCGGGGGAATGAACAGGATCGCCGCTTTGCGGCAGCGCCAAGAGTTCTGCAACCGGGCGGCTGCCCGGTTGCCTCCCTTGGCGGAAAACAGCCTCACTTGCTCCGACGCCTGCGCCTCGGCGCCCGAAGCCTGTCCCGATCGGCCGCATTGCCGAAGAGACGGCCCTCCGCCGCTCATGTTGGGGCCATGGGACCGGGAGGGCGCGAAACATTCGTTTCCCGGCACCGGGCCCGGGCCTGCCGGCACGACGACTTCGTCTGCCGGCACGACCCAATGAAAGGACCGCGGCGGAAAACCTTTTGCGGTGGAGCGCGTCCAGACGGAACCGCACCTTCCGCACCGCCCGGTGGACGGAGAACATCCGCAGTAGAAAATCGATGTCGGAGACGGCCTGGAAAGGCCCCCGGCTGGGATCGTTTTCTTTCTTATTGAACAGGGGCCGGTTTTCGCGGGCAAACACAGGGACCGGCTCGATTTTGAAGCGGAAGCGCGTGACGATGATGCCATCGTGGTCCCTTGCGGCACCTGACACAATGTCATGACACGGGGGATTGGCCGCCGAGCTTTGCTCCGTTTGCGCGCCGCCGGAGCTTCCCTTCGGCACGGCCAACAAACCGAAAAACGCCGCGAAATCGGAAAAATGATCAAAGCCCGCCTTTTGAAGGCGGGCGAGATTGATGACAAACCCCCTGGCTCTTTTCGCAAGAAAAGCGCCAGGGGTTGCATGTTTATGGGAAATAAACAGATAAAGGAAATTAGATTTGGTAAATTAGGCGGATCACAAAGCCTTTTCCTCTCTTCGAGAGGAGCAAGGCCATTTTTTTGATGTTTTGAGCCACGGCAATAAGGAGGCATTGCTCTCTGACTTTGGCAAGCCCCCTGTAGCGTGCATAACGAAGCCCATGAAGTTCTTTGGCGTCAGCGAAGCTGCGCTCAATGGTCTGACTCCGTCGTTTATACAGTTGTTTGCCCCTTTCACTTAAACGGTTTTGACGTGCCCACTCTTTTGCGTCTTCCCAAACATGACGAGTGATCGTTTTGGTATACGTTTTGGAATGAGTACATTTCGAGAGAAAAGGGCAGTTTTTGCAAACTTGGGGGTTGGATTTGTATTCCCGGTATCCCGAGCGATTGGTGGTTTTGTAGGAAAGTTCATGTTTGGCAGGGCACAGATACACGTCTTTTTCCGGTATGTACTTAAATTGCCATTTGAAGAACAGACCTTTCTTGGGTCGAAAACTCCGGTGAGCAATCACTGCAAAAATTTCCCGTTCCTTCAGTCCTTGGCAAATGGGCATTGTGAGATAACCGGCATCCAAAGCGACTTCCTCTACTTGGAATCCGAACCGGTTGATCTGTCGATCCAACCTTTCAAGATATGGCACAGAATCATGAATGTTTCCAGGCGTTACGTACACATCCGTGATAAAATTGTACTTTCCGTCAACGGTTCGGTGGTCCAAGTAGAAGAACCCTTCGGGTTTTCCATCTCGAACCATATAACCGCTGTCAGGGTCCGTGGTGCTCACTCGGATTTCTCTTTCTTCAAGCTGGATTCGTTTTTTTTTAAACGGTTTTTTGCCATGTTGCATGCGATCTTCGTCGATGGCTTTTTCCAACTGTTCCACATAATCCTTGGGTGTGACAGTAACCTTTTGCTTTTTGAACTTGCTTTTGCTGGCATTCGCTTTTAAAAACGTGGAATCGGTGAACAATTGCTTCCCTTCGATGAAACCATGTTGCATGGCTTGAAGTACGATTTCATCGAAGATCTCCTGATAAATCTCAGACTGTTGAAACCGCCGCCGGCGGTTTTGGCTGAAAATGGTGTGATGAGGTACCGGATCGGTCAGCGAAAGACCAACAAACCAACGGTAGGCGATGTTGACCCGGATTTCCTCAATGAGGCGTCTTTCCGAACGAATTCCGTACAAATAACCGATCAAAAGCATTTTGAACAGCATGACCGGATCGATGCAAGGACGCCCATTATCTTGACAATACAAGGGGCGGCATTTTTCCGCGATAAACGAAAAGTCGATGGTTTCATTGATTTTTCTAAGCAAGTGATCTTGGGGAACAAGGTCTTCTATGTTGACTGTTTCGGGTTGAAATTCCCTGGATGGGTTCGTCCTGAACATATAAAAACCTTCCTTCGGAATTGTTTTATTCCGAATTCAACAAAAAAGGCTGTTGACCCTTCTTTGTCAACAGCCTCACCCTGCCTTCGGCAGGGTTTGCATTCACAGGAAGTCCCTTCGGACGCAGGCACAGGTCACTCCCATCCAAAAATCCCGCTCTTCCCTCGTATGGAACCTTCTCATTCCGGGGCCGGGACCTTTCCAAAGCGCCCGAAGAGCCCCCCGATTC
>JBAVDL010000153.1:0-61480 GCA_049587175.1 Thermoactinomyces sp.
GATATGGAAAAAATAAAACTCTTAACCTTATGATCTGAGTAGTATTATGTAGAATCGAAAGAGATCAAATAAAAAGGATAAATAGACAAAACAGGACGGGATCAATTTAAAGCTGTCTCGTTTTTTAATCCAAAATAAAAAAACTTAATGCAGGCGTATTGATTAGTCATAGTTTGGAATTCGGTTTATCTTATTTCAGGGAAGTTCCGTGACTGGGAAAAGTCATAAAACGGGAAAAGCTTTTGATAGTGACAGGACAAGTGATTTTGACATTGCTCTGGTAAATGATGATTTGTATCTTTATGGTTTGGAGGCAAAGTTCCGATTTAAAACGGAACCAAACAGAATGGGACCGTTAGATAATGAGCAACTTCGTTTTTTAGGATTACTTGAAGTCAGAGAAAAAATGAGTCAATTGGCTGGGCACCCTGTTAGTTTTATGCTTTTTGAAAGTGTGGAAGAAGCCTTGAGAAGGCCAAGCATAATGGTAGTCAGGTGATAATAGATGTACGTATATATTGTATATGGAGTAGCATGTGATGAATTGTCAACGGTTAAGAGTGACTTGGAAAAAGTGCTGAATGTTGAATTTGAGCTCCATGAAAGTAGTTATTGGGGAGAGTATTACATTCGGAGATTGCCTGATTTTGGGGAAATTAGAGTTGGTTACAATTATGTAGACGAGGATTGGCGTGAAAGAAATTTCAGGGAGTACCCTGTTTTGATAGAATTAAATGAACTTGAAAATCTCCAAGAGGTAATGAAAGCAATTAAGGAGAAGCTTCCGTATGCGAAACTGATCCGAAAAAAAGAGCTTGTCCCCAAGGGAAAAAGTAGGATAAAGAGAAAAGAATATTTGTTTATTAATGATAAACCTTTGTTGATCTCAGAACAGGAGTTAAAAAAATTATTCTAAATGTGGTATGCCATAGGTCAACAGCCTCAGACTGTAGAAAAACATATAGAGGAAGACGATTTTTAGGACTTCGTTCCGTCTCTGCTTTGCAAAGAAGCGGTCCTGACGCTCAGCATTCCCTTCCAGACGGGCTCTTTACTCGCTTGCTCAAACAGTTTCGCCCGTTTTCCCTGGAAGGGAATGCTTTTGCTTTGTAGCGGCACCCACATCACTCCGCTTCTAAAAAATCGCTTTCTCACACTTTGTCGACAAGCTGAAACCCTTGGTTGTTCCTGGGGTTAACTTTAAAACGGTTGAGGTTTGTGTCCTCAGTCTTTTGTAACCAAAATACTCCAGCTTGAATGAACCAAAAAAGGTGATATTCAGATATTAAATGGAAAAATAAACGCAGTAACCATATTCAGCCGGTTTTGGCACGAACATAGAGGAGGGGTCTCTTTGCTGTCGAATTTCAGCTTCTTGGAAGGAAAGCCGCACTATCACAGTTTTGTTGATGCCTGTCTTGAAGCAGAAAAAGGTCTCATGGTAGGTCCTGCAACTTGTGCTATTTTAACCCGTCGTGCCCTGGAACTGGCAGTCAAGTGGGTATACCGCTTTGATAAAGCCTTAACTGTCCCTTATCAGGATAATTTGTCCAGCCTGATTCATGATAAGGGATTTCGTTCACTGATCAATCAGTAGCTTCCCCCCATCCTGCGCTACATTGTCAAACTCGGCAATGTAGCGGTTCATAGCAATACGATGATCAAGCGGGATGAAGCAGTTTTATCTCTTCATAATTTACATCAGTTTATCTCGTGGATTGACTATTGTTACTCTGATCAATAAACCGCCGCACCGTTTGATGAGACCATCCTTCCCTCAGGCCAGGAAAAGCGTGTCCGTCCCGAAGAGCTTAAAAACTTGTACGACCGGCTCAGCTCCAAAGATAAGCGCCTGGCGGAAATGATGAAGGAGAATGAGGAACTGCGTTCCCGTCTCACAGCGAAGCGGAAATCACACACTCAGGACTATGACTTCCAGGTGAATGAACTGAGCGAATACGAAACAAGGAAAAAATATATTGATCTGGAGCTGAAACTGGCTGGTTGGGAATTTACAGAGGATGTAAGAGAGGAATTTCCGGTGAAAGGAATGCCCAATAAACGGGGAACAGGCCATGTTGATTATGTGTTATTTGGAGAGAATGGGAAGCCGCTGGCCGTAATCGAAGCAAAACGAACAACGATCGATCCCCGCCAGGGAAGACAACAAGCCAGATTATATGCAGATTGTCTGGAGAAGATGACTCATCAACGCCCGGTCATCTTCTATACGAATGGATTCGAGACTTATATCTGGGATGATCAATCGTATCCCGACCGGAGGGTATCAGGCTTTTATAATAAAGAAGAATTAAGCTTGCTGATAGACCAGCGTAATATGAAAAAACCTTTGCAAAATATCAAAATCAATGATCAGATTACGGACCGGTATTATTGAAAGGATGCCGTTCTCGCTGTTTGCGATACCCTCCGGAACAGAGAGCGCAAAGCATTGCTGGTTATGGCGACAGGAACAGGAAAAACCCGTACGGCTATTTCCATTACGGATGTTTTGATACGGCATAACTGGGTGAAAAATGTTCTGTTTCTCGCTGACCGGACCAATCTGGTTACCCAGGCGAAAAACAGCTTTAGTCACTTACTTCCT
This sequence comes from Thermoactinomyces sp., assembly GCA_049587175.1. Taxonomy (GTDB): domain Bacteria; phylum Bacillota; class Bacilli; order Thermoactinomycetales; family Thermoactinomycetaceae; genus Thermoactinomyces. The sequence goes on from JBAVDL010000153.1 coordinate 2,609, forward strand.
AACCTGACCTGTTGCAATCTTCTGGAGAACAAGGTAAATCCCGAAGAGTCCCGCATGGTATTTCCACTTATCCGATGATGATGAACGCGATTGATGAGGCCAAACGAAAAGATGGGAAGCGCCTGTTTACAGTTGGGCATTTTGACTTAATCATTATAGACGAAGCACACCGGAGTATTTATAAAAAATATCAGGCCATTTTTGATTACTTTGACGGGATTCTGTTGGGACTTACGGCCACTCCCAAAGATGAGATTGATAAAAATACGTATGAAGTGTTTGATCTGGAAAATGGTTTGCCTACTTACTCATATGAGCTTAAGGATGCCGTTAATGATCAATTTCTGGTCGATTACCGCACCGTTGAGACGCAGATGAGTGGCTCAAAATAAAGTTATTGATCAATTGATAAATAAAGCTATCCCAGGAAGAACGACTAAGGGTAAATCAATTCAATATGAATTATCTGGAGGGTTTGAACAAGCATTAAAAGACTTTGAAAAATTGCAACCTAACATTATCAAAAATACGCCGGAATTAAAAATAGGAACTTTAAATGATGGAAGAACAGCAATAGTTAGGAAAAAAAGTAGTGGAAACGTTCCAACACTTGAATTTCAAGAAGGCAAAAAGAAATTAAAGTTTCGTTATAGTCAATAGGGAGGAACGCCATGGAACACTGGGAACGATGGGAGCCTTTAAGTGGAATCCCAACAAAACTGTACAATGACTCGTTAGTTGATAGTGAAGATGGATTTATTATGGAGTTTAGTGACGAAAACTTTGAAAAAAGAGTAATTGTTCGATTTGAAGAAGGTGTATTATCCTACCGAAATACGGATGAAGGGTCATTATTAAAAACGTGGTATAAATTGGATCGACAATATAACGGATCTTTTTATAGTAATTGGAGCCTGTTTAAAGTAAAAAACTCCAAGTATTTAAAATGGTTTTTTGAAGAAAGTATGGGGATTTATGAACATGAAAAGGTAGAGCATTATGTTTTCATAACTCCAGATGATGTGATTGAAGTACTGTCTGCATATCCTCCCAAGATTCTGATAGAATCTGTGAATGAAAGAGGTTTAAGAGATAATAAAAAAGCATAGACCAGTTCAAGAAACGGGACAGTATCACTTTAAGACTGTCCCGTTTTTATATGTAATAGTCAACATGTATCTGGTTTTAAAATGTTTCAAAGATCATTGTTCGATTTTATTTAAAAGGGATAAGATCATCATTAGTTTAGATAGGGGTGTGAAAGTCAAACCTGTCTTTTTTATTGGTGGCGGCATCGCTTCATTATTTTTGGGAATAGGTTTCTAAGCGAAGTGATGCTGGGAAGACATATTAATCTGGGGCACGGTTCAGAAATCGCGGTGATTGTTTTTTAATAGGTGGACGCTTTTATTGCAGGAGCCCTGCTCGTTGCTTCAACACTGAAGGGTTAATTCTGCCAAGGATAACTTGCGGATGATTTCATAGCCCTTTCCCTGACCCAGTGGCTTAACAACGACTGTTCCCATGTCCGCGATTTGCCCCAAACCAATTCCTGCTGGAAAGCTGTGTGCGATAATAGCCCTGTTTCTTCCCTGAGGGGGTATATTTTCCAATCGGGATTCAAGATCGTTCAGTATTCGCCTTTGCTCGGATGCGGATAAATTACCGCTTAACCGATAAATATCAACCCAAAACGGGTCAATTTGCACATTCCCCCTGCCAAAGGCCAATTGGGCCGTTTCAACAGTTCTGCAAAAAGGGCTGGCCAGTATGGGATAGCTTACAGGAATCCGTAAGAAGCGAAGGATTTCTCCGTAGTAAATGGCCTGCCTTCGTCCATAATCGGAAAGATTTCTTTGTGTATAGCAGGCCTGAAAACTTAAATCAGGTCGATCCTCTCCGATAGTAGCTTCTCCGTGCCTGGCATATAATATATACCCTCCACCTCTCAATAAAGTAAGCAATTCTCTGTCCAATTGGCAGAACCCCTTTTTTCCAATTCAGGATTGATATCATCCTATGCCCTGATAACCTGAATGTGCACATGAATTGAGCTGAAACAATGGGCTACAAGGTATGGGAAATCCCGGATTTTTTTGATTTGAAGGCAAAAAAGGAGCCCCTTCCGGGGTAACTGCAAGGGATTTACCTTACATTCCCTGAAGGGAGGGATCGGCTGAATTCATGGGATTCCAGGGTCGTTCGCGTCCGCAATCCGCTTTCGTTTTGGACAACGCCCAGGTTCAGGGCTGTGTCATCAGCCCGTCCCGAATGTTTCTGCACCTGAGGCGACATGTACCCACATGGGCGACATACCTGCGACCAACGAAAGTGCCCGTGGTATTACCGGCACACCAGCACTCAGACCCGAAATTGCTTTGGCGATGTTGATGGCTCCGTTAGAATCAACATGGTTGGTGTATCCACACTTCTTGCACCGAAAGTAGATTCCGTTTCGGTTCGCCTTTTCCCGATGACCGCACTTGCAGGTTTGGCCGGTGTATTTCGGATTGACCCGTTCCACTCGGATGCCTGCTATCTTTGCTTTGTAACAAATCATCTCTTTAAGTTAGTAAAATTCCCAAGAGTTCCGATCACCAAAAAGAAAAGCATTGAACCCCTCCAAGTTAGCTGTGAGGGGATTTCCTTACGTTGCTTGAAAGGGATCAATCAAGAATTGTGGTGTTCTTGTCAAATCTGTAAGGCTTGACATCCCCCGGTAACTCCGGTGGTTTTTTATTTTGCTTTATATCCAGTCGACATCGATCAACTGGACAAAGGTGATTCGTTTCTTCCATTCGCCATTGGCCATGAGGAACCATCCGTCATACGGATGAACTTTGTTGACGTGTCCATAAAACTGCAAAGGTGAATATTTCCCGGCATAAGTAACGATGACCCGTTTTTGCAATTCACAGGCTTCTTCGAGCAGGAAAATCATATATTCCAGTTGATCATCATCTATAACCGGGGGCTGGTATCGGGAAGATGGCGCCCCCGTAGCCATTTGACGCTGCTGATGGTTGTACCATTTGTGGAATGAGGCTGCCAGCATCATCTTCACCCTCCTTAAACAGCATCATAAACGAATATATGTTCGTATTCAAGAAGGAAAATTAGAGGTAAAAGTAAAAGAAGCAAAAGATCCCGCCGGGATACAGCCTGGATTTGACGATTTTTGAATGGATTTACATTGAAAAAGGCAGGAAATGAACAGGAGAAAAAGAAACAAGGATAGAGAAAGGGGACGACCAGAATGAATAAAGTGCAGGATCAGATTTTGAGTGCATTAAAGGAAAAAGAAACCATGATCACTCTTTTCTTGGTAAATGGTTTTCAATATCGGGGAAAAATTGTTGATTTTGACAAATTTACCCTGTCTGTAGAAGCAAATGGGGAGAAGTATTTGATTTCCAAAAAGATGGTCAGTACGATCCAGACGCCGGAGAACGTGCTGTAGAAAAAGACAAAAGACGGGTTTCTGTTTGATGAAAACCCGTCTTTTGTTGTTCAGTGCAGGTCTTGTCCGATCCATTCCTGAAAATGGTTAACTTTTTCTTTTTCCATCCACTCCAGTAACTCCTGGTTCATTTTCCTTACGATGGCAGGACCCCGATAGATCATGCCGGTATAAACCTGAACCAGGTTGGCGCCTGCCTTGAATTTCTCCATGGCATCCTTGCCGGAAAAAATGCCCCCAACGCCAATCAGGGGAATTTTCCCGCGAGTAATGGAATAAAGGTGACGGATGAATCGGGTTGATTGCTCGCGGAGCGGTTTTCCGCTCAAGCCTCCCGTTTCGTGGCGATGTTCTGACGAAAGCCCTTCACGGGACAACGTGGTGTTGGTGGCAATAATTCCGTCAATGCCTGCTTCCATAGCGGCAGATACGATGTCGCCAGCAGCTTGCGGTTCCAGATCCGGAGCAATTTTCAAAAGCATTGGTTTCTTTTGCTGGTGGTTTTGCGCCGACTGGTCCCGCTGGTGCAAGATTCGGGTCAAAAGTTGCTCCAGCGCTTCAACATGCTGCAGGTCCCGCAATCCCTTGGTGTTGGGAGAACTTACGTTAATCACAAAATAATCCCCGTATGGATAGAGTTCAGACAGGCCAAGGATATAATCTTCAGCCGCTTTTTCATTGGGTGTATCCTTGTTTTTTCCCAGATTGATACCGATTGGAATGGATGGCTGTTCCAGCTTTTCAAACATTTGTTTTGCTGAAGCGACCCCGTGGTTGTTAAACCCCATCCGGTTGATGATTGCTTCATCGCCGGGCAGGCGAAAAATCCGCGGCAGGGGATTTCCGTTTTGCGGGCGGGGGGTTAGCGTGCCGACTTCAACAAAACCGAAGCCCAGGGCAGCAAGTCCCGGATATACTTCCGCATCCTTGTCAAATCCGGCTGCCAATCCGATCGGGTTGGGAAAAGTTAGCCCCCATACCTCGGAAGCAAGACGTGAATCTTCCACGATCATTCGGCTGGCGATCAATTTTTTCAGCCAGGGAATGGATTGCATGCATTTTAATGCCTGAACGGTCCGGTTGTGTGCGGTTTCGGGATCCATTTGAAACAATGCTTTGCGCAATATTTGATAAACCATGGTTTGGCTCCTTTCCCTGCCAGGTCTTTATGTAGCATACCACAAGTCGGAAGAAAAAAAAGCTGACTGGCTAAATGAATATGGCCAGTCAGCGAAATTTTTGTTCCGGATCCGTTGTCAAATCAGAGGGGAAATAAGGTCGATTATGTAATCAATATCGCAGGTTGGTAAAGAGACTTGCGTTGTAGACCTCTTCCTTGCCCACATAAGCAACCATGTAATTGGCTGCCTGACTTACCCAAACTTCTGTTATGATTTTGCCCTGTTCACTCTCCAGCGCAATTTGCAAAGCTTCCGGGCTGGCAAAGTAGATTTCGCACATAAAGGCAAAATCATTCTCTTTTGTAACCGGAGTTGGACTGCTGTTGGATACCATAAGATCGGTATACTCTACTTTAATAACGCCCGGAATCCGCAAGACACGAGGTATTAAAACCTCTTTCAGATATTTGATAAAATCCTCGATTCCCTCTTCTTTTTTATAGAAACCAATGACTTTATACATTCAATAAACCCCTCTTTCTTGTATCTTTCTGGCAATAGTTCATTGGCGGGAGTAACTGATAATAAATAAATAAGTTCATTTCTCAATCCCAGTAATTCAATTTTAAACCTTTTAATAAACATTGTGTAGAATTAGGTGAATCTTTTCAAGATGATTTCATTGTTTTTAAAGCAATATTTTTTGATTAAAAATGAAAAAACTGGAGTCGGCAACAATGTAAGCGCTTTCATTATTTAATAAGTTTTTGGTTTTGGCTGGTCTTCATGGTTATCTGGCAACAATTCCGACCAGCAAACAGACCAGACCGGCAATAATGGGTTCAAGCGAACTGCTTTTTCCGCGATAAATCAAAATGAATCCCAACAGTTCGAGGATCAGCCCCGTTGTCAGGAAAAATATTCCCACATAAGCCATCGCTTTTTCCCTGCCTTCCTTAAAAAGGATTTCGGTATGATTATTCGTAATTCAAATGAATTTTATGTCCTGTTTGTGCAAGATTCTGCACATTATAGCTTTCAATCTTTTACAATGGTTTGGGGGGAAGGGTTCGAGTTAAAATAAAGTAAAATGAAGTTTGCAATTAAGCCGAAGGGAAAATGAACGAAAATGAAATTGATCTTTGCAACGCAGAATCAGGCAAAAGTCGCAGAAACAAAAAAAGTTCTGGCTCCTTACGGGATTGAAGTATGCTGCCTGCCTGTAGCTTTTGTCGAACCGGATTCGGGAACTGTTGAGGAAACGGCAAGGGCAAAACTGGAACAGGTAAAACAGCAGGGGCTTGATCCAGTTATGGTGGATGACGCAGGTATTTACTTTGCGGCATATCCCGATTTTCCGGGAGTATTGTCAAAGCGGATTGTGCAACGGATTGGCTATAAAGGAATCCGCAAACTTCTTTTGAAAGAGCCGAGAGAAGCCTGTTTTAAGGGGGCCATCGGGCTTTACTGGAATGGGGAAATGAAAATTTTTTGCGGGGAAACAAGGGGGCGGATTATTGAAAATATCGATGAAAATGAGCCTGCCTGTCCCGGTTTTCCTTATGATCCCATCTTTGTTCCGGAGGGTGGGGTAAAAGTGTTAAGCCAGTTATCTGAAGAAGAGTTACAGGGATATTCCTATCGTCGGAAAGCCCTTGAGAGTATGGCCCGGTGGTTGAGACAGAAAGCAAATTTGCAATGAAATGGTGGTCAAGTAAATGGTTCCATGTTATACTACATAAAAAACGTCGCTTTAGTTTATTAGCGATTTAATATAATAAAGCGAAGGGGAATATTATGACAAAACCGCAAATATTTGAAAAGCCAATGGGATTCAGGGATTTTCCGTACCTGGTGGCTGAAAAGAAGCGCCTGGCGGAAGACCGGATTCGGCAGCAATTTGTCAAGTGGGGCTACCGGGAAGTATATACCCCTGCGTTGGAATTTTTTGATACGGTAGGTCAGGCAAGTGAAATTCCTGAATCCCGAATGTTCAAATTGATGGATCGCGACGGAAATACGCTGGTATTGCGCCCGGATCAGACTGCCCCTATCGCCCGAATGGTTACTTCCGTTTTGAAAAAAGAACCTTTGCCTCTTCGACTGTTTTATCACGGGAGTGTCTTTCGCGCTCAGGAAAAAGAGGCCGGACGAAGCAGCGAACTGTTCCAGTCAGGAGTGGAACTGGTTGGCCAGTCCGGCCCTGAGGCGGATACTGAAGTGATTGCCCTGGCGATTGAAGCGCTTCGTTCTTGTGAAATCCATTCGCCTGAAATCGCGCTCAGCCATGTGGGACTGTTGGAAGGATTTCTGAGGGAACGGATTGGTGATGAAGAGACCATTTCCAAATTGCAGCAGACCTTGGGATTAAGGGATCTGGTGGCCTTTCGTCAAATTCTGTTCAACCTGGATCTGCCGCATTCGGATCGTCAGGAGATACTGGCTATCACCAGGCCGGGGCTGGAACAAAGTCAATGGAAATCCTTGATGAAATTGGCAAAGACAAAGCAGGTTCGCGATGCGTTTGTTCATTTGGAACGGGTGTGGAACAATCTGGAGACATTCGGCTGTGCCCAATTGGTAAAGGTGGATTTGAGCCTTGTCGGAAATCTGGATTACTATACAGGGGTCTATTTTGAAGGATATGCGGATGGACAAGGGTTCCCCCTGGTAAGCGGCGGGCGTTATGATCAGCTTTATCAGGCGTTTCATGCTGACTTTCCTGCGACAGGATTCGCCCTGAAAATGGACCGTCTGCTTCAGGCGAGTCCGCTGAAGCCGGAATTCCCAAGCCGATTGGGAATTTTTTATAAGCCCGGTTTGCTGAAAGAAGCATGGAGGAAGGCCAAAGCAATGCGTGAAGATGGCTGGATCGTGATCATGCAACCGCTGGAAGAGGGAGAGATCAGAAAACAGCTTCCTGTGGACGACTATATTGTCATAACGGATGAAGGAGGGGGGTCTTTATGCTGACGATTGCCATGCCCAAAGGTAGAATCATGAAAGAAGCTCTGGCCCTGTTTCAAGAGGCGGGCTGGCCCATCCCTCCGCAAATGGAACTGGACTCGCGCAAACTGGTAGTATCCATTCCCGCGGCCGGTTTCACCCTGTTATTGGCCAAGCCAATGGATGTTCCTACATATGTGGAATATGGGGTAGCCGATCTGGGGGTTACCGGAAAAGATGTTCTGATGGAACAGTCTCGTGATGTTTATGAATTGCTGGATCTCGGTATCAGTCCCTGCCGGATGTCTGTTGCCGGAAAGCCGGACTGGCAGCCAACGCTCCATCCCCGTGTGGCTACCAAATATCCGCGTATTGCTGAAACCTATTTCAAGGAGCAAGGCGAGCAGGTGGAAATTATTAATTTGCATGGATCTGTTGAGCTTGCTCCGATGATTGGACTGGCAGAAAGAATTGTCGATATTGTTTCAACTGGCCGGACACTGAAGGAAAACGGGCTGATTGAGTGGGAATGTATTGCTGAGATCACTTCCCGGCTGATTGCCAATAAAGGAAGTTACCGGCTAAAGAGTAAATCGATTCAGAAATTGTTAAATCAACTGGAAATGGTTATTTGAGAGGAGGGAAAGCATGATTCGGATCGTGTCAAAAGAAGGACTGGATTTACGTCGTAATGTGGATCGAGGCACAGAACAGCAGCGGGAAACCGTACAGGAAATTATTCGTCTTGTAAAGCAGGAAGGGGATTCGGCCTTGCGCTCCCTGACCGGCAAGTTTGACGGAGCGGATCTGGAGCAGTTTGAAGTGGGCAGAGAAGAAATGGAAACCGCTCAGAATCGGGTGGATCAAACGGTATTTCAGGCGCTTGCAAAAGCTGCTTCCCGCATTCGCAAGTTTCATGAGTGTCAGCGGCAGCAATCCTGGTTTATAACAGAGGCTGACGGAACCATTCTGGGACAGAAAGTCCTTCCTCTTGAAAAAGTGGGGGTTTATGTTCCGGGAGGAAAAGCCGCATACCCTTCATCGGTATTAATGAATGTCATCCCGGCCAAAGTGGCGGGTGTCAGGGAGGTTGTGATGGTTACGCCGCCTCTTCCAAATGGGGAAGTATATGCCCCTACGCTGGCAGCCGCACGGATTGCCGGGGTGGACCGCGTTTTCAAGGTAGGCGGGGCACAGGCAATTGCAGCCCTTGCATATGGAACGGAAAGTATCCCCCGGGTGGACAAGATTGTCGGACCGGGCAATATTTATGTAGCTTTGGCCAAACAGGCTGTTTTTGGACAGGTGGATATTGACAGTATTGCCGGGCCCAGTGAGATTGTGGTGATTGCGGACGCGTCCGCCAATCCGGCTTATGTGGCGGCGGATCTCCTTTCCCAGTCAGAGCATGACAGCCAGGCGTCTGCAGTTTGTATTACGCCGTCGCGGATTCTTGCCGAAAAGGTTGCCGGGGAAGTAGCCGCACAGTGTGTCCGCTTGCCGCGCAGGGAGATTGCGCAGGCATCTCTTGAAAATTACGGAGCGATTTGTGTGGTAAAGGATCTGGACGAAGCTTTTGCGGTTGCCAACCGCCTGGCCCCGGAACATCTTGAACTGATGGTAAGTGATCCGTGGCATTGGCTGGGCAGAGTAAAACATGCCGGTGCTGTCTTCCTGGGAATGAACAGTCCGGAACCGGTTGGCGATTATTGGGCCGGCCCCAACCATATCTTGCCAACAAATGGAACAGCCCGTTTTTTTTCACCGCTTGGTATAGACCATTTTGTGAAAAAGACAAGTATTATTTTTTATAGTCAGGACGCACTTCAGCGGGATGGGGAAAATGTGATTGCCCTGGCTGAAGCTGAGGGATTGACTGCACACGCTGAGTCAGTCCGGATGCGACTGGATCAAAAAAAGGCAGGTGAGTAATTTTGCCGCAAACAGGCAAACGGGTAGGAAAGCTGGCCCGAAAAACCAGGGAAACTGAAGTTTCACTCGCTCTACAATTGGATGGATATGGACAAACCAATTTGAAAACCGGTGTTCCTTTTTTGGAACATATGCTGGACCTGTTTGCAAAACACGGGAAATTTGATTTGTTTGTAGAAGCAAGAGGGGATACGCATATTGACGACCATCATACAGTTGAAGATATTGCTATCTGCCTGGGTCAGGCGCTGAGGGAAGCCCTGGGGGACAAAAGAGGCATCCGCCGTTATGGAAATGCCTTTGTCCCGATGGATGAAGCTTTGGGACAGGTGATCGTGGATCTTTCCAATCGCCCGCACCTGGTATTCCGTGCGGAATTCCCCAAAGAGAAAGCAGGCAGTTTTGATACCGAACTGGTTCATGAATTTTTTTGGAAATTTGCCTTGGAAGCACGAATCACCCTCCATGTGATTCTTCATTATGGTCAAAATACCCACCATATGATTGAGGCCTGTTTCAAGGCATTGGGAAGAGCTTTGGATGAAGCGGTTCAGGCAGATCCCCGTGTTCAGGGTGTTCCCTCTTCGAAAGGAGTCTTGTGATGATTGCCATCATTGATTATGGAATGGGTAATTTGCATAGTGTGTCCCAAGCACTGGAAAGAAGAAATTATAGTGTCTGTGTCACTTCAGACCCGGAAATGATTGACAGGGCGGATGCCATCATATTGCCGGGGGTTGGCGCGTTTGGTGATGCAATGTATGAATTGGGAACGCGGGAACTTGACACGATCCTGAAAGAAGCAGCCCGAAAGGACAAGCCTCTTTTGGGGATTTGTCTTGGAATGCAGCTGTTATTTACAAGCAGTGACGAACATGGATATCATCAGGGATTAAACCTGTTGCCGGGACACGTTGTGCGCTTTGAGGGGAATTACAACATTCCGCATATGGGATGGAACTGGCTTTCATTTAAACATCCGCATCCGTTTTTTCGCGGCGTGGATGAAGGCTATGTCTATTTTGTCCACTCCTATTATGTCCAGGCTGACAATCAGGAAGATGTGATTGCCACAACCGATTATTATCAGACTGTGCCAGCCATTGTGTCACGCCGGAATATTTATGGAATGCAATTTCATCCTGAAAAAAGCGGAAAACTGGGCATTCAATTGTTGGAACAATTTGCCCGGTTGAGTGTAAAGGCGGGAACGGTATGAGTTTTGTTATTTATCCGGCGATAGACTTAAGAGGCGGCAAATGTGTGCGGTTGAAACAGGGAGATTATGAGCAGGAAACCGTTTATGGCGAAGATCCTTTGCAAATGGTTCAGTCCTTTGTTGACCAGGGGGCCGAGTGGATTCACATTGTTGATCTGGATGCAGCCCGTTCAGGAGGAATGGAACATGCTTCCCTGATTAAAAAGATGGCTGAAAAGGCTTCTGTTCCTGTTCAGGCAGGCGGGGGCGTCCGCAATATGGAACGGTTGGAACAGCTTCTTCAGGCGGGTGTCAGCAGGGTAGTGATCGGTTCCGCCGCAATTGATGATCCCGATTTTGTACGGGAGGCACTGTCCAGGTATCCGGAACAGATCGCGATTGGGCTGGATGGCCGGAACGGATGGGTTGCAACCCATGGCTGGCTGAAGACTTCACAAATCAAAGTGACGGAACTGGCACAAACAATGAGTGATTGGGGAGCGGAAACTTTTATTTTTACAGATATCAGCCGGGATGGGATGTTAACCGGACCAAATATTGAAGAGGTTTGCAAATTGGCAAGGGCGTGCGGAAAGACTGTCATTGCTTCGGGTGGTGTTCATTCCGAAGAGGATTTGGTAAAACTGGCCCGCTATCAGCATGAAGGCATTCAAGGGGCGATTGTCGGCAAAGCGATTTATACCGGTAAGGTTCATCTGCCATCAGCGATTAAAGCTGTAAAGGAGGGAAGTCTATGATTACAAAACGTATTATTCCTTGTCTGGATGTCAAGGATGGCCGTGTTGTAAAAGGGGTTTCTTTTGTCAATTTGCGTGATGCAGGAGACCCGGTTGAATTGGCTTCTTTTTATGATCGGGAGAATGCAGATGAACTTGTTTTTCTGGATATTTCTGCTTCCCATGAAGGGCGTAAAACAATGTGTGACATGGTAAAGCGGGCTGCCGGGCAACTGAGTATTCCTTTTACTGTTGGCGGGGGAATCGGCTCTGTGGATGATATGTTTTCCATCTTGCGGGCAGGTGCAGACAAGGTATCCATCAACACCTCAGCGGTTATATCTCCTGATCTGATTGAGGAGGGAGCCAAACGTTTTGGCAGTCAGTGTATTGTTGTTGCGATCGATGCCAAATATGATCCGGAAGCAGAAGACTGGTTTGTCTATACACATGGCGGCCGTCAACAAACGGAAAAACGGGCTTTGGATTGGGCAAAGGAAGCAGTGGACAGGGGAGCCGGGGAAATTTTGTTAACCAGTATGGATCAGGACGGTCACAAGAATGGTTATGATATCCCTCTGACAAAACTTATTTCCCGGGAAATAAGTGTACCGGTCATTGCTTCAGGAGGTGCAGGTACGGCGGAACATTTTGTCGAGGTTTTCCAGCAGACTGAAGCTGCTGCAGCATTGGCAGCATCTATTTTTCATTTTCAGGAAACATCGATTAACCGGGTAAAAGAAATCTTGGCAAAAAACGGGGTGAATGTACGTTGATCAATCCAGATCTGGCGAAGTTTGATGAAAATGGCCTTATCCCGGTGATTATGCAGGATGCAATCAGCAAACAGGTGCTAACCCTGGCATATATGAACCGGCAAGCATTAAACCTGACTCTGGAAACGGGGGAAGCCTGGTTCTACAGCCGTTCCCGCCAGAAACTCTGGCATAAAGGAGAAACATCAGGAAATATTCAAAAAGTGGTATCCATGGCATTTGATTGTGACCGGGATGCCATCTTGCTGCAGGTAATTCCCCAGGGACCTGCCTGTCACCAGGGGACGTATGCCTGTTTCGGAGATGAAAACGGGACAGATTTGGCAAATCCATTTCTTGTTCTGAATGAACTGGAGGCTGTCATTGCCAAAAAAGAAGCGGAACGTCCGGAGGGTTCGTATACAACTTATTTGTTTGACCAAGGACTGGACAAAATTCTTAAAAAAGTGGGAGAAGAATCAGCTGAAGTTATTATTGCCGCCAAAAACCGCAGCAGGCGTGAGCTGAAGTATGAAACCGCTGATCTTCTCTATCATCTGCTTGTTTTGCTGCGGGAGCAGAAGCTGTCATTTGGTGAAGTATTAAAAGAGCTTGAAGAACGACGCCGGCAATAATCTCCATACAATGACGGGGATTCCGGGACTGACCGGAGAATTCCCGAAACAAACCCGGGCCTGTGACAACAATCATAGGCCTGGGTTGCCTTGCAAGGAGAATAGCGCGTCCCTGCTGTAAACAAAACAACCTGATTTGTTACAGAATTTTTAACATTTTGCAAATGATACTGTTTCTCCAATCGGGGTGCTTTTTTGCCGGCGCGGCTAACATGGCAATTCAGATACCCCGTAATCCTGACGATACAGGATGAACTTTTGTGAGTGGACATTGATTGATGTTAAATAAACTGACCCAAACATTGTTTAACTCTTATATTTATGCTAAAATCAATTGAAATGTATGAATTATTTACATAATATGGTTATCAGGCATAAAAAAAGAGAAAGACAAACGAATATCAGATTGAAGAACCGATTTACAGGGAATTGAAACAGGCCGGATGATATAATGGGATCAACCGCCTGTACTTTTTACTATATGTTACCCGAATTTTCATTTATTGGTTGTTTGATGGAATCGGATTGGAAATAGGCGCATTCATGTGGTACATTCTAGAAATATTATCCATTTTTTCAGTTCGGTTCTTGGTGTAATTTATCTATTTGCGATATAATTAAATCAAATAACGACTCCCTGGCAAATGAATCTTATGGATTAGATGGAATAGATTAGCAGCTGTTTATTCTGCATTTATATTATTTTATGTCAATTAATCAACAAACACCCGGAATGAGAGGCGTATTTGATATACTACGAAAAGGCCACACACCAGCGAAGCCGAAAATCATGCTGGGTGGAGGGGAATTTCATGAAGAAATTACATGCAGGAATCAAGCAAAAAAGTAAAAAGATCGTTCGTCTGCGCATGGATGCCGGTTTCTATTTTGAACGTGCTGTCCATTATCTTGACCGCCATCGCTACGATAAAGCCGTTAAATATTTTCGTCTGGCTACTGAGAAGGAACCGGACAATCCCGTCAACCATTGCAATCTGGCCGGAATTCTGTCAGAACTGGGACGTTTTGAAGAGTCGAACGAAGTATTGAGAAAAGTCTTGGATGAAGTAGATCCTGAATTATATGAATGCTTGTTTTATCTGGCAAACAATGCAGCCAATATGGGGGATCTGGAACAGGCAGAAGAACATTTGCTGGCATATCTCAGTTTTGATCCGCACGGGGATTTTGCTGAAGAAGCGGAAGAAATGCTGTATATGATCGCACAGGAATTGGGGCGTCCTCCCAAGGAGTGGATGCCAGCCAATCTGCCTGATTTTGTGCGAGCCCACGAACAGGCACGGAATTATCTGGAAGAAGGGCGTTTTTTGCAGGCCATTGAACTGCTTGAGGAGATCTCGAGAAATCATCCTGAGTTTCTGGCAGCCCGAAACAACCTTGCTTTGGCCTATTATTACACCGGGAAACTGGAACAGGCCATGCAATTAATCGGGCAGGTTCTGGAAATTGATCCAAACAATCTTCATGCATTGTGTAATCTGGCTGTATTGTCACAGCATATGGGAGAAAAGGAAAAAGGACAGAAAATTATTGGCATGCTTAAAAAACTGGTTCCTTTTCATCAGGAACATACTTATAAATTGGCAACAACCCTGGGGATTTTGGGGGAACATGAAGTTGCCTATGAATTGTTTTCCCGCCTTTTGAAAACCGGCGGGATTCAGGAGACAGTCCTTTATCACTACACAGCCGTCTCCGCCTGGAACAGCGGTCGGTATGACAAGGCCCGCTTTTATTGGAAAAAAGCCATGAAACTGGAAAGCAAAGCTGGCGTTGCCGCTTTTTATTATCAACATATGGATCAGTGGCTGGAACTGGATCATCCGCCGGTCATAAACTATCATTATCAACTCCCGTTTGAAGAACAGTTAAATCGGATGGATTTGTTTAATCCAAGCGAAGATATCATTAAACAGCTGCAAAGCAATCTGCTGCTTCGCTCTACCTTTTTCTGGGCTCTCAGCCGGGGGGATCGCCAAACAAAAAAACAGGTGCTCAAGTTTTTGATCTGGATTGCTGATGATGAAGTAAAACAGCTGCTGGAGCAATTTGTGTCACAGCCGGAAGAAGACAAGGAATTGAAGGAATTGGCACAAATCATCCTGCAGGCATTGAATGAACAAAAAGTTGAGTCTTTGGACAGACCAGCCGGTCCACCCATTATTGAAGTAAACAAAAAGTGGGAGAGGGTTCTCGAATGTTGCCTTGAACATGTGAAGGCATCGATGGCCCATCTTCATAAGGAGATTGAGCGGCTATGGTTTGAGTGGGCTGCCAGAAACAGTGATTTTTCCATGATTCGCAAAATCGAGGGTTGGGCGGCAGCCCTGGAATACCTGACAGCCAAGTACCATGGTGTTACAGTTACCCAGCGGGAACTGGCTGAAAAATATCAGGTTTCCATGTCAACAGTTTCCCGGTTGGCCAAGCAGTTGGATACAATTGCCAAGGAATGTTTTTCTTGAAACTTTGCAGGTATCTCCCTTTTAAAAGGTAAACTGCCGAAGCGAAGATGATATCCGGCATGATGGATGGGCAACAAATCATGTTGGAGACTCTTCGCTTTGGCTTTTCTTTCAGGTAGAAGAAGTTATCCCTTTACCGGGCTGTTGCCTGTATAACCGTGGCGAGCATGGCTGTCCCTGTCTCTTCCGTTTCAAAAATCGGTTTTGTTTCAAGTTTATTCAAACCAGAACAAATAAATAATAATTTTATTATAAAAGAAATTGCAAGATGGTTTTGTTAAATTTTTAACAATCAGGAAACATTCGTGACTTTTTTGTTTCATTTTCCAGACACTGACAGCAAGGTTTTTCCCGGCATGAACGATCATGTCCAATGATTGAAATTCGGAAACGGAAAATGGCTATTGAAATGGCTTTCGCCAAATGGGCAATGGTTGGTGCAGGAAAGTGATTTTTTCGGAAGCGGAGTGGGATGAATACTGCCTGCAGGCAATAACATCAGAACCGCTTTTTTGCAAGACGGAGACGGAATCCGGGGCATTGTCTTTCCTTGGCAATAAATGACTCTTGTGTCAGGGCTCTCCTTGTTTGGGCAACTTGAGCAAAGATTTGGCAGTTTGTCAAAAAAAGCCTTATACCGCAAGCAGATCATTCTGTATGATGGAATATGGGGAAGGTGGTAGTGCTGTGTCTGATATCAAATTAAACGATGGCCCGGTGATCCGGGATGAAAAAGAGACCGTATCAAAAATGATTGCATTGTACTGCCGCAAAAAACATCATCGGGATGAACTGTGTGAGGAATGTGCGGACTTGCAGAAGTATTGCCTGAAGAGGCTTTCAATTTGCCGTTTTGGTGAGGAGAAAAGTGCCTGTTCAAACTGTTCTGTCCATTGTTACCATCCCAAATACCGCGAAAAAATCAAGCGGGTCATGAGGTTCTCCGGAATGTGGATGTTGTTGTACCACCCGATTTATTCGATCAAACATCTGATAAAAAAATAATTCTGTTGGATCGGGATTGCCAAAAGAACAGTTTTTTGCATATAATTTAAATACGCATCGATCATACAGTTAAAAATTGAATATCGACTGTTTTTACTTTGTCAAAAGGGAGTAGCGTTGAAATCATTTATTGATTTCAAAATAAAGTCGTCATTACATGGGAAACCATCGGCTTTATTGGCATTGTTTGCTCAGCGAGACTTTTGCCTGAAAGGCAGACGTCTCGCTTTGTATTTTTCAGGATAAAAACAAACAAAACTAAGGACGAAAGGAGAAGCAGCGATGGAATTTTACCGTATAAGTCCTGAGGATGCATTGCAAGCGGCCCAATCTTCCATGCACGGTCTGTCCGGCGATCAGGTCAGACAGCTGCTGGAGAGGGATGGATATAACGAGATTGAAGACCAGGAAAAAGTTCCGGTATGGAAACTGTTTCTGGAAACTTTTAAAGACCCCATGGTTATCGTCTTGCTCATTGCGGCGGGGATACAGATTGTTCTTGGAGAAATTGTGGAATCTTTCATTATCTTCCTTGTCCTGATTATTAACGCCGTAATCAGTGTCGTGCAGACCAAAAAAGCGGAAAGTTCCCTGGAAGCTTTGCGTGACATGTCTGCGCCGGAGGCCAAGGTTATTCGTAATGGCCAGAAAAAGACGATTCCGGCCCGGGAACTGGTTCAGGGAGACATTGTGCTTCTGGAAGCAGGCGATTATGTTCCTGCGGACGGCCGTTTGCTTGAAAGCAGTTCTCTCAAGGTGAACGAGGGAATGTTGACGGGAGAATCTGAAGCTGTCGACAAAATCACCGATAGGATTGATGAAGAGGTCAGCCTGGGAGACCGGGTCAATATGGTGTTCAGTTCCTCCCTGGTAGTAAATGGCCGTGGGACATTTGTTGTAACAGCTACGGGAGAAAGAACAGAAATCGGCAAAATTGCCGATATGATTTCCACTGCGGAAGCAAAACAGACTCCGCTGCAGCGAAAGCTGGATACCTTCAGCAAAAAGTTGGGGATTGGAATTCTTCTGCTTTGTGTGTTTATCTTTGCTGTTCAGGTTCTGCGCATCTGGTTTGGAGACCAGGATACAGATATGGTTAATGCCATTATCAATGCCTTGATGTTTTCCGTCGCGATTGCTGTCGCTGCCATTCCGGAGGCCCTTTCCTCCATTGTGACGATTGTGCTGGCAGTAGGGACGAATAAAATGGCCAAGCAAAATGCAATCATCCGCCGGCTTCCGGCTGTGGAAACACTTGGCTCCACCAGCGTTATCTGCACCGATAAAACCGGTACGCTGACACAAAACAAAATGACCGTCACTGACTATTTTCTGCCGCAATCAACCAACAGGCGTTTTCCGGACAATCCGGACGAATTCAATCAGTCTGAACGCATGCTGGTACTGATCGCGGCACTGTGCAATGATTCCCATATCAACCATGAGGGAAAAGAAATAGGGGATCCTACAGAAATTGCCCTGCTTCATTTTACAAACAAAAACTACCGCGATTACGAAAAAATCCGGGAGGAGTACCAACGTCTGGCCGATCTGCCTTTTGATTCTGACCGCAAGCTCATGTCTACTGTTCATATCATTGACGGGGAAAAACTGATGCTGACCAAGGGCGGGCCTGATGTGGTATTTGATCGTGCCTCCCATGTTCTGTTAAAGGGAGAAGAACAACCGATTAATGAAGATTTGCTGGAAGCATTCCGGCAGGTCAATGAGGAATATTCCAATCAGGCATTGCGTGTCCTTGCCTACGGTTACAAGCGGCTGCCCGGAGATCAGGATACAATCAGCCTTGAGGATGAGCGGGATCTGGTTCTCGTCGGTCTGACGGCCATGATGGATCCGCCGCGGGAAGCTGTCTATGATTCTATTGAAGAAGCCCAAAAAGCAGGCATTCGCCCGATCATGATTACCGGTGACCATAAGACGACTGCCCAGGCGATCGGGAAGGATATTGGCCTGATGCAAACCGGTGATATTGCTGTTACCGGAAAAGAGCTGGACAATATGACCGATGAAGAACTGGATGAAAAATTGGAACGCATTTCGGTTTATGCCCGTGTTTCTCCAGAAAACAAAATCCGCATTGTTCGGGCCTGGCAGAGAAAGAACAAGGTAACCGCCATGACCGGAGACGGCGTCAACGATGCTCCGGCTCTGAAGCAAGCGGATATTGGCATTGCTATGGGGAGCGGAACAGATGTGGCAAAAGACGCGTCGGCAATGATTTTGACTGATGACAATTTTGTTTCCATCGTAAAAGCGGTCAGTGTTGGCAGAACGGTGTTTGACAATATCAAAAAATCAATCCGCTACCTGTTTGCCGGAAACCTGGGAGCGATTATTGCCATACTTTATGCGGTGGCGCTTGATTTGCCCAATCCGTTTACCGCTTTGCAGTTGTTGTTTATCAATCTTGTCAACGATTCACTTCCCGCCATTGCCCTGGGTATGGAAAAAGCCGAACCCGATGTGATGAGGCGAAAACCGCGCAATCTTGATGAAGGAATTTTTGCCGGGGGAACCTTGCAGGCGGTACTGGTTCGCAGTGCTTTGATTGCGGTTGCCGTAATCATTTCGTTCCATATCGGGCTGGGGCACTCGGATCAAATGGGAGTGGCCATGGCCTTTACCACGCTGATCCTGTCACGGACACTGCAAACTTTCCCTGCCCGTTCCAACACCCAGACATCGATCGGGGCCGGGTTTTTCTCCAACAAGTATGTGCTCGGTGCTGTTGCCATCTGCTTCGTGCTGTACGGGATTACGGTTCTTCCGTTTGCCCGCAGTGTATTTCACATTCCTTCGGCTTTCGGGTTGAATGAATGGCTGATGGCTGCCGGATTGGCAGTTGGTTCCGTAATCCTGATGGAAGTGATCAAGCTGTTTAACCGGGGACAACGTACCAGCCAAAAATAGATAAAGTTAACAAGAGAAACCATCCCGAAGGAAGAGCCAAAGCCTGTCGGAGATGGTTTCCTTTTTATGGCGACAAGCGCATCCTGTCAAGAAGTTGGCAACTTCCTCCTTCCAACTATTTATGCATTTTCCTCCCCTGGCTGTTACAATATAGATAAACACTATCATAATGGGGATTCCGCAATGAGCAAGATAAATGACATTTTCCGTGTATTAATTGAATTAAACCGGCAGGAAGTTCCAGAAGGAATTGATGCAAATAAAATCAGCCGGCAACTGGGAATTGATCGTTCCACAGCAAGCCGCTACCTGAATGAACTCGTGCGGCAGGACAAGGCTGTCAAAATTCCCGGCAAGCCGGTCAAATACAGGGCAAAACCGTTTGCTTCCCCAATTCCGGACGGGATTATACCAAAAGTTGGGGTCGGAAAAAGCATGGAACCCATTTTGGAGCAGGCCATGGCAGCATTTTTGTACCCAACCAGGTCGCTTCCCATTCTCCTGACCGGGGAAACGGGAACAGGGAAAACATATCTTGCTGAAACCCTGTCCAAACTGGCCAGACAGCACACGGCCCAGACAGGTGATCTGCCGTTTGTCGCTTTCAACTGTGCTGATTACGCCCAAAATGCAGAATTGCTTGTGGGACAGATATTCGGGATCAAGGAAGGGGCTTTTACCGGGGCGACCAGAGACCAGGAAGGGCTTGTGGAACAGGCAGACGGGGGAATTCTTTTTCTGGACGAGATTCACCGTCTTCCGCCATCCGGCCAGGAAATGTTGTTTTATCTGATGGACAAGGGTGTATATCGCCGGCTGGGGGAAGCAATCAGGACCCGGCAAGCCAATGTGACATTGATTGGTGCCACAACGGAGGATCCGGAAAAGGTATTGCTTCCGACATTGTACAGGCGTTTTTCGGTCAAATTGAATCTTCCACCGCTGAGGGAACGGACCCGGGAAGAAAGAGAAGTATTGATCAATCATTTTCTTGCAGAGGAAGCAGGCAAAATGGATCAGGCTCTGGCTATTACCGATAACAGCCGGGAAGCCTTTCTGTCCTATCCCTGTCCCGGGAATATCGGACAATTGAAAAGCGATATCCAGATTGCCTGTGCCCATGCCTATATGCGCTATTTGAAAAACAGCCGGGAGAAAGTGCTGATTACAGCCGAGGATTTGCCGGATGAAGTGCGCATTTATGCAACTCGCAGCAGCAAAAAGAAACAGATCCAGACCATTGATGGCTCGGAGAACAAAACCAGAACCGGCGAGGATAACTTTCGCCTTCCCAATATTTATCGCTATCTGGCCAACCAGCCGGATCAAAGCCGCCTGCAGGATGTGATCAGAGCCTATATCAAGGAGTTGTCCCAAAGGTATCACCAGCCGCACACACCAAAACAGGGCTGGCAGCAATTGATTGACAAAGATCTTTTTCAGGCTTTGACAAGAGCGTCGCATGAGCTGAAATCGGTTTTCCCGGTGGAACCGGATCTGAACCAGCTTTATGTTATCGGACTGCATCTGCAAAATTACCGGAATCATCAAAAACAGCAAACAAACAAGGAAGCATTGCCCATCGTCATTCATCCAAATGTGGCATATCGTCAGGCTGCAGAGCATCTGGCCAACTACCTGCAGAAAGAAATCGGCCTTGAATTGCCGAATGAGGAAGTGGAACTGATTGCCCACTTTTTGCCGGATGAACATAAGCAAGCAGTGAAGGCATCCGGTCAATCGGTGGCTATTATACTTGTAACCCATGGAGAAGCCGCGGCATCATCCATGGCCGATGTAACCAATACGTTGCTTGGAAATAATGTGATTCATGCCATTGATATGCCTTTGCATTTATCGGCAACAGCTATCTATGACCGGGTTCGGGAAAAAATAAAATCGTTTACACAGATGAGCGGAGTCCTGCTGCTGGTGGATATCGGTTCCCTGATTACTTTGGGAGACACGATCCAGCATGATGTGGATATTCCTGTCAAAACCCTGTCCTGTGTCAATCTGCCCATGGTGCTTGAGGCTGGCAGGAAATCGCTGGTAACAGACTCGCTTGATGACATTTACCATGCTGCCAAAAAAGCACTGACCGCTTTTGCCAGGGAAAACGAAGCTGAAAAAAATATCAAAAAGAAACGCATGATTGCTACGGTTTGTTTTACGGGTGAAGGAGCGGCACAGCTGCTGGAATCATGGATCAAAGACCAGCTTTCCGTCCTGGATCAGGATGTGATCATCCGGACCGTCCGCATCGATCCGACAACGAAAGACACGGCTGTTTTGAACGATTTGAAAAATTACTATGACATGATTGCCATTATTGGCACCGTACCTGTATCCATTAAGGGAATTCCCTATATTCCTGCCTGGGAATTGCTGCAGCAGGATGGGATTACCCGCCTGACCAAATTACTGGAAGTAACGAGGAAAACTTCCGGATTTCCAAAAACGGGCGATGTACCCGCAGGTGGAATTTTTGAGCTTGCCGTCCAGGGACTGGGAGAAATCGTTACTTATATCAATCCCAAAACCATGGCCCTGCTTTTAAACAGGCATCTGCCTTCGATCCGCAACTTTTATTCCTGGGATACGGAACGGGAACTGGGGATGTGGATGCACCTTGGAAGCCTGATCGACCGGATTGTGTCGGCGCAATTGAAAAATGACAATCACAGGCTGACAGCGTCCATTCCGCTTGATGGAAACATGGTTATTGCCGATCAGGAGAAAAAAATCTGGGAACCGCTTCTGACTGCAATTGAAGAGACATTTTCCATCACCATTCCGGATTCAATTGAAAAGGAATTGATCAAGCTGTCCCGTTGACAAGGGGAATGTAAAATGAGCGAGGTTTGGGTCCGTCTTGGGAGGGAATGCGAGCGTTTCAACTGTTCCTTTGGAGCGGAACGGAGCAAATCAATATTTTTTTACCGTCTGGATGTGTGCAGAAAGTTGCACACATTTTTTATGTCCTTCTGAAATCGCTTTAGTGCGCTTATTATCTGTGTTGGCACGGGATTTGCATATTAGAATGGCGAAAGGGGAAACTACAACGGAAAAATGATGAATCCGATCGTTTCTCTTAATAATAAGAAGGAGGCATGCGAGTCTGGTCTGTTACCTGTCGGGTATCAGAAAAATGCTTATCAAGGAGGGGGTTGTTTGACAAAGCTGAAGAAATTCCTGTTCATATATGCAAATCTGTTTTCGTTGATCTGGATTGGTTATGGGATTTTTGCGGTGTTAACCAATCAGCCCAATCACAATTTCCTGCTTGGATTTGGCATTGCATTTGCTGTTGTGATTTTTGCCGCCTCCTGGTTTTCTTATTGGCTGATGGGACACTACAAGCGAATTGACAAAATGGCGAAGCAGGTTTTGTCGACTTCGAGAAAACAACGATAACCCGTAAAAAAGAATTCAAAGGAGATGGATTCAATGGAAAATCAACCGATCAAGCTGATTATTCTTTGCAGTTGGGGAGCTACTTCGAGCCAGTTGGCCAAAAAAGTGCAGGAAGCAGCTGATAAACGCGGCATCAAACTGGAAGCGGACGCTGGCGGTACCGGAGAATTCAAAAACAAGGCCGCCTCGTATAACGTTGCCTTGCTTGAACCGCAGGTACGCCATCTGAAAAAAGAAGTAACCAGAGTGGCCGAACAGCACAATATTCCGGTAGAACTTGTTGACCAGCGGGCATTTGCCCTGATGGACGGAGATAAAGTACTTGATCAGGTGTTGAAAATGTTGAAGAAGTAAATCCAATAACAAGAGGGGGTCCTACTAATGATTGACTGGTTGGAAAATCACCTGATGGAACCGCTTGGCAGAATTGCCCAGAACAAATACCTGCAATCCATTCGTGACGCTTTTGTGATTTTTGCGCTTCCGGTGATTATTACCGGAGCTATTTTCCTGATTATTGCCAACCCTCCAACCTCATTAAACTGGGGAATTATCAATGCCTGGGCGAATGCGGTGGAACCGATTCAGGGACAACTGTTATTTCCATTTAATCTGACGTTTGGTCTGATGGCCTTGACGGTTGCTTTTGGTGTGGGGTACAGCCTGGCAAGCCGCGAGGATCTGGATGCCGTTATGGCAGGGATTCTTTCCATGCTGTCCTTCTTCATGACTGCCTTTCCGGTGACAGCCATTGAAAAAGTACCCTTTGGCGATATTTTGAATTATCTGGGCGGACAAGGCCTGTTTGTGGCTATTATCCTGGGGATTCTGACAACGGAAGCCATGCGCTTTCTGATTAATAAAGGAGTAACATTTGAATTGCCGGCAGGGGTTCCTCCGTACGTAATGCGGACATTCCGGGCGCTTGTTCCCTTCATGATTATCCTGCCGCTGGTATGGATTTTGGCCTGGATCGTTTGGGCCAACTTCGGTGTGACCATTCCGCAACTGGTTTTGGATCTGTTCAGTCCGCTCGTTGCTGCATCCAATTCCTACTGGGCGGCCCTTGGCATGATCCTGTTGATGTTGGTTCTGTGGTCAATTGGAATTCACGGGATGAACGTTGTTTCTTCGGTTGCTTACCCGTTCTGGATGACACAACTTGCCCAGAATGCTGAAGCGGTAAAAGCAGGCACCGAAGCCACCGGGATTGTCACAGAACCATTCTTCCACATGTTTACCCATATCGGGGGATCCGGTACAACATGGGGACTGGTTATTTTCATGCTGTTCTCGGCCTCCGTCCAGTTGAAACAAGTAGGGAAAACAGCTATTATTCCAACGATCTTCAATATTAATGAACCTGTCATCTTCGGAGTGCCGATCGTCCTGAACCCGATCCTGATCATCCCGTTTGTGTTGGCGCCAACCGTAATTGTAACAATCAACTATATCCTGTTTGCCAGCGGAATCCTGCCGCCTGTTGTTCTGCAACCGCCCTTTACCGTGCCTATCTTTTTCGGCGGGTTTATTGCCACAGGCGGATCTGTTCTGGCCGGTCTTGTACAAATCATGAATGCGGTGATTGCAGCTCTTATCTATTGGCCGTTCTTCAAAAAATACGAGTCACAACTGGTCGAACAGGAAAAAAATGATGGAGTGGAACCTGTCAACAGCTAAGGAGTGAATCGGATGAATTACGAGGAGATTATGACACAGCTCATTCTGCACGGCGGAAATGCACGGGGAGCTGCCTATGAAGCACTGGATGAAGCTGAAGAATATAATTTCGAGAAAGCTGAAAAATTAATGGAAGAAGCGGAAGAGGAATTTTTGAAAGGTCATAAATACCAGACGCAATTGATCCAGAATCAGGATGAAAATGCTGTTCCCAGTTTTGTCATGATCCATGCCCAGGACCATGTGATGACAGCACAGGCTGAAATTCAGCTGATCAAACGGATGATCGGCATGCTGCGCAAAACGGAACAACTGGAAAAACGCATAGCAAAACTGGAAGAGTAACGTCAAACAGGGGTGCCGGTCAGGCACCCCTTCTTTATATGTTATCGCCGCTTAACCATCAGCAAATGTTTCCGAGAACATCCATAAACAGGTTGCAGGTGTTTGCTTTCAGCAGGGCCTGGACGATGGCGGGGTTTTCAATGATCCTGCCAAGCAGCTCATACATGGATTGCAAATCTTCCTTGCTTTCTTTTTTTACACTGAGTATACATACAAACTGAACCGGTTTGTCGCCCCAAAGAACCGGCTTTTTCAGGGTGCATACCGAAAGGAACGTTTCACTTGATTTTGGAGTGATGGGGTGGGGAATGGCAACCAGATTCCCGTAAGCGGTAGGTGCCATCTTTTCGCGTTCATGAATGGCTTCAAGGAAATCGGGATCGACCAATCCTTTTTCCAGCAATTGCTTATGCATAAAAGCAAGCACTTCATTTTTGGAGGAAAAATGCCTGCCCAGAAACAGAAGATCTTTCCTGAAATAAGCGGAGGCATCTCCCTTTTTGTCCGAAATCAGTGATTCGATCCGGGATAAATCATGATCCCCCATAATGGCGTTTACTTTGATTACGGGAACAGGCAAGGGGTCGGGAATGGGAATGGAACTGACAATAAAATCAATATTGCGCAAATTGCATTGGTGAAGGTTATAATATTCCGTTGTGCCTGTCACATCCAGGTTTTTACCGAACCGGTTTTTGAGTTTGTAATAAATCAGCTGGGCTGTTCCCAGGCCGGAAGCGCAAACGATCAGACACCGCTTCGGAGCGGCAGGGGATTTTTTTCTTTCCATGGCCACCCCGAAATGGAGGGCCAGATAGCCAATCTCGTTCTCATTCATCCGGATTCCCGTTTCATCTTCAAGGGCCATTCCGGCAATGACACCCGCATCAAAGGCGAGCGGATAATTTTTTTTAATATCCTCAAGCATGGGGTTTCGGATGTTCATGCCAAATTTGTAACGGTTTATGGCCGGTTTCAGGTGCATACCCAGTCCCATGATCAACTCCCGGTCATGTTTCAAATCCAGTTCCATTTTTTCTTCAATTTTTTCCAGCATGATGTAAACCAGACGCAAAATTTCCCGGTCCACGACGTGTTCTACCAACTGATCCTGGTCATATGTTTGGGAGAGCATTTTTGTGCCAGCCAGATGGATGGCAATATAGGCGATTTCCTCTTTTGGAAAAGCGGTTTGAAACGCGATTCCAATTTCTTTGGCAATATGGTTGGCGACAATATACTCTTTCTGATCCAGGATATCCCGGATTTCTGTCTGGTGCAAAGTTACATGATTGCCGTTTTTAATCCGTCTAAGGGCGATGGCGATATGAATCAGCAAGTTATTGACGGAAATATCTGCTATTGTGATCTGATGCTTTTTGATTTGGTTGAGAATGATCTGATGGATACGGTCAAGAACCCTGCGCGGCAATGGCAGCACAGTCTCACCCCGAAAATTTCCTGAATCATTTTTGGAAAAAATGGTTTCCGCCATGCAAAAACGAAGCTTGATTTCCCTCCCTTCAACTTTTAAACCGTGATTCGGTCGGGAAACCAGTTTGATGTCATATTTGCCCAATTGTTCTTTTACCTGTTTCAGATCATTTTGGACGGTAGACTTGCTGACGAACATCTCATCGGCCAGATTTTCAAGTTTCAGATATCCGTCGTTTAAAAGCAAACGACGAATTATATGAGTTATACGCTCTTCCGGCGTTCCAGGGATTTTTTGGCTGCCATTGCCAAAGTTGGTATTCAGGAATTGGCGAAAATCGTGGTCATCATTGATGATCAGCTGGTACCCTTTCCCCATCAGGGATTCAATCCGGGCGCCATGTCCGGCAAGAAGAGCATCCAGATGTTTCATATCTTCCCGTATGGTTCTTACGGTGACCTGATTCAGGTTGGCAAGGTATGTTCCGGTAATTGGACCATGCGCACCCATCAATTCACGTAAAATATGCTGCATGCGTTGATTTAACATAAATTTTCACCCTGTCTGCTCTCTCAGATTTTGTTGCTCGAGTGACAGCTTTATCATGCCTGGTGAATAAAACTTTTCATCCCGGTGATTTATCCTTCCGGTTGCAGGTTCATTCTATTGTGACACACTTTCCTGCCATTACAAAGATTACGGGATTATTCCGGAACCTTGAACATGATGGAGAAAAGGAGGGTTCCGGATTCAATCATGACCAGAACCCGATTCTGTTTGGCTGTTTTTCGGAGGAAAAAACTGCGGCAAAAAGGCCTTGTGGGCTTCCAGCATTTCATCGAGAATCTGTTTTGCTGCGGTATCTGATGGAACCAATGGATTAATTGTCATTGCCAGGAGTGCTTTATGGTAATCTCCCGTAACTGCCGCCTCAGCAGCCAGACGTTCAAATGATTTGATCTGTTGGACCAGGCCTCTGACAGCAACGGGCAAATCACCGACAGCAATCGGTTTGGGACCGTCTTTTGTAATCACACTGCTGATTTCCACTGCAGAATCATCCGGAATGCTGGCGATTGCACCATTGTTTCTGGTATTTACCGGTTGGATATCCCGTTTGTCGTTGTAAATGGAATTGATCAGGTTACAGGCAGCGTCACTGTAGTAAGCTCCCCCCCTTTCCCGGAGTTGGGGTGGTTTGATGTCAAGTTCAGGATCCCTGTATATTTCAAACAACTTTTTCTCAAGCTCCATCACGATTTCGGCACGGGTTCCTTTTTCCGCAAGTTCCTTTTTTTGCTCTTCCAGCATTTTTTCGGTCTGGTAATAATACCGGTGATAGGGGCATGGCAGAATTCCGAGAGCCTTGATAAAATCACCTTCCCAACCGACGTTCGCAATGTTTTTCATGGTCATTCCGGCTCCGCCGGCAATCAGCTCAATCACTTTTGCGGTAATATTTACTCCATCCAGATAGACATTCAGTCCATAAACCATGTGATTGAGGCCGGCAAAATCGATCCGGACCTGTTCCGGCTCGGCATTCAGCATTAGTGCGATTTCCCGTTGCATGCTGATGGGAACATTGCATAAGCCAACTGTTTTTTTTATATTGCTGTACCGGAGCACCGCTTCAGTTACCATGCCGGCGGGATTGGTGAAGTTGATCAGCCATGCGTCCGGACAAAGTTCTTCCATATCCCGGCAGATGTCCAAAATGACGGGAATGGTTCTAAGTCCCTTGAACAAGCCGCCTGGCCCATTGGTCTCCTGGCCGATTACGCCATATTTGAGCGGAATGGTTTCATCCCTGGCACGGGCTGCAAGTTGCCCGACGCGGATTTGCGTTGTGACAAAATCGGCACCAGGCAGCGCTTCCCTGCGATCCAGCGTCAGATGAATTTCAATCGGCACATTGGCCTTTTTGACCATTCGTTTGGCAAGAGCCCCTACAATTTCAAGTTTTTCCTTGCCTTCTTCAATGTCTGTAAGCCACAGTTCACGAACAGGCAGTTCAGGATACCGGTTGATCAAGCCTTCGACCAGTTCAGGTGTATAACTTGATCCGCCGCCAATTGTAACCACTTTGATTCCGTGCAAAGGAATTCACCTCATATCCGTTTGATTCGGCTGGCAAAATCAGAAGCCATTATTTCTGGCAACTTCTTTCATCCAGCGGGCACTTTTCTTGGGTGTCCTTTTCAAGGTGCCAAGGTCGACCCGGAACAATCCATAGCGGTTTTTGTATGCATTTGTCCAGGACCAGTTGTCCATAAATGTCCACAGATGATAACCTTTGGCGTTACATCCTTCTCTGATCGCTTGATGGAGCCATTTCAAATGCCCGCGTATAAATTCGATCCGGTAGTCATCCTGGACTTCTCCCTCTCGGATAAATCTTTCTTCATTCTGAACACCCATGCCGTTTTCGGAAATAAACGACTCAATGTTTCCATAGTTTTCTTTCAGGTTGATCATGATGTCATAAATACCTTTTTCGTAGATTTCCCAGCCGCGATAGGGATTCATTTTCCGGCCGGGCATTTCATAGTTGTCAAAAAACCAGTCCGGCATGACGGGCCCGTATGGGTTGGGAAGATGTTCTTTGGCCTTGACGCGGCGCGGCTGATAATAGTTTACTCCCAGAAGGTCGATTTTCCCGGCTTTGAGGAGTTCCCGGTCTCCTGGTTGCGTAACGGGCAAAATCCCGTGCTCTTCCAGAATTTCAACCAGGTCTTGCGGATATGACCCCAGAACAGCCGGGTCCAGGAAACTGCGGTTAAAAAACAGATCAGCAATGTGGGCTGCCTTTAAATCGGCCGGATGCCGGCTTCTGGGATAGGATGGGGTCAGATTTAAAATAATGCCGATTTTCCCTGCGGTGTTTAACTGCCGAAACACCCTGACTGCCTTGGCATGAGCGATCATTGTATGATAAGCTGCCTGGGCGGCACGCTTGAAATCAACCACATTGGGATAGTGGAAATCATAGAGATAGCCGCCTTCCACCGGAACAACCGGTTCGTTAAAAGTAAACCACTTCTTGACCCGGTCTCCAAACAGACGAAATGCTTCTTTGGCGTAATTTTCATACAGGTCGGTTACTTCCCTGTTTTCCCAGCCTCCTTCATGTTGCAGTTCCAGCGGCATATCAAAGTGGAAGAGATTGACGAACGGTTCAATTCCGTTCTGGATCAGTTCATCAATGATGTTATTGTAAAATTGGATCGCTTCCTGATTGATCTCGCCGCGGCCGCCCGGTATGAGCCTTGACCAGGAAATGGAGAATCGAAAGGTATTGTGGCCTGTTTCTTTCATTAATCGGATATCTTCCTTGTAGCGGTGGTAAAAATCGGATGTGGTTTCAGGCCCGATATTTTCAAAAAAGCGGTTTGGCTCTTTTTCGTACCAATAGTCCCATATATTTTTTCCTTTTCCGCCCTCATTTGCCGCACCTTCAATTTGCGTGGCAGAAGTTGCGCTTCCCCACCAGAAACCTTCCGGAAATTTGTATTGTATGGCCAAATTTGTCCCCTCCGTTTGCAGTGATCTGTTAAGAAATGGCAGTGTCGTTTGCAGAGAACTTCAAGAGCGATTTCGCTTCTCTTTATCCGAGTAATCGGCTGCGATAAATTTCGATAATTTCTTCTGCCAGATCCCTGACGGTCATGGA
This sequence comes from Thermoactinomyces sp., assembly GCA_049587175.1. Taxonomy (GTDB): domain Bacteria; phylum Bacillota; class Bacilli; order Thermoactinomycetales; family Thermoactinomycetaceae; genus Thermoactinomyces. The sequence continues at coordinate 32,368 of JBAVDL010000153.1, forward strand.
TGTCATCAGATGATCCTGGGAATGCACCAGTATGACATTGACAGGTGTCATTTCTCCATTTGCCTCTTCATGCAGCAGCTCAGTCTGATATTGGTGTGCCTTGCCAAGTTCTTTTCCAGCTTCCTTGATTAGTTGATCTGCTTCGGCAAACTTTCCGGCCTTTGCTTTTTGTATTGCTTCCATAGCGCTTGATTTCCCGTTGCCGGCGTGCAGGATGATTTGAAACGCAATCTCGGTAATGGAATCCATTTTCATCACTCCTGAAGTTACGGTATCGTAAATCAAATTTGCTGATTGCATGCGGTAATTGTTGTTAAGATGTTTTTTTCTCATTTTCATAATAGTTTTTATCCAGTATTTTTAGAAACGGCCACCAGATGCCCATCACAACCAGCAGGTTGACAATTTGCAATACTGCTCCCTGCCAGGCGTTGCCGGTAGCCAAAAAACCGTTCAAGCCAATGGGAGTAGTCCAGGGGACAATAATTCCGGCCGGTTTCGGCACAAGTCCTGTCGACATGGCCAGGTAAGTGATAATAGTGACAACAACCGGTGCCAGGATCCATGGAATGAGTACCAGGGGATTCATGATGATGGGCAGGCCGAAAATGATTGGTTCGTTTACGTTAAAGATGCCCGGAGGCCCTCCCAATCTGCCAAGTTCCTTGATTTGCCTGCTTCGGCCAATCAGGATCAACAGGATGACAACAGCCAGGGTCATGCCCGATCCGCCCATGCCGACCAGAAAGGTATCAATAAATTGTTTGGTGATGACATTGGGCAGTTCGGTGCCGGCCTGGAAGGCTTGCAGGTTTTGATCATTCAGCGCATACCAGATGGGGTCAAACACAGAGTTAACAATAATCTGGCCGTGCAGACCAAAGAACCAGAACAGCTGAATCATGATGACCGCCACAATCGTTGCCGGCAATCCGCTGCCAAGCGCTGTCAGCGGCTGCTGAATAACGGTATAGATGAAGTTTTGTACGGTTTCAAAAGGGGTGTAACTGAAAATGATGCGAATGGCGAGGAAGATGGTCAAGGTCAGGGCAATGGGAATCAGTGCGCTGAAAGACCTTGATACTGCCTCTGGAACGCCGGGCGGCATTTTGATTGTCCAGTTTTTCTGCACAAAATACCGGTAAAGTTCCGCAGCAGCAAAGGCTGTGAAGATTCCGAGAAACAATCCTTCAGCACCGAGACTGGATGTTGGAATAACGCCGCTTACGCCCTTCAGCACCTGGGGAGTCAGAATCAGGAAGGCAGCCAGGGCAACGATACCGCCATAAATTCCTTCCAGTTCATATTGCCGGGTCAGATTGTATCCGATTCCAATGATTACAAACAGGCCCATAATGCTCAAGGTAGCTGCCGATGCCGGACCAAGAGCATTCTGGTAGGCAGCATAGGTTTCCTCACTCAGAAGTCGGTCCAAAAAGGGAAAGTTGGCAATGACCACAAATATGGAACCAAAAATGATCAGCGGCAAAGCGAGCATGAACCCGTCCCGGAGCGCCGTCAGATACCGGTTGTTATTCAACTTGTCTGCAACAGGCAACAGGATCTTTTCCAACATGTTCATGAATTTGCTGTTATTCATTTTGCCCTCTCCTGTCAAATAATTTATTTTTCAATCAATTCCAGTGCTCTTTTTAATACAGCCTCTCCGTCAATACGCCCATAAGCTACCGGATTGATCACTTCTACCGGAATTCCAAGTTGCTCGGCGGTTTTGGTGAACTTCTTCAGCATAAATCGCATTTGCGGACCAATAAGCAATACGTCAGCTTTTTCCATTTCTGTCTGTGCCTTGTCCTGGGCAACAGCCCAAATTTCAACCTCAATTCCTTTTGCCTCGGCAGCCTGTTGCATGCGTGTTACAAGCAGACTGGTTGACATTCCCGCAGAACAGGCAAGCAGAATACGTTTCATGGTTAAAGTCCTCCCGTCATCCTGATGTGTACAAATATTCCTTCTGTTGGATTTTCTCAATTTATATTTTAGATTGCAAACGCTTGCAACTGGACACAGACTTTTTCCGGCAGGTAGGGGAAGTGTTTGTTCAGGCGTGACGTGGCTGTTTATTGCCTGAATGGGGAATTCCTTTACAATTAGCAAAAACGTATAATATAATAATATAAGGAACTGGTTATAACCAGTTTTGGTTATTGTGGTACGGGAGGTGGCAGATAACAAATTGGATAAATCAAGCAAAGTGCCATTATATCTGCAATTAATGGAAGAATTGATTAAAAAAATAGATGCCGGTGAATATCAGGAACATGAAAAGCTGCCTTCTGAGCGGGAGTTTTGTGATCTTTACGGTTTGAGCCGGATCACTGTAAGGCAGGCGCTGATGGAACTGGAAAAGGAAGGGTATATTTACAGGCTTCACGGAAAAGGAACGTTTGTGGCCCCAAAATCTTACAACCAGGCTTTGCTCAGGCTTTACAGTTTTACGGAAGAAATGAAAGCACTGGGCAAGGTCCCCTCGTCCAAAGTGCTTTCTTTTAATGAAATCGCGATTGATGAATGGTTGGCAAACAAAATGAATCTTAAACCGGCAGAAGAGGTTTTCAAAGTTGTTCGCCTGCGGCTGGCTGATAACGAGCCATTGATTTATGAAACTTCCTATTTGCCTAAAAGGATATTTCCGGGGCTGACTGCTGACGATCTGGTCAAAAGGCCCATGTACGATGTTTTTCGGGAAGATTATCAGATCAAGGTCACCCGGGCTGTGGAACGTTTTTCTGCAACGCGGATCCGTTCCAAAGAAGCCGAACAGTTAAAGACAGAAGAGAATTCGCCTGCGATGCTGATTAAACGGTTTGCGTACAGTCAGGATACCTTGATTGAATATACAGTCAGCGTTGCGCGGGGCGACAAGTTTGAATACACTGTTGAATTGCTATAAAACTCTATTAATCATAATAGAGTTATTTTTAAATTATAACTGGTTATGATGACATAACCAATTGAGTACTGGAGGAAGCGCTATGTTGCAACTTACACCTCAAGAATTAAGAGCCAAAAAAGCCATCCATACCGCAACAGAAATTTGTCAGCAGCCGCAAGTATGGAAAGAACTTATCCAGAAACTTTCCGACAAACGGGAATTGTGGCGGGAATTTTTGGAACCGGTCCTTAAAAAACATGAACAGGTTCGCGTAATTTTTACCGGAGCCGGAACATCGGCCTTTGCCGGTGATCTTCTTGTTCCCCATCTTCGAAAGCAAAACAGGCGGAATATGTTGTTTGAATCGATCCCGACAACCGATATCGTGTCAAATCCGAAGGAGTTCTTTGTGAAAGGAATCCCCACAATTCTTGTTTCTCTGGCGCGTTCCGGAAACAGTCCGGAAAGTGTGGCCGCTGTATCATTGGGAAGGAAATGGATCGATCATTTCTATCAGGTGGTTATTACCTGTAACAAAGAAGGGCAACTGGCGCGGAATGCCCGGAAGGATGAAAAAAGCATTGTTTTTCTGATGCCGGAAAAATCCCATGATCTGGGGTTTGCCATGACCAGCAGTTTTACAGCCATGGTGCTGGCCGCCGGTATTTTGTTTGCGGAAAAACCGATTGACAGCCGGCATCTCGAAAAGATTATCACAATCGCCAAACAATGGATTGATCGAATCCCGCCGCTGGTTGATGAGATCCTGCAATTTGATTTTCGGCGTATTGTCTATCTCGGGTCAGGTTTGTTGGGGCAGCTGTCGCATGAAGCAGCGCTGAAAATGTTGGAACTGACAGCCGGTAATGTGGTAGCCGTCCATGAATCTTCGCTTGGATTTCGTCATGGTCCAAAGTCTGTTTTAAACAGTCAATCCCTGGTTGTGCTGTTTATGTCCCAGCAAGCGTACACAAGCAAGTACGATCTGGATATGCTTCGGGAACTGGCACGTGACGAATCAGGTGCCAAAGTGGCGGTACTTTCTGAAAAAGTGGATGAAGAAATAAAAGGACTTGCTGAATGGATGATTCCGGTTCATGTTGATTACGATGCGGTGGGGGATGACTTTTTCCTGGCTCTGCTGTATGTCATTTTTGCCCAGACACTGGCACTGAAAAAATCTCTTCAACTTGGAATTACACCTGATAACCCAAGCCCGGACGGGAGGGTGAACCGGGTAGTCAAAGGAGTAACCATCCATCCTTATCCGTAAAAGCATTAGGCGAGATCAATTTGACAAGGGGGTGATAATGTCTGGGCACGGGTTTGTTGCTTCTTCGGGATAATGGAAATTGCATTTTTGTAAACGCTTGCAAAGGACAGGAAAAACCTTGAAAGGAAAGGTTGATTTATGGGAAAGCCAAACATCCTGTTGACCAGAATTGACAATCGGCTGATTCACGGACAAGTTGGCGTTACTTGGGTAAATCATTTGGGGGCAAATCTGGTAGTAGTTGCCAATGACAAAGTGGCAAATGATGAAATTCAGCAGAATCTGATGGATATGGTTTTGCCGGATGTTGTTTCGGCAAGGTACTTCTCTTTGCAAAAAACAATAGATGTGATTCACAAAGCCAGTCCCCGCCAAAAAATATTTTTGGTGGTCAAAGATGTCCATGATGCCCTTGTGCTTAAAGAAGGTGGTGTCCCTATCGATAAAATCAATGTTGGCAACTTGCATTATGAACCAGGAAAAAAGCAGATTTCATCTACCGTTTCTGTAAATGAAAAAGATATTGCCGCTTTTAAAAGGCTGGATAAATTGGGCGTAAAACTGGACTTGCGCAGAGTGCCGGGGGAAAAAGGCAGGAACATCATGGATTTGTTATAGATCTGAATGAATTTACTGATCCTGTGCGGGATTAAAGGGGAGATCCACGATGTTGTTGGAGGCTGTTCTGATTGCTTTGTGGGCCGGGATAATTGGAATTGACCTTTATAACGGGCTGATCCATATTCATCGTCCTGTAGTTACGGGTCTGGTGGTAGGACTGATTTTGAATGATGTAACCACAGGTTTGATCATTGGCGGGACACTGGAAATGATCTGGATGGGAATGGTGCCGCTTGCCGGCGCACAGCCGCCCAATGTAGTCATCGGAGGCACCATTGGAACGGCTTTTGGTATCATTGCGGGACAGAACCCCAACATTGCTGTCGGTGTAGCGATTCCTTTCGCTGTGGCCATGTAGGGGCTGGTAACATTGATGTTTACGGCATTTGCTCCAGTCATGCATAAAGCGGATCAATTTGCGCTTCAGGCAAATGCGAAGGGAATTGACCGGATCAATTATTTGGGATTGTCCGTTCATTTTTTCTTTAACACTCTGATTGCCTTTTTGCCCATTTACTTTGGTGCAGAACAGGCTCGAATTTACGTGCAGCAGATTCCACAATGGATTATTGACGGCTTTTCCATTGCAGGAGGGATTATACCGGCAATTGGTTTTGCCATGTTGTTAAAAATTATGATGAAATTGGAATATGTGATGTTTCTTATCATCGGGTTTGTTCTTGCTGCTTACCTTGAAATGCCAATTCTGGCCATTGCTTTGATCGGGCTGGCGATTGCCATGTATGACTTCTATCAGAATAAAAACAGAAAAGATTCAAGTGTGGCGGGAGAGGAGGAGATGGCAGATGGAATATGAAAACCGTCTTGATCAAACTCCGGCACCGGATTTAACCTGTAAACAATTGCGCCAAATGGGATGGAGGTCTTTATTTTTGCAAGCCTCATTCAACTATGAGCGCATGCAGGCAGCTGGCTGGCTTTATTCCATCCTTCCCGGCCTGCGCCACATTCATAAAAACAAAAAAGACCTGAGCAAAGCTATAAAAGACCATCTGGAATTTTTTAATACCCACCCTTTTCTGGTGACATTTATTATGGGAATTACTCTTGCCATGGAACAGCGCAAAGAAGACCGGGAAGCAATTCGCGGGATTAAAATTGCCACCATGGGCCCGCTTGGCGGAATCGGGGATGCGTTATTCTATTTAACCCTGCTTCCGATTACGGCCGCAATCGGGGCTTCACTTGCCATCGAAGGAAATTTTCTTGGACCGTTTATATTTCTGATTTCCTTCAATATCATCCATTTTGGCGTCCGTTTTGGTCTGATGAACTATGGATACAAGATGGGTGTCAAAGCAATTGCGAAAATCAAGGAAGGGACAAAACAGATTACACGTGCGGCATCGATTGTCGGATTAATGGTTGTTGGCGGACTGATTGCAACTTATGTCAATTTTAATATTGATTAAATATGGAAATCCGGCGAAGCGAAACTGAACATTCAAACAGATGTACTGGATCAAATCATGCCCGCCATCCTGCCGCTGGCTTATACCTTGCTGATGTATTGGCTGCTGAAGAAAGGGCGTTCTCCGCTGACCCTGATCGGTATTACCCTGATTCTCGGGCTGATTGGTTCTTACTTCAAAATTCTCTGATGCGACACCGGAAAGACTTGGTTTTGAAAAATTTCCTTTCCTGGAGGGATGATGAGTTGATCGGATTTGTTATAACCGGGCATGGTTCATTTGCAAGCGGAATCCTGGAATCCGTCCAATTCATTGCCGGCAGAGTTGAACAGATACGTGTGGTGTCGTTTCAGGAGGATCAGGAAAAACTTTACAAGGATCTCAAACAGGCTATATCCGAAGTGGATACCGGTTCAGGCGCCGTTTGCTTTGCCGATCTGGCAGACGGTACTCCGTTTAATGTTTGTTCCCGGATTGCCTTGACGAGGAAAATGTACGTGTGATTGGTGGAATCAATTCTCCCATGTTGTTAAGCGGATTGTTTCAGCGGGAAATGGAGCTTGACCAGTTCATGGATTTCGTGCTTTCGGAAGGGAAGGAGAGTATCAAAATATTTCAGATAAAGGACAGAAAGAAAAAAGAACAGACGGATGGAATTTAGAAAGTTCAATTTCACATTTGGAGCAAGAAAGAACGGCGGATTTGGCATATCTCTGCATGACATACCAAAAGCAGAGGAATGTTAACGTGAAAGAAGGGATTGTCTCCCTTCTTTCATATATTTTTGGAGTATATTTTGGGCTGATGACGGTTCCCGAAAACTCTTTGTATAACCAATCGGAAAAACTGTTTGGCATGTCAAAAGATTACCGTGATGTTGAGAAAATGTTGACACATCTTGTGCCGCTTTCTACATTGATGACATAAATTAACCATGATATGCTTTAAATAAAAAAAGTTAAGATAACTAATTAATATAATTTTATTACTTACAAGAGGTGTAATCGTGAAACGGTTTTTTATCGGAATTGACCTGGGTGGAACCAGCATGAAACTGGGAGTGGTCAGCAGCGAGGGCCAGGTGATCAGGGAAACCGAGAAGCCTACCATGAAAGAGGAAGGGCCTGACGGGGTAATCGGGAGGATGGTGCTTCACGCAAGAAACCTGGCAAAAGAGGCCGGGATTCCCTGGAATGCCATTAAAGGGATTGGCGTAGGATTGCCCGGGTTTCTTGATATACCTGGCGGTGTTGTCAAATATATGACCAACCTGGGATGGACAGATATTCCCATCCGTGATCTGCTGGAATCCGCCTGGCAAGTTCCTGTAAAAATTGATAACGATGCCAATGTGGCAGCGCTTGGTGAGGTTTGGTCAGGGGCGGGGACTGGCGAACAAAATGCCGTTTGCATCACGATTGGAACAGGAGTAGGCGGAGGAATCATCACCGAAGGGAAACTTTTGCACGGAGCGAAAGGATTTGCGGGGGAGATTGGCCATATTCAGATTGATCCGGCGGGCCATTTATGTAATTGCGGACAGACAGGCTGTTTGGAAACCATCTCATCAGCAACCGGGATGGTGCGGTTTGTTCGTCAGGCTGTTTCTGCGGGAGATCAGACGAGCCTGGCCCCGTTTGTCCATGATGGAAGTTTGTCCACCCGGCATATATTTGCAGAAGCAAACCGGGGAGATCCGGTTGCAAAAGAATCGGTTGACCGGGCAGTTCATGCGCTTGCCCAGGCAATGGCAACCATTTCGGTCGTGATTAATCCTTCCCTGTTTATTATTGGAGGCGGAGTATCCCAGGCAGGTGAAGCATTGCTCAATCCCTTAAGAAAAAAATACCAATGCCTGACACAGAAAAATGCCAGTCAGGATGTTCGGATTGTTTTGGCACAACTTGGCAATCGGGCTGGATTTATCGGGGCGGCTGGTCTTTTAGCTCGTTTGTGAAAATAATGTATAATAGAGGCATAAAGCGCAATAGAGGTGATGACCATGGAAAAAAAACAAGAAGTGAATCTGGTTGTCATCACCGGTATGTCTGGAGCGGGAAAAACAGTAGCGATGCAGAGTCTGGAAGACCAGGGTTTTTTTTGTGTCGATAATTTGCCACCCATATTGCTACCGAAATTTGCTGAACTCCTTAAAGAGTCAACCAGCAAATACCGTAAAGTTGCATTGGTGATTGACCTGAGAGGGAGGGAGTTTTTTTCTTCCCTGCTTGATTCACTGGATCAACTGGTAAGATATCACGGAATAAACTACAAGATGATTTTTTTGGATGCGGATAACGAGACACTTGTGCGAAGGTACAAAGAAACAAGGCGCCGTCATCCGATTGCTCCCGACAGCACGCTGCTTGATGCAATTGTACAGGAACGCAGGCTGCTGGAGGGGATCAAAGGCTGTGCGCATCATATTATTGATACAAGCCATATGAAGCCATCCGTATTGAAAGAGAAGATTGCTTCGTTAATTACGCAAAAAGACGCGGCCAAAATGGTAATTACGTTCATGTCTTTTGGCTTTAAATACGGGATCCCCATTGATGCAGATCTTGTCTTTGATGTGCGTTTTTTGCCAAATCCGCATTATGTGGATTCGCTTCGGCCGCAAACGGGAAAGGATACCGAGGTAGCACAGTATGTAATGAAATGGACAGAAACCAGACAGTTTCTGGAAAAAGTTACAGACTTGCTTGATTTTCTGATCCCGCATTATATACGGGAAGGAAAATCCCAGCTGGTTATTGGAATTGGCTGTACCGGAGGAAAACATCGTTCTGTCGCGATTTCAGAATACCTGTATAACAAATTCAAGGGGTACCAGGATTGTCAGGTAGCACATCGAGACATCAAGAAAGGCGGATAACCATTGTCAGCAGAGAAAAACCTGAATTCGAGCATGTTTAGGCGCCCGCGGGTTGTTTGCATTGGTGGGGGTACAGGGTTGTCGGTAATTTTACGCGGTTTGAAAAAACTTCCACTCGATATTACCGCGATTGTTACCGTGGCCGATGACGGGGGCAGCTCCGGGCGGTTGCGTAACGATCTGCAAATGCCACCTCCCGGAGACATCCGTAATGTTTTGATTGCGCTTGCAGATACAGAACCTTTGTTGGAGAGTGTGCTGCAATACCGGTTTAAAAATGGTCAGGGGCTGGCCGGCCATACTTTGGGGAATCTGATGATTGCAGCGATGAAAGAAATTACAGGCGATTTTACACAGGCAGTAAAAGAAATGAGCCGTGTTCTTGCCGTGCATGGACGTGTTCTGCCGGCAAGTGAACAGGATGTAAAACTGGTTGCTGAAATGATTGATGGTACGGTAGTGTATGGCGAATCGAGGATTCCCCAAACCGGTAAACCGATCCGGCGGGTCTTTCTGGATCCTCCCGAACCACATCCGCTTCGGGAAGCGGTTGAAGCGATTCGGGAAGCAGACGGCATCATTGTCGGGCCAGGCAGTTTATATACAAGTATTCTTCCAAATCTGTTAGTAAAAGATATAAGTAAACTGATTCGTATTTCCAAAGCCTGTAAAATTTATGTGTGCAATATAATGACACAGCCCGGGGAGACAGACGGATTTACTGCAAGCGATCATGTCCGGGCCATCTATGATCATGTAGGAGAGCGATTGTTCGACATGGTTATTATCAATAATGAGGTTCCGCCAGGATCCATCCAGCAGCAGTATGCCGAAAAAGGGCAGAAAATGGTTTTGCCGGATATTAAGGAGATCCATCGGCTTGGATGTGATGTGCTGGCAGATAATTTGCTGTTGTATCAAAAGGTCGTGCGCCATGATGCTGAACAGATCAGCCGGCATATCCTTCGCCTGGTTCATGAGCGCATGAAAAAAAGGCAAAGTATCTAAAGAAGGGATGCTTTATGTCGTTTGCATCAACGATCAAAAAAGAACTGACCCGGCTGGATTCAAAATCCTGTTGTCAAAAGGCTGAACTCTCAGCATTGGTCCGCATGAATGGAACGGTACACATTCAGAAAAAAACGTTCACAGTTGATATTGTGACGGAAAACCCTTCCACCGCACGCTACATTTTTTCACTGGTCAAGAAGTTGTACCAGGTGCAACCGGAAGTACTGGTTCGCAAAAAAGTCCGTTTGAAGAAAAATAATGTTTATATGATCCGTTTGGCTTCCAGGGCCGATCAAATCCTGGAAGATTTATACATTATGAAGAAAGACTCATGGGAACGGGTTGAAGGAATTTCTCCGGAACTCATCAAACGGTCTTGCTGCAAACGGGCTTATTTGCGGGGAGCCTTTCTGGCCGCCGGTTCCGTCAATAATCCGGACAGCGCTTCCTACCATTTGGAGATTGTCTCAACTTATGATGATCATGGGCAATCGCTTTGCCAATTGATGAACCGTTTTTATCTGCATGCCAAAGTTATAGAACGGAAAAAAGGATTTGTGGTCTATATAAAAGAAGGAGATAAAATCGGAGAATTTTTGAATATTATCGGTGCGCACCCTTCTTTACTGACATTTGAAAATGTGCGTATCATGAAAGATATGAGGAACTCAGTGAACCGTCTTGTAAATTGCGAGACAGCCAATCTGAATAAAACGATTCAGGCTGCCATGCGGCAAATCGCAAATATCCAACGGATCGATCAGGAAATCGGGTTGGACTATTTGCCCGAACGTTTACGGGAAGTTGCTGAAACCCGTTTGAAATATCCCGAGGCCAATCTGGCAGAACTGGGACAGCTTTTGCCAAGCGGAAAAGTAAGCAAATCGGCTGTTAACCATCGTTTGCGCAAATTGGAGGAAATCGCCAAAAAATTTGATGAACACAGTGAAAAGGAGGATCAGCATGGCTGAAAGAAAGGTAGTTGTCCAATTGGAAACAGGGCTTCATGCACGCCCTGCCGCATTGTTTGTTCAGGAGGCGAATAAATTTTCGTCGGAAATTTTCGTTATTAAAGGAAACAAGAAAGTTAATGCCAAAAGCATTATGGGGATCATGAGTCTTGCTGTTTCACGCGGAACAGAAATTACCATTGTTGCTGAAGGGGCCGATGCCGAACAGGCGGTAGACAAGTTGTCAAATATGGTAAGCAAACCGGAGTAGACAAGGACGTAAAAACGCGGGCTGTTTCAGGGGCGAAAAAGCCCGCTTTCCGTACGATGAGATACTGACAATGGATGTCTTTTACAAAAATGATCAAAAATGACATATAACCGTATGCTTGATGTCACATTATTTCTATGTAACTTGATTTACAATAGTTTTGGAAAAACATGCGGTCTGATAAATTTGATCAGGGCAAATTTGATTTTTTTACGTTCCATTGGAGGAAATTATGGATGTTTTCCTGTACCCGGTATTGACAGTTGGATATCTTGCTTTGTTTGTATGGAGTTTCCGTTCTTTTCGCGAGTCTTTTTTTTGGGGAACTTCATGGGTATTGTTTCTGATTTTGGCACTGGTTTATGACAAGGCGATCCTGTCCCTGGGAATCTTTTCCGAAGGGTCGGATCTGTTTGAAATGTTGAGCCTGGTCCGGTGTTTGCTCCGCGTTTTGCTGGTGCCGACATTGGCTTATGTTTCCCTGGATATATTGCGACGAATCCGAGTTGAGTGGTCGGAATACTTTGTGGTTCACGCTTTTTACCATATATATACATTCAGCTTGACGGTACTGGGTGTATTTATGAATATATTGTGGGTTGAATTTGTTCCGCAGCGGATTAACGGAGTTGTTCAATATATGCCGCAAGAGGTAAATTTCCCGGTTGTGACCATGCTTATACTTATTCCGCTCCTGATTTCCGGATACCTGGTCTGGCAAAAAGTACGCTGGCCCATTCTGCTTTTTGGCGTGTCGTTGGCAATTTTCGGGGGAACGGTCTCATACGTTCTGTTTCAACCGGGAATCGGAGCGGTTTTTGAATTTCTGTTGATGGCAAGCATTGTTTTGACAGAACAAATGTTAAAACCGGTTGATTATCAGCAAAACCTGTAAGTACTGTCGAAGCAACGGACTTTTGGCTTTTTTGGAATGAATAGGAAATACCTCCCTGCGTCACACTAAGCGGGGAGGTGTAGTCTTGCGTGAAACGGTTCTTCTGTATGTTTGCCTGTTTGTTAACACTGTTTATGTTTGCCTGTCAGCGGTTTGAAAAGCCAACCCGGCGGGAAGGCCTGGATATGGACAGTCATTCTTACAGTCATGTCAGTTTTCCGGAAAGCAGGATGAAACAGGTTGCCATGAATGTTGACGGAGTTCAAGACGTCCGGATTGAATATAACCAGAACAAAATTATGATGTATGTTTTGCCGGCAACAACGGTTCATCCGGCAAAATATCGGGAAATGGCCAATCTTGTCTATAAAAAGGTAAACCGCGCAACACCGCTCAACCCGTTTCATGTTGTCGTCGTTCCTCCTGAAAAGTGGAAGGAAACGCCTGAATAGCCCTTTTAATTCTATAAAAACAGGTCTTTGGATTGAAACATCCAAAGACCTGTTTGTTTTTTTATTTCATGACTTTGTCTACCAATCCGTATTTCAGAGCTTCTTCCGCACTCATGAAATAATCCCGGTCGGTATCACGTTCTATTTTTTCAAGTGGCTGTCCGGTAAATTCCGACAGAAGCTTGTTGATCCGGTCTCTGGTTCGCAAGATCCGTTTTGCCCTGATTTCGATATCAGACGCCTGGCCCTCTGCTCCGCCCAAAGGCTGGTGAATCATTACTTCACTGTTAGGCAAAGCAAAACGTTTCCCTTTTTTGCCTGCTGCCAGCAGGAAGGCACCCATTGAGGCTGCCAGACCCACGCAAATCGTAGATACATCCGGTTTTACATATTGCATGGCATCAAAGATCGCCATTCCTGCTGTGATTGAACCACCCGGAGAGTTGATATAAAGATGGATATCTTTTTCCGGATCTTCAGCTTCCAGGAAAAGAAGCTGTGCCACGATCAGGTTCGCCACTTCATCGGTAACGGGACTGCCCAGTAATATAATCCGGTCCTTTAACAGCCGGGAATAAATATCATAGGAACGTTCACCACGATTGGTCTGTTCGACAACCATTGGTACCAGATTCATCTTGCAGGTGCCGTACCCGGCACCTCTCCCCCCTTCCGAAATTCAAGGATTCAAGTTCTATATTTATGGGAAAATATATTTTGCTGTTTAACCTTATCATACCTTAATGGTCAAAAAAGGTCAAATAAAAAAGAAAAAAAACAGGGGTAAGATACACCCTGTTTTTTTGCGCTCTTATATGTAAACCAGGGGGGATTTCAAAAAAAAGAGGGAGGGTAAAGGCGTTTTTTGACTTTACCCAACATGTAAAGAAACAGAGAAGGCCTTTTCAACTTTACAAAAAGCTTTGGGAACGAAGTAGATCCAGATAGTAGGAGAACAACTACCTAATAGACGTATCAAAAGACAAAAGGTTGCACATCAGCGAAATTTTTTTTAAAAAACATGACTGCAAATAAGCAAAACCGGAGGATGAGTTTAGTAAAAAAACTTTCCAAAAGTTTTTACCGGTGAAAATTGGCGGCAATTTTTGCCGTTATACCGTTTTTTCCAGATCAACCGGTCAGACATTGAGAAATTCCGTTACTGTCTGGTCAATCAGCTCAACCAGTCGGTCAAGCAAATCTTTTCCTTTTTTTCGGGAAGCCCGCGACGGATAACCGATCGTTCCGGTTTGCGTATAAGCGCGCATTCCCAACACTTCCAGAAGCGGACGGTTTTCAGACTCGACATTGATCACCTGGTTCATACGCACAGCCTGCTCCTGGAATAAATAAAGCAATATGGAAGTTTCCCCTTCCCCGGCATGCATATCTTCATGTGGAGTTGTCGAGAGCCCGGCCAATTGATATGCTTTTTCCAGGTGATGCCGGTTGGGAGCGACCAGTACCTGTATTTGTTGCCGGTGGTTAATTTCCTGGGCGATGTTGGAAAGAAGTTTGTTCCCTCCATGTCCGTTGATAATTACACAGCGTTCGATTCCTGACTGCTCCAGCGAATAAAGGATATCTTCAATAACGGCTGACAGGGTGCTCATCCGCAAGGAAAGGCATCCGGGAAACCCCATGTGTTCAAAGGATGCAGAGTAAGGCAATGTGGGGACAACAAAAGCTTTGTGCTTTTCTGCCAGTTGTTGGGCAATGGCAGTGGCAATAATACTGTCTGTGTTGGTGGGTAAATGAAAGCCATGCTGCTCAGTTGAGCCGATTGGGAAGAAGGCCAGTTCCATGTTTTCCAAATCAGTCCAGGTTGGAAAATGATTCATTTTTTACGCCCCTTTTTGTTTTTTGAGTATATCTTTTGCTTCATTGAATTAATTCCTGTTAAAATAAATGTGACAGTTCAATTGGGATCAATCAGCAGATGTCTCAAAATACCGGGAAGCAATTTTTGACTTTGGAAATGCTGTAAAACAGGAAGCGTTTGACAGAAAGATAAATTGTCCTGGCATGAGTGGAATCCTGATTAGCCTTGTGAGCAAACGTTGGAAACCGCTTCTGCTCTCTTGCCAGGGTTACTTGAACGAATACCTGGATAATGGTCTTCTGATTCTAAAAAGAGCTTGTATCTTTTTTGCGATCATGATATAATACCTTTTGTCAGTTTAGAACATGCGCCTATAGCTCAGGGGATAGAGCGCTGGTCTCCGGAACCAGGTGCCCAGGTTCGAATCCTGGTAGGCGCGCCAATATGGTTTCGGCCTGATAAGTCGGAAGATGCCTTCCTGCGTGTTTTTGCACGACTGGAAGGCATCTTTTGTTATATCCGGAAGAGCATATTAACTGAAAGCAGTTTCCAAAAAAGAAAATGAAGATAAGCAATTATATTGTGTTAAAATATATTTAACAGGAATTATTGATGGAAACTTTACGTATAAAAAACCAATCTTTTCAGTGCGGAAAAAATTGGGCGGGGGTGAATGACGCGAATGGCTCTGCAAATGGGGTTTGGCCTGATTCAGGAGCAACGGATGAAGATGGTAATGACGCCGGAGCTGCGTCAAGCTATTCAAATTTTACAGTACTCCGCAACAGATTTACAAAAGTATATTGAAGAGCAAATGGAGGAAAACCCGGTTTTGAGCCTGTCAGAACCAGACAAGGAACAAACGGAATTGGAAAGATGGGCGGAATATATACGTGACCTTCCCCGTGAGCGGAACTGGGCCGGAACCGGGAATCACGATCCGGATCGCCCTTCGTTTGAGTTATATACGACAGAGGAAGGAACTTTGGCGGATGAATTGGAATCGCAACTCTATGAGTTTGATTTGACTCCTGTCAAGCGGAAAGTTTGCCTGTACCTGATTCATAACCTGGATGAACGGGGATATCTTGATCTGGATTCGAGCGAAGTCTGTAAGCGTTTGCTGATACCTGAAGAAATGTTTGCAGAAGCTCTGGAAATTATTCAATCCATGGAACCGGCCGGAGTAGGGGCACGGTCGCTGGAGGAGTGTATCGAACTGCAACTGCGCAAGTCCGAACCGGTGAACGAAACGGCGATTCGGATTGCCCGCCATCACTTGCATGATGTTGCTGATGCCAAATGGCGAAAAATTGCGGATGCCTTGCGGGTGGATATAAGTGAAGTTCTTGCAGCCGTGGATGAGATCAAAACATGCAACCCGAGGCCGGGACTTCAATTCAATAACGCTCCTCCCAGCTATGTATATCCGGATGTCTTTGTTGAAAAAATAGATGATGAATATATTGTGTTGCTAAATGAACGGGATACTCCCACGCTGACTGTAAATCACCATTACCAGCAACTGCTCAGGCAGAAAGACCAGCTTGGAGAAGAAGTTACACAGTACCTGAAAAACTGGATCCAATCGGCTTTGTGGCTGGTCAAGGGGATTGAACAGCGGCGGGACACCATTTATCGGGTGGCTCAGGCCATTGTTTCCAGGCAGTCGGAGTTTTTTGAGCGGGGCATTGATTATCTCAAGCCGCTGACCCTGAAACAGATTGCTGAGGAAGTGGATCTTCACGAATCAACGGTAAGCCGCGCCACGCAACATAAATATATGCAAACACCAAACGGTTTGTTTCCCTTTCGCTATTTCTTCCCCTCCGGTTTGCAAACGGAAATGGGTGTTGATCTGGCACAGAGTACGGTACAGAAAAAAATACAACAAATGATTGCCCAAGAGAATAAAAAAAATCCGCTGTCAGACCAGAAAATTGCTGATCTCCTGAAAAAAGAAGGGATTCGGATTTCCCGCCGTACCGTTGCCAAATATAGGAATGAAATGGGTATCGCTTCCTCAACCAAGCGAAAACGTTTGTTGTGAAATTATTAATAAAATGTAGAGGAACTTGTCAAATCAAGTTTCTATAAGATACAATAAAATAGAACCCTGAACAGGGATTTTTTTTGGATGAGTTGGGACATTTTTTTACTATATGGGACGCATTATGTCCCTAAGGGGGGTGGCTGATGAGAAATATTCTGCATGTACAAAAGAAGTTATTGCCTGATCTTTTAGAAGTCATGCATAAGCGATATGAGATTCTTCGTCATATCCAGTTAATGCAGCCGGTAGGGAGACGCAGTTTAACAGCCAGTCTGAATACAACGGAGCGGACGCTCAGAACAGAAGTTGATTTTTTGCGTACCCAGGATCTGGTTGCTGTCGATTCCAGGGGAATGCGTCTCACGGAAAACGGCAGCCGTCTGCTGGCAGATATGGAACCGATGATGAAGGAAATTTTCGGTTTGAACCGGTTGGAAGAGGAACTTCAGGCCTGTTTGAATCTGAAAAATGTCGTGATTGTACCAGGTGATTCCGACCGGATGGATCTGGTGAAAAAAGAGATCGGAAGAGCTGCTGCGCGATTCCTGCGCAAAATCTCCGAACCCGATCAGATAGTTGCGGTATCCGGCGGAAGCACGATGCTGGCTGTTGCGGAAATGATGAAGCCGACAACTGCTTTAAAACAGACAACATTTATTCCCGCCCGTGGAGGGGTTGGCGAGTCGGTTGAACTGGAAGCCAATTATATTGCTTCCTTGATGGCCAAAAACACAAAAGGGAAATATCGCCTGATGCATGTCCCGGAACAGGTGAGTGATGAAGCTTACGAAATGCTGCTTCGCGAACCGAATATCCGGGAGGTCATGGAGTTTCTGAGAAAAGCAAATATTGTCGTTCATGGAATCGGGGATGCCAAAACCATGGCCATCCGCCGAAAATCAAGCGCTTCTGTATTGAAGAAACTGGAAGAGGAAAAAGCAGTTGGCGAAACATTTGGCTATTATTTCAACCGTGACGGCATCATCGTAAATCGCGTACCGACTCTGGGGTTAACGCTGGATGATCTGGAAAAAACGGAGAGATTGATCGCCGTGGCAGGGGGATCAAGCAAAGCTGAAGCCATCCTGGCAATATGCAAAAAAGTGTCCCGGGATACTCTGATTACTGATGAGGGAGCCGCCAAAGCAATTCTGGAAATGCAATCCCTGTACCCGGAATGATTCATTCTCTGGTTGGTGAAAATATCTGTTGAATATAAGGAGGAATTAGATCATGGAGAAAGTGAGAGTTGGGATTAACGGTTTTGGACGTATTGGACGCAACGTATTTCGGGCAATGATGAATAATCCTGAACTGGAAGTCGTAGCCGTTAATGATTTGACCGATTCAAAAACACTGGCACATCTTTTGAAATATGATTCCGTCCATGGAAAATTTGACGGGGAAGTTTCTGCTTCTGAAAACGGAATTCTTGTAAACGGACGGGAAATTAAAGTTCTGGCTGAACGTGACCCTGCACAAATCAAATGGGCAGACTATGGTGTGGAAATTGTAATTGAATCTACCGGACGTTTCACCAAACGTGAAGATGCCGCAAAGCACCTGGTTGGCGGAGCGAAAAAAGTTATTATCTCTGCACCTGCCAAAGGGGAAGACATTACGATTGTAATGGGTGTTAACCACGATAAATATGATGCCGCATCCCATCAAGTCATCTCCAATGCATCCTGTACAACCAACTGCCTGGCTCCGTTTGCAAAAGTTCTTCATGAAAAATTCGGTATTCGCCGGGGGTTGATGACAACTGTTCACGCCTATACCAATGACCAGCAAATTCTGGATCTTCCCCACAAGGATTTGCGGCGTGCACGTGCTGCAGGCCAATCCATTATTCCTACCACAACCGGCGCAGCCAAAGCGGTTTCCCTGGTACTGCCAGAGTTGAAAGGTAAATTGAACGGATTTGCCATGCGTGTGCCTACCAAAAACGTATCTGTTGTAGATTTGGTTGTTGAACTGGAAAAAGACGTAACAGCGGAAGAAGTAAACGAAGTATTGCGCCAGGCTGCAGAAGGCGAATTGAAAGGAATTCTCAACTACTCGGAAGAACCGCTTGTATCTGTCGATTACAATGGTGATTCCCATTCTTCCACTATTGACGCATTGTCCACCATGGTTATGGACGGAAACCTGGTTAAAGTTGTTTCCTGGTATGATAATGAATGGGGTTATTCCAACCGTGTCGTAGACCTGGCAAAATATATTGCCAGCAAGGGTTTATAAGTTTTCATTTAGATAAGTTATACTAATTAAAAATATATGCTATACTGACTTCGGAATTGGAATCTGGAAAGAGGAGAGGGATCTCCTCTTTCTCATGCATAAATGCATAAAGGAGGGCGCCGCTTTGAATAAGAAATCAGTAAGAGACGCAGATGTTCAAGGCAAACGTGTATTTTGCCGTGTTGATTTCAATGTGCCGATCGAAGATGGAAAAATTACAGACGATACACGCATTCGTGCAGCACTCCCTACCATTCAGTACCTGGTTGAGCAGGGTGCCAAGGTGATATTGGCCAGCCATCTGGGGCGACCAAAAGGGAAGGTCGTTGAAAAGTTTCGCCTGACTCCCGTGGCCAAGCGGCTTTCTGAATATCTGAATCAGCCGGTGATAAAAGTAGATGAAGTAACAGGTCCTGAAGTGGAAGAAAAAGTTTCTTCTTTAAAAAATGGAGAAGTATTGCTGCTGGAAAATGTACGTTTTCATCCGGGAGAAGAGAAAAACGATCCCGATCTGGCCAAGGATTTCTCCAGATTAGCCGATCTGTATGTGAATGATGCGTTTGGTGCTGCTCACCGCGCACATGCGTCAACTGCCGGAATTGCAGAATATCTGCCGGCTGTGGCAGGATTTCTGATGCAGAAGGAGATTGAAACCTTGGGCCGTGCCCTGTCCAATCCGGAGCGTCCCTTTACCGCAATTATTGGCGGAGCAAAAGTGAAAGACAAAATTGGTGTGATCGAGAACTTGTTGGATAAAGTGGACCATCTGATTATTGGCGGCGGGCTTTCTTATACATTTATCCATGCCAAAGGATATGAAATTGGAAAATCCCTGTTTGAAGCAGAAAAGGTTGAACTGGCCAAGGAATTTATGAAAAAAGCTGAAGAAAAAGGGGTTCGCATCTATTTGCCTGTTGATGCGGTGGTTGTTGATCAATTTGGCCCTGATCCGTCTGTGGTAAAAACAGTCGATATTGACCAAATCCCGGCGGACATGGAAGCACTGGATATCGGTCCCAAAACCAGAGAATTGTTCAGTGATGTTGTGAAAGCTTCCAAACTGGTTATCTGGAATGGACCAATGGGAGTATTCGAATTCGACCGGTTTGCAGCCGGTACCAACGCTGTTGCAAAAGCTGTGGCCAGAAGTGAAGCCGTCTCGATCATCGGCGGCGGGGATTCGGCTGCGGCGATTAAGAAGTCCGGACTGGCCGACGAAGTGGATCACATTTCTACGGGTGGAGGTGCATCCCTGGAATTTCTGGAAGGAAAAGAATTGCCAGGAGTTGCCGTTTTACAAGATAAATAACGGGAGGTTGCATTAATGCGGAAACCAGTCATTGCCGGAAACTGGAAAATGCACAAAACCGTCAGTGAAGCACTGGACTTTGTAAAAGAATTGAAAGATACGGTGCTTCCTTCAGACGTTGAAGCGGTTCTGTGCGCACCTTTTTTGGCGCTGCCCGCGCTGGTTGCAGAAACAAAAGAAACCGGAATCGGGATTGGCGCACAAAATGTCCATTATGAGGAACAAGGGGCGTTTACAGGCGAAATAAGCATGCCCATGCTGCAAGAAGTTGGGGTAAAATATGTCATTATTGGCCATTCGGAGCGGCGCGCCTATTATAATGAAACAGACGAGTCTGTAAATAAAAAAACAAAGGCTGCCCATGGCTATGGTTTCACCCCGATTGTTTGTGTCGGGGAAGTACTGGAGGAAAGAGAAAAGGGACAAACCGGTGAAGTTGTAACTTCTCAGGTAAAAGCAGCAGTTCAGGGATTGTCTGCACAGGAGATGGAAAAGACCATTATTGCTTATGAACCGGTTTGGGCCATTGGAACGGGGAAAGCTTCCACCGCAGCCGATGCGCAAGAAGTTTGCCGCCTCATCCGGACAACCATCGCGGATCTGTTTGGCAGTTCCGTTGCTGATAAAGTACGGATTCAATACGGCGGCAGTGTGAAACCGGAAAATATCGCTTCCTTTATGGAACAGGCTGATATTGACGGGGCTCTGGTTGGAGGAGCCAGTTTGAAAGCAGAATCTTTTTCCCGGTTGGTGAAAGCAGCGAGTGCAGGTGAAAACAAATGAGTCGTCCGAAACCTTTGCTTTTGTGTATTTTAGATGGTTTTGCCCTTCGGGAAGAATGGGAAGGAAATGCGGTCAAACAGGCCAATACGCCCAATCTTGACCGCCTTTGGAATGAATATCCCCATGCAACCCTCGGAGCCAGCGGTGGGTCTGTCGGTCTCCCGGACGGCCAAATGGGAAATTCCGAAGTAGGGCATTTGAATATTGGCGCAGGTCGGATTGTCTACCAGGATCTGACCCGGGTCAGCAAAGCAATCGAGGATGGAAGTTTCTTTGAAAATGAAACCTTCCTGAAAGCGATCGAACATGTAAAAAGAAATAACAGTCGTCTTCATTTATACGGGTTGTTGTCTGATGGCGGAGTACACAGCCATATCGATCATCTGTTTGCTCTGTTGAAACTGGCTGCCAAAGAGAACGTAAACAGGGTTTATATACATGCATTTATGGATGGGCGCGATGTTCCGCCAGATAGCGGGATCAATTATGTGAAACAGTTGCAGGACAAACTGGATGAAGTTGGCGTCGGGCAAATTGCCACCATACAAGGACGCTACTATGCAATGGATCGGGATAAACGGTGGGATCGGACGGAGAAATCCTATCGGGCCATGGTATATGGCGAAGGACAGACCCATCGCGATCCGGTCAAAGCCGTTCAGGACTCTTACGCCCAGGATGTTTTTGATGAATTTATCGTACCGACGGTGATTGTTGATGAAAACAACGAACCTGTCGGCAAAATCGGGGATCATGACAGTATCATTTTCTTCAACTTCCGGCCTGACCGGGCAATCCAGATTTCCCTGGCCTTTACTGATGACGGGTTTAACGGTTTTGACCGCGGCCCCGGAAAACCGGAAGACATAAATTATGTTTGCCTGACCCATTACAGCGAAGCAGTGAAAGGCGACATTGCCTATAGACCGACAGAACTTTACAATACGCTGGGTGAAGTCATCAGCAAGCATCAACTGAAGCAGTTGCGCATTGCGGAAACGGAAAAGTATCCGCATGTTACCTTCTTCTTCAATGGCGGACGGGAGGAAGAATTTCCGGGTGAAAAACGGATTCTGATCAACTCCCCCAAAGTGGCAACCTATGATCTGAAACCGGAAATGAGCGCCTATGAGGTAACAGAAGCTCTTTTGAAAGAGATTGAAGCAGAAAACCACGATGTCATCATTCTTAACTTTGCCAACCCGGATATGGTGGGACATTCCGGAAAGCTGGAGCCAACCATTCGGGCTGTGGAAGCAGTGGATGAATGTGTGGGAAAAGTGGTTGACCTTACCTTGGAAAAAGGCGGAGCAGCCATTATTATCGCCGATCATGGCAATGCCGATATGGTGACCGATTCAGACGGCAATTCGTATACGGCACACACTACATTCCCGGTACCCTTTATTCTCACGAAAAAAGGAGTGAAGTTGCGGGAAAAAGGAATCCTGGCGGATGTTTCCCCAACCATTCTGCATTTGTTAAACATTGAACAACCGGCAGAAATGACAGGCAAATCCATGATTAAATCAGAATAAAAAGCGAGGGATTATTGATGACAAGTATCGTTGAAGTTTACGGCCGTGAAGTGTTGGACTCCCGTGGCAACCCAACCGTTGAAGTGGAAGTTGTACTTGAATCCGGGGCAATGGGACGGACGATCGTTCCTTCCGGTGCCTCGACCGGTGCTTATGAAGCAGTCGAACTCCGTGACGGAGACAAAGAACGTTTTCTTGGCAAAGGTGTTCTCAAAGCCGTACAAAATGTGAACGAAGTAATTGCACCGCAAATCGTCGGAATGGATGCCCTTGACCAGGTGGCTGTCGACAACACCCTGATCGAACTGGATGGCACTGAAAACAAAGGAAAACTGGGTGCCAACGCCATTCTTGGTGTATCCATGGCTGTAGCGCGCGCAGCGGCTGATGCACTGGGTGTGCCGTTATATACTTACCTGGGTGGATTCAATGCCAAAGTGTTGCCCGTTCCGATGATGAATATCCTAAACGGCGGAGCACATGCTGATAACAATGTCGATATTCAGGAATTCATGATCATGCCTGTTGGCGCCAAAGACATCCATGAAGCTGTCCGGATGGGATCGGAAATTTTCCATAACCTGAAAAAAGTTCTGCAAGAAAAAGGATATGCCACCGGTGTTGGAGATGAAGGCGGGTTTGCCCCCAATCTGAGCTCCAATGAAGAAGCCTTGGCTACGATTGTAACCGCCATTGAACGTGCCGGTTACAAACCCGGAACAGATGTTATGCTCGCACTTGATGTTGCTTCAACAGAAATTTATAAAGATGGTAAATATTATTTTGAAGGAGAAGGTATTACCCGTACTTCCGATGAAATGATTGCTTTTTATGAAGAATTGATCACCAAATATCCGATTATTTCTATCGAAGACGGTCTGGCCGAGGATGACTGGGATGGATGGAAGAAATTGACCGAGCGTCTGGGCGACAAAGTGCAATTGGTTGGAGACGACCTCTTTGTAACCAACACGAAACGCTTGAGCGACGGAATTGAAAAGGGCGTAGCCAACTCCATTCTGATTAAAGTGAACCAAATCGGTACATTGACCGAAACTTTTGATGCGATTGAAATGGCCAAACGCGCCGGATATACAGCTGTAATTTCACACCGGTCCGGTGAATCGGAAGATACAACCATTGCTGATATTGCCGTGGCCACGGGCGCGGGCCAAATCAAAACCGGGGCACCTTCCCGTACTGACCGTGTCGCCAAATACAACCAGCTGATGCGTATTGAAGATCAATTGGGCAAAGTTACCGCACAATATCCCGGCCGTTCTGCATTCTACAACTTGCGTGCTTCCAAATAAGAACAGTCATTATTCGGACACCAGGGCTTCAGGCAAGAAGCTCTGGTGTCTGTTATTGAAAAGACGCTTTTTATGTGGTAAAGTCAATTCAGTGAATGGTGCAAGGAGGTTGCAAAGTGGAACTGGTATCGAAGTGGATCCTTGCGATTATCAGTATTGGATTGATTGTTGTCGTATTGATGCAGTCCGGAAAAAGCGCCGGTCTTTCCGGAGCGATTGCCGGCGGTGCCGAACATCTGATGGGCAAAGCCAAGGCGCGGGGGCTGGACGCATTGCTGAACCGGCTGACAACCATTCTGGCAACACTGTTTATGGTTTTGGCACTGGTTGTTGGCTTTTTCGTGAAGTAATGGCGATTTTTTCACAGGAATTCCTTGGAGCGATTTCTCTTAAGGAATTCTTATTTTATTCTTTTTTAAAAAAGGTATTGCCAAAATGAAAATGGCATGCTATTATAATACTTGTCTGGTGGCAATAGCGGAGGGGATCCACCCGTTCCCATCCCGAACACGGAAGTTAAGCCCTCCAGCGC
This sequence comes from Thermoactinomyces sp., assembly GCA_049587175.1. Taxonomy (GTDB): domain Bacteria; phylum Bacillota; class Bacilli; order Thermoactinomycetales; family Thermoactinomycetaceae; genus Thermoactinomyces. The sequence continues at coordinate 56,642 of JBAVDL010000153.1, forward strand.
CGATGGTACTTGGGCGTAGGCCCTGGGAGAGTAGGTCGCTGCCAGGCAAAAAAACCACGACTTGTTTGTCGTGGTTTTTTTGTTTTGGTCATTTTTTCATCAGTATCTTTCCCGTATAAAAGAACAGTTAAAGGTCTGTTTTCCGGAAATCGGGCGTGTTATCTGATTTCGTTCCTGGCAAGGACAGGGAACTCTAAGGAACAAATCCGGACTCATCCCAACTTTGTGAGAATGGATACACGGTTTGGGTTGAGTCTGCCCGGGAGATTATTTTTGTTCTGAATATCCTGACGGATCATCAGAAATATATAAAATAAGGACCGATTACATCGGTGCAGTTGTTTTTTTATTGACTCCCCTGAAGCCGTCCTGGCCGGGGATTTCCTTTTTTTTCTGTTCTATGCTATCGTAAAATAGATTTAAACCAGGTACAAGGTGATGGATAGTCATGAAAGTTATACAGCGTTCACCAGAACCTTTTTTTTATTCTGGCGGAAAAACGGGCATTCTATTAATACACGGATTTACAGGAACTCCCTCGGAGTTAAGGCCGATGGGAGAATATCTCAGGGATCAAGGGTATACGGTAAATGCACCGCTCCTGGCAGGACACGGAACCAGTCCCGAAGAAATGGAAAAGACGACCTGGTGGGATTGGTGGCAAAGCACGGTTGATGCGTATAACCAAATGCGGGCAGAAAAAGATCTGGATCACCTGTTTGTAGCCGGTTTGTCCATGGGCGGCGCTCTTTCTCTCCTGTTGGCTGCCGAAAAACCGGTAAGTGGCGTGATTTCAATGTGTGCCCCTGTATGGGTTCGCGATCGGCGTGCGTTTCTGGCAAGAATTGCCTATCCCTTTTATCGATACAAGCTGAACGGCACGCATCGTGATCCGCACATTGAAGCTCATCTTGTATCCTATGACCGGACACCGGTCAAAAGTGTCGCAGAGTTGAACCGATTGCTCAAGCGGATGAAACAATGCCTGTCCAGGGTGGAGGTGCCGGCACTGGTGGTGCAGTCGCGCAACGATGAAACCGTTCAGCCCCGTAGTGCCAGGCATATTTATGAAAAGATATCCTCCAGAATGAAGCGTTTATCCTGGTATGAAAAATCATCCCACATTATTACAGTTGATAAAGAACGACGGAAGCTGTTTGCCGAAGTGGACCAGTTTATCCGGCAAGTATCTTCATCATCAACTATTGGTGAAAAGTGAGGTGAGGCATCTGTTAGGGAACCTCCCGCAAACAGATGAGATATGATCACAGAACAAGAGATTCGGCGATTTATGCTGGAAAAGGCTTATAAACCCCTTGAACTGGAGGAATTGATTACTGAGCTGAATATTGGCGATGACGAACGGGAGCAATTTGTCCAGCTGCTTCATTACATGGAAAACAACGGGAAAATTGTACTGACCCGTACCCGGCGGTATGGCGTACCGGAACGGTTTAATCTGGTCCGTGGTACACTGCAGGGAACATCCAAGGGCTTTGGCTTTGTCATTCCCGATACGGCAGGACAGGCAGATATTTATATCCATCTGAATGATATGAACGGAGCCATGGACGGCGATCTGGTCCTGGCCCGAATCCATAAACGCAAAACCGACAACCGGCGCCCGGAAGGGGAAATTGTCCGTATCCTGAAACGGGGGCGGGATCGCATTGTTGGAACCTTCACGCGGTTGTCATCTTATTTCGGGTTTGTGATTCCGGATGACAAGCGTATTCCCGCAGATATTTTCATTGCACCTGAATTGCAGATGAACGCCCGGGATGGGCAAAAGGTTGTTGTCAAACTGCACCAGATTGCCGGCCGGCACAGCGCGGAAGGAGAAATCATCGAAATTCTCGGACACAAGGATGATCCCGGAGTCGATATTCTGTCCATCATCCACAAGCACGGTTTGCCGGAAAAGTTCCCGGAAGAAGTGCTGAATGAAGCAGAACGGATCCCTGATACAATCAGTGAGGAAGATTTGGCAGGACGACGTGATTTGCGCCAGCGCACCATGGTAACCATTGACGGGGAAGATGCCAAGGATCTGGACGACGCGGTTTCCGTAGAACGCCTGGACAATGGAAACGTACGGCTTGGTGTGCATATTGCCGATGTCAGTTATTATGTCAAGGAAGGATCTCCATTGGACCGGGAAGCCTATGAACGCGGATGCAGTGTCTATCTGGTGGACCGGGTAATCCCGATGCTGCCCAAACGCTTGTCCAATGGCATTTGCAGTCTTAATCCGCGGGTGGATCGGCTTGCCATGTCCTGTGATATGGAAATCGACGCTGAGGGTAATGTGGTCGCTTACGATATTTTCCCCAGTGTGATCAGGACCAATGAACGCATGACGTATACCGATGTCAAGAAAATTGTTGTTGATGAAGACCCGGAACTGATAAAGAAATATGAACCGCTGGTCGATGATTTTCGCCTGATGGCCGAACTGGCAAAAACGCTTCGCCAAAAACGCTTGCGGCGGGGAGCGATCGATTTCAACTTTGCGGAAGCAAAAGTGATCGTGGACGAAAACGGTGATCCAGTCGATATCGTCAAGCGTCCCCGTACCATTGCCGAGCAATTGATTGAAGAATTTATGCTGAAAGCAAACGAAACGGTGGCCGAACACTTTTTCCTCCTGGAAGTTCCGTTTGTTTACCGGATTCATGAAAGTCCGGATGCGGAGAAGCTGAAAGCATTTTTCGAGTTTGTCACCAGCTTTGGCTATTCCGTCAAGGGAAAGCCTGATCAGGTAAAGCCGCACGCTTTGCAGACCTTGCTGGAAAAAGTATCAGGCACTCCGGAAGAGAACGTGATCAGCACCGTTATGCTGCGCTCCATGAAACAGGCCAAATATGCGGCGGAATGCATCGGGCACTTTGGATTGGCGGCTCCGTATTACTGTCATTTTACTTCCCCGATTCGCCGCTATCCCGACCTTGTTATTCATCGCATCATCCGGGAAGTACTGACTAAAGGAAGCCTGACAGTAGAGCGGATCGACGAATTGAACGAAATCCTTCCCGATGCTGCCCAGCAGTCCTCCATCCGGGAACGTATTGCGGTCGATGCCGAGCGGGAAAGCCAAGACCTGAAAATTGCCGAGTACATGATGGATAAAATCGGCAACGAATATGACGGAATCATCAGCAGTGTTACTTCGTTTGGCATCTTTGCAGAACTTCCCAACACCGTGGAAGGATTGATTCACGTCAGTTTCCTGACTGATGATTACTACCATTATGACGAAAGCTCCTATTCGCTGATCGGGGAACGGACCGGACGTATCATGCGGATTGGAGACAAAGTGCGCGTCAAGGTGAGCGGTGTCAATATCGACGAGCGCAAGATTGACTTTGAACTGCTGGAGCATTTCCCCAATGAAGACCTGGTTGTCAGGAGAAAAGGCAAAGGAAAGAAAATAAAAATCCGCAAGGATTCCAGGGAGGCAGGACAGAAACGGGGCAAGAAAGGCAAACTTCATGAAATCAATCGCAATGAATTTCTGAAGAAAGAAAAAGAGCAGAAACCGCACAAGAAAAAGAAGAAGAAAAAGAAAAAATACCGTAACAAGGCTAGGCGGAAATAGACGAAGGAGGCACGGCGTCTCCTTCGTTTTCAATTTTACAGGAGAATGGGCGAAGACAAATTTCAGGACAGAACCCGTTTTGCCTGTTCAGGATACGACCAGGCTTTTCATGCATTCTGCGTGTTGTCATGGTAGCCGCTGTTCCTTCGGAACCTGTCTTTCCAAAGCCCCGAAGCAAGGATCCTTTGCTTTTTGTTCATTGACGAACTTGTCTGTTTGTTGCTATAATTAGACCTGCTATCATTACGGGATGGGGAAAGAAGTGAAAACGATGAAAAACAAAGGCGTCAAAGTTATTGCCAAAAACCGGAAAGCCTTTCATGATTATGAAATAGAGGATCAGTTTGAAGCAGGCATCGTTCTCACCGGAACCGAAATCAAGTCGATCCGGAAAGGCAGCGTCAATTTGCGCGATGCCTATGCACGGATTGACCGCGGCGAAATTTTCCTGCTCGGTTTGCACATCAGCCCGTTTGAGCAAGGAAACCGGTTTAACGTGGACCCCACTCGTACCCGGAAGTTGCTGATGCACCGCAAAGAGATTGACAAACTGGCAGGGTTGATCAAAACCAAGGGACTGACACTCATCCCGCTTGATATTCACCTGCGTAACGGGTTTGCCAAAGTACAACTTGGCCTGGCCCGCGGGAAAAAACTTTACGACAAGCGTGCTACCGCCGCCAAACGGGATGCGGAGCGCATGATCCGGCGCAAGCTGAAAGAGCAGAATTATCGCTGAAAAAGACTTGTATGATTTTCTATACGATGTTATAATATAATTCGTGCCAATCAAATATGGCTCGATATTTCCTTCAGAATCTCGGGGGCGTTCTTGGGATTCGACGGGAACAGATCGAGCGTCAGTAGCGAGCCGAGGGGTTGCGCACTCGTAAAAAACGCAAATGCCAAATGTAACTGGCAAACAAGAAAACTACGCTCTGGCTGCTTAATAAACCGGCCAGGACTCGCTTCTCCATTGCCTGTGTGGAGTTGTCGGGTCTCATAATGAAGCAGGCTAGCTGACCGGTCGGCCACTGGCCGCGAGGCGAAACAGAAGTGGCTAGTCTTTCATAACGCCTGTCACTGGGCAGTATGAAGGGCAAACCAGTGAATACAGTGACTGCGCTCGGAGAAGCTGGCGTGGCGATGTCTTCGGACAGCGGTTCGACTCCGCTCGCCTCCACCAAAACAAAATATGCTGACGTAGCTCAGCTGGCAGAGCACTTCACTCGTAATGAAGG
>JBAVDL010000154.1:0-12053 GCA_049587175.1 Thermoactinomyces sp.
TGAAGTCGTAACAAGGTATCCCTACCGGAAGGTGGGGATGGATCACCTCCTTTCTAAGGAGCTCTTGATGAGCAAAACAGATCATTTTCCGGGTCGCGGTTATTCACTCTTCGGTTTTCAGGGAACACACCAGACCACTGATTGCCATCAGTGGTTTTTTTATGCCACAGGTGCAAAAGAAAGACATACAAATACGGGTGCACAAATATGGTAATATAAAGATTGGAAATATAATTGAGAAAATTCAGATGAGACAGAAAGGATCGGATTAGAAAATTTCTTTGAACAGGGTGGTTGCATGAACTATATTGAAATGTTCCTGCTTGGCCACAAGCCGGCTATTTATGGGACAACCCTTGAAAAATTAATGGACCATATGGTTTTTTATCTTAAACAGAGATATCCGTATTTAGAAAATGGAGGCATTAATCTGATTGATGAGGCGGATACCTTTCTTTTCTTCCAAAAGGAAGAACAAAAACAGAATTTCATGGATCAGTTCCGGCAAATTCGGCCCAAATCACCCGAGTTCCACTATTTATTGGGAACCACACTGGGTTATCCGCCCAAAGCTGTTCAATTTTACAAACAGGCTATGTTATCAAAAAGACTGGACCGGCGAAGGGTAGGTATTTATTATTTGGGAATCAGTTGCAGTTCCAATATTGATGATTTGACGGAAAATTGCGCCTGGTTGTGGGAGACGTATCCGTTTCCGGTTGGTATGGAAATTCGGGTGGATACATCGTTCGAGATGGTGAAATACAAGGATTGGCACAGATTAAGACAAATTCAGGAAGATGTGAAGAGAAAACTGGCCATCAATCCATGAATGAATGATTAAAAGTCAGCCTTTATACATGGGAAAGATTTTTTGAAACAGACCCCCTCCTTTTATACAGGGAGGGGGTTAATGTTTGGAATATCAAGCTTTTGACAACAGACGTTCAAATTCATCCAGTTTGTTTTCAAAAGTTTTCAGTGCCTGTTCGATCGGGGCTGATGACGTCATATCTACACCCGCTTTTTTGAGGACATTGATTGGTGTGTCCGAACTGCCTGCTTTCAGGAAAGAAAGATAGCGGTTAACTGCTGGTTTTCCTTCTAGCAGGATTTGTTGGGATAACGCAGCTGCTGCACTGAACCCGGTAGCATACTGATAAACGTAATAGTTGTAATAGAAATGCGGAATTCGTGCCCATTCCAGACCGATTTCCTTGTCGCTTACCATGTCATCCCCGTGATATTTCCTGTTCAGCTCATAGTACAAGGAAGTCAGGAGATGGGGAGTTAAAGCTTCTCCAGCTTGTGCTTTTTGATGAATCAGGTGCTCAAATTCGGCGAACATGGTCTGGCGGAAGACAGTGCCCCTGAAACCGTCCAGATAATGATTGAGCAGGTACAGGCGTTTTTGTTTGTCATCCAGTTTTTTGAGCAAGTAGTCATTAAGCAGGGCTTCATTGCAGGTAGATGCAACTTCGGCGACAAAAATGGAATAATTTCCGTACACAAAAGGCTGATGTTTGCGTGTATAGTAGCTGTGAACGGAATGGCCAAATTCATGGGCGAGGGTAAACAAATTGTCCAAATTATCCTGCCAGTTCAGGAGAATATAAGGATTGGTTCCATAAGCCCCCGATGAATAGGCGCCGCTTCGTTTCCCCCTGTTTTCATAAACATCTACCCAGCGGTTTTCATAAGCTTCCTTGAGAATGGAGACGTATTCGTCGCCCATCACACTCATGGCATCGAGCAGGATTTTCTGCGCCTCCGGATAGGATATTTTAAATGACACCTCTTTGACCAGAGGAGTATAAATGTCGTACATATGCATTTCTTCAAGACCTAAAGCTTTTTTGCGAACAGACATATACCGGTGCAAAAGAGGCAAATACCTGTTTACCGTATCAACCAGCTGGTCATATACCGTTTCGGGAATCTGGTTTTTGCTCAGGGCGGCATGGCGGGCAGATTTGTAACCGCGCACATTGGCGTAAAAATTGTTTTTCTTGATTGCGCCGCTCAGGGTGCTGGCAAAGGTGTTCCGGTATTTTTCATATGTTGAATAGACAGCCTGAAAAGCATCTTTTCTTATGCGGCGGTCACGGCTTTCCATAAAATGAATGTAACGGCCGTGTGTAACTTCTACCTTATCACCGTCTTCATCAATGATTTCGGGGAATTTCAGATCTGCATTGTTCAGCATGCTGAAAGTGTTGGCGGCTGTTTGCAGGGCATCGCTTGCCTGGGCCAGGATTTTTTCTTCATTCTTGGACAATATGTATGGCCGACGTGTGTTTAATTCCTCCAATGCATGCCTGTACAGTTGCAACTCGTTATTTTCTTCAAGGAAAGCATGCAGCTTTTCCTCCGGGATGGAAAGGATTTCGGGAACCATAAATGACAAGGCGCTGGAGACTTCCGTATACAAGCTTTTGGCCCGGTCATTCATTGCCTGATAGACTGACTGGGTTGTATCCTGATCAAACCGCATATGGGCATATGTATAAAGTTTGTCAAGCCGCATGAGCAATTCATCCTGAAATTGCAAGCCTTTCAACAGATCTTGTGACGACCGGCCCAATACATTCCTGAATTGATCAACTTTCGGGATCAGTTTTTTAATTTCGTTGTATTCCTGTTCCCAATCCTTATCAGTTGGGAATATATCTTCCAGACGCCAGGTAAATTCGGCAGGAATTTCAGATCGAAGGGGCAATTTCTTGTTTGATTGTTGTTCGGACATATGTTTAACCTCCTTGATACCTTTTGTTTCCATTATACTACTGTACTGGTTAAATCAGAAATATTTTTCATACTAATCGAACTTGCCCGCTTTTGGTCCAATTTCCTTGACTGCACCTCCGGTTTGGAAATCTATGATTTTCACACTTTATATGCCCTGATTGGCAATACGATGAAATCATTCACGAATAAGAGAAAGCATGTTAAAAATGGCAATTCATCATTAAAATCGCCTAACTTTCCCCTATGTTGACTTCTACGCTGTTTTACACCCAAACGGGCGGGGAGTAAGATAACCTTAAATCAAAAAATATCTCCATTCCAATCGCTGAATCCCGTTTTTGGGAGCGGGGGAACCAAACGCAGTATATATCTGTTTGCACAGACTGCATGGGGTGAATCCTGGCCGGGTCCAGGTAGGGTGACTCTCAACATCCGAATCCGTCAGCTAACCTCGCAAGCGTTATGAGAGGAGGAGTACTGTCGTGCTGCGCCACGGTCTGCTTTGTGGTACCCAAAAAGCCGGGAGAAGACTTCCTTCTCGCGGCTTTTTCTGCTTTTGAAACTGAAACAGCTAGACTCCATTCCGGTGAAAGTGAAGTGATATGTCATGAAATATGTATTAAGTCTGGCAGAAATTGATCGGCACGATTTGTCAATTGTGGGCGGGAAAGGAGCAAATCTGGGTGAAATGGCCAAAGCCGGTTTCCCGGTTCCCCCTGGTTTTTGTATTACGACAACAGCTTACCGGCATTTTATGGATGAATTGGATGGGATGGATGATTGGCTGGAATGCTTGAACCGGTTGAAGCCGGATCAGCTGGATGAGATTCACGCATGGGGACAAAAAATCCGTGACCGGATGCTGGCTCTCACCATTGCCGAACCGATCAAAACATCGATTATCAGGGCCTGGAGAGAACTGGGGAAAGATCATGCGTATGCGGTTCGCTCCAGTGCAACGGCTGAAGATTTGCCAACCGCATCTTTCGCAGGTCAGCAAGAAACCTGTCTCAATGTCAAAGGGGAAGAGCAACTTCTTGAAGCAGTCAAAAAATGCTGGGCATCTCTGTTTACGGATCGGGCTATCGTGTACCGGATCAGAAACGGGTTTGATCACAGGTCCGTTTTGCTGTCCGTTGTGGTGCAACGGATGATTTTTCCCGAAGTGTCCGGAATCCTGTTTACTGCCGATCCTGTGACGGGACACCGGCGCACGGTCTCCATTGATGCCGGATTTGGATTGGGTGAGGCACTGGTTTCAGGTATTGTGACTGCTGACTTGTACAAAGTGCGGGATCATGAAATTGTCTGCAAACAAATTGCGAAAAAGGAAAAAGGGGTTTTTCCTGTTGCCGGGGGCGGTACGGAAGTCCGGTCATTGCCTCCCGAACTTCGCCAAAAGCAGGTACTCCCGGATCAAAAAATTCTGGAGTTGGCGGAACTGGGTCGAAGGATAAAAAAACATTACGATTCCGAGCAGGATATTGAATGGTGCCTGCAGGGGAATAACATCTATATTCTCCAAAGCCGGCCCATCACTTCCCTTTATCCCGTTCCGTTCGCGAAGGATAATCAATACCATGTCTATCTTTCGATTGGCCATTCGCAAATGATGACTGATTACATGAAGCCGCTTGGAAGCTCACTTTTCCAGTCGCTTGTTCCCTTTGATAATGAATCGTTTTCGTTCGTTGATGCAGGCGGCCGTCTGTATTGGGATTTATCCGGTTTTTTTGTTCTGAAATTTGTCCAGCGCAAGATACTTGAGAGCACCATTGCGGACGACAATCTGCTGGCGCTGAAAAAAGTGGTGCAAAGTGAAGATTTCAGGCGGTTGGCACCAAAGCGGGGGGGTGTGAGAAAAGTTTTCCGCTCTGTAAAAGATATGTTGGCCCTGTACCGGAAGATAATTCCCCGACTGATCCGGATCTGGTTTTGGGAAGATCCGGGGCTTGCTGTCAAACAGGCCTATGCCACTTTCGAACAGGATTTGGCGCAATTCAAACAGGTATTGTCCCGATACTCCGGTGCGGAACGGATTCATTTAATCCGGAAACATGATATTTTTGAAACCATTGTCGATCCTTTAGCCTATGCTTATGCCGGCTTTATCATCCTGCCAGTGGTCAAACGAAAAATCAGAAAATGGCTGGGAGAAGAATGGAATCCTTCTATCCAAAAGTCTCCTCCCGGTAATATTACCAGCCAAATGGGGTTGATGATCGGGGATTTGGCAGATACAGCCAGACCCTGGCCTGAAGTCGTCCGTTATCTGGAACAGGCGGAAGACCGCACGTTTTACGAGGGACTCAGCCAAGTGGAAGGCGGGAGTACATTCCGGGCCGAATTGGATCGATTTATGGAGAAATTCGGGATGCGTGCTCCCGGTGAAATTGATATCACGAGAACCCGATACAAAGAAACCCCTACCATGCTTGTTCCGTCCATTCTCAGTCATATGAGAAGCAATGAGCCCGGGGAACACCGAAAGAAGTTCAATCAAGGGGAACAGGAAGCCCATGAAGCAATCCAGTCCTTGTTGCAGCGGCTAGAAACGATACGTGGCGGGACACGGAAAGCCAGAAAGCTGGCCCGTCTTATTTCGCTCTATCGAAACACCGTGGGAATTCGGGAACTGCCCAAGTATATCATCATTCGTTATTTCGATCTTTATCGGGAAGCCATTTTGGAAGAAGCCCAAACCCTTTGTAATGAAGGGATGCTTGAGCAGAAAGAGGATGTTTACTATTTGAAGCTGGGCGAACTGGTTGCCCTGCTGGAAAAACGCTTGAAAAAGGATGAAGTTTTGGAACGGATCAGCTCTCGCAAGGCATCGGAAGAAATTTACCGGAAACTGACCCCTCCGCTTGTGATCACCAGCGAAGGGGAAACATTTTCTGCGACGATCACCAACGAGCAGGCACCCCCCGGCGCTTTAACCGGGATTCCTGTATCTCCGGGGGTTACGGAAGGCTATGTCAAAGTTGTTCGCCGACTGGATGAAGGAAAACTGGACAAAGGGGACATTCTGGTTGCACCCTACACAGATCCCGGCTGGACGCCTCTGTTTCATTCAGCCAAAGCACTTGTAACGGAGGTCGGCGGGATGATGACCCATGGTTCCGTCATCGCCCGTGAGTATGGAATTCCTGCTGTTGTCAGCGTGGAAAATGCGACCCGGATTCTGCAAGACGGTCAATATGTCCGTGTAGACGGAACCAATGGATTTGTGGAGATTCTGGATGAGAGGAATTGACGGGATTTTTCTTTCTTCCGCTTCTTGTGACAGAAGAATGATGGAAAAAGAATTGTATAATCTCCAATCACCTGGTGGATTGCAATCGTTGCCGGGGTATAATTGGATTGTTATGCAATTTGCATGATCGTTTCCATGATTTAATAAATGTTTTCACGTAAATGATTGTACCGGGTTTCGTCCATTAAAAGCGGCGAAACAGGAATGGGATCATTTGAAATTGTACAGGTTTGTTTTTGTAACAGAAAATGAGCAGAAAATGCATGGGGGATAAATGCAATTGCGTCCTTTTTGCTGATTGTGTTATAATCACTTTGGCTATACTTATTGCAGATACATCTTGTGCGGGCAAAGAGTGGGTACTTACCCACTCTTTGCGTTTTGTCAAAGATGTTATTAGCCAAATAAGGAGGGTTGGCTTTGAGCCGACAGGTTACAAAAGCTGTACAAAAAATTGCCCAACCAATTATAGAGAATGAAGGCCTTGAGCTGGTTGACATTGAGTATAAAAAAGAAGGGCAAAATTGGTTTTTGCGTATCTTTATCGATCGGGACGAGGGAGGGGTCGATCTGGATGATTGTACCCGCATCAGTGAAAAATTGAGTGAGGTGCTTGACAAACTGGATCCGATCCCGGGGGCGTACATTTTGGAAGTATCTTCACCCGGAGCAGAGAGACCGCTGAAAAAGGAAAAGGATTTCCGGAAAGCGATCGGCAAGAATGTTCATATTACTACATATGAGCCGATCGACGGGCAAAAGGTGTTTGACGGAATTCTTCGCCAGTTTGATGGAACGACACTCACAGTAGGCGAAGAGGAGAAATCATTTGATATTCCAATTGAGAAGGTGGCCAAAGCACGATTAAGTGTCGTTTTTTAACGCGAAGGGAGGATTAGACCGATGAATGCTGAGTTCATCGAGGCCCTTGATCAGTTAGAAAAAGAAAAAGGGATCAGTAAAGACATATTGATTGAGGCGATTGAAGCTGCATTGATTTCAGGGTACAAGCGCAATTTTCATTCTGCGCAAAATGTACGTGTCGATGTCAGCAGACAAACGGGCCAGGTGCGTGTATTTGCCCGCAAAACTGTCGTGGATGAAGTAGTGGACTCCCGTTTGGAAATTTCGCTGGATGCGGCGCGTGAGATTGATCCCAATTACCAGTTGGGGGATATTGTGGAGATTGAAGTAACACCGGCGGATTTTGGACGGATAGCCGCCCAGACAGCCAAGCAGGTTGTTACCCAACGGATCCGGGAAGCTGAACGTACCGCCATTTACAAGGATTTTATTGACCGGGAAGAGGACATTATCACCGGAATTGTCCAGCGGACGGACAACCGTTATTACTATGTAGATCTGGGGCGGATTGAAGCTTTGTTGCCCCATAATGAAACAATAGCCGGGGAACGGTTTAAACATGGCGATCGGGTGAAGGCTTATATTACAAAAGTGGAGAAGTCGACCAAAGGCCCGCAAATTTATTTGTCACGCACTCATCCGGGATTGTTGAAACGGTTGTTTGAACTGGAAGTTCCGGAGATTTATGAAGGAGTTGTGGAAATACATGCCATTGCCCGGGAAGCAGGACAACGCTCCAAAGTAGCCGTCTCTTCCCGCAATCCGGATGTTGATCCGGTCGGCGCCTGTGTCGGGCATCGGGGCGCCCGGGTACAAACGGTAGTCAATGAGCTGCGTGGAGAGAAAATTGACATTGTTCGCTGGTCGGAAAATATGGAGGAATGGATTGCAAATGCGCTGAGTCCTTCCAAAGTTCTCTCCGTTACCGTGTACGAAGATCTGAAGATGGCCCGTGTAGTAGTACCGGATCATCAGCTGTCCCTGGCCATCGGGAAAGAAGGACAAAATGCGCGCCTGGCCGCCAAGCTTACCAACTGGAAGATCGATATCAAAAGTGAATCGGAAGCTGAAGAAATGATGGAGGAAGAAAGTGAGCCGGAAGATGGATTCAGCTTTGAGAACCTGGCTGAAATGGATGATGCAAGAGAAGAAATTGAATAACCATCTTTCATGGGGAGGTTGTTCTTAAGTATGAGGCGGAAAAAGATACCAATGCGAAAATGTGTGGCATCCCAGGAAATGTTTCCGAAAAAAAGTCTTATTCGGATTGTAAGAACGCCGGACAATGAAGTGGTTATTGATCCAACGGGAAAAAAATCGGGACGTGGCGCGTATTTGTGTGCCAAAATGGAATACATCGATTTGGCCCAGAAGAAAAAAATATTGGACCGTGCCCTCAAGACGCAGGTATCGCCTGAATTGTATGATCAACTCCGGGAGCATGTAAGGCAACTGCAGGACAAATGAACAAGTTATTGCAGCAACTGGGGCTTGCGATGAGGGCCGGTAAAGTCGTGTCAGGAGAAGAGCTTGTATTAAAGGAGATTCGTTCGGGAAAAGCATGCCTGGTTATATTGGCTGCAGATGCCCAAAAAAACACGGAAAAAAAGATTGCCGACAAGTGCAGCTTTTACAATATACCTTTGGTACAGTACGGAGACAGAAAGCAGCTTGGCAGGGCGATCGGGAAAGAGGAACGTGTTGTGGTGGCTGTAACCGATCAGGGCTTTGCCCGTCTGTTGATGAAGTCAGGCAGTAAGTAACTGGGGGTGAATGGATTTGACCAAAATGCGTGTATATGAGTATGCCAAAAAAGTGAATAAAAGCAGCAAAGAAGTCTTGCACATTCTGGAAACCATGGGTGTCAAGCTGAACAACCATATGAGTGTCATGGACGAAGAATTGATCCGGAAAGCGGATCAGCGGATCAAACAGAACAAGGAAAAATCCTCACAGGAACAGGTCCGTTCCCAGGGAGCAAAAAAAGGGAAATCTCCATCAAACAGGAAGCAGCAATCTGCGGGACAGAACAGGAAGCGTCCGGCTGACAGTGTGAACCAGAAAAACAAACAGGACGACCCTGACCGCGGAAATGCGGATGAGTCAAACAAAAAAGGCGGTACGGGATCATCCGAACATTCCGAGACAAAACGCCAGCGCAAAGAGAAAAAAGGCAAGTCTCTTCATGCCAAGAATCGGGAAAAGAACCCGAACCGCAAGGGAAAAGGGCGTAAAAACAAAGGAGAAAAGAAACAGGCAGCCAAGGAAAAACAAGCTCCTGTTTTGCCCAAGGAGATTACCGTATCCGGCCCGATGACAGTTGGAGAATTTGCCAAACTTTTGCGCAGGGAAGCTTCCGCCCTTATCAAGAAATTGATTTCTCTTGGTATTATGGCAACGATTAACCAGGAGATTGATGTTGAGACCATGATGGTGTTGTCCGAGGAATTTGATGTCACCCTCAACTTTAAAGAGGAAGTGGATGAAAGCAATTTTGAAGAGCTGGAAGAAGTGGATGCACCTGAGGACCTGGTTGAACGTCCGCCGGTGGTCACCATTATGGGGCACGTAGATCATGGGAAAACAACCTTGCTGGACAAAATTCGCCATACCAAAGTGACTGAAGGGGAAGCTGGCGGGATTACACAGCATATCGGAGCATATCAGGTAGAGATTAACGGTAAAAAGATTACTTTTCTGGATACACCGGGACATGCCGCGTTTACAACGATGCGCGCCCGGGGAGCAGAAGTGACGGATATCACGATTCTGGTTGTTGCGGCCGACGATGGTGTCATGCCGCAAACGGTTGAAGCCATCAACCATGCGAAGGCTGCGGAAGTTCCCATTATTGTTGCGGTAAACAAGATGGATAAACCTGAAGCAAATCCGGATCATGTAAAACAGCAACTGACAGAACATGGGCTCATTCCTGAAGAATGGGGAGGAGACACGATTTTTGTTCCGGTCTCCGCTTTGACAGGTGACGGAATCGAAGACTTGCTGGAAATGATCTTGCTTGTTGCCGAAGTACAGGAATTGAAAGCCAATCCCGACAAACGGGCACGTGGGGTTGTTATTGAGGCAGAGCTGGATAAAGGGCGGGGGCCGGTGGCTACCGTTCTTGTACAAAATGGAACCCTGCATGTAAGCGACGGGATTGTGGCAGGCAATTACTTCGGCAAGATTCGTGCGATGGTAAACGACCGTGGCCGGCGTGTGAAAGCAGCCCTGCCTTCCACACCGGTTGAAATTATCGGATTGTCTGATGTCCCGAATGCCGGAGACCAATTCATGGTATTTGAAGATGAGAAAAAAGGACGTGCCATTGCGGAAAAAAGGCAGGCCAAACAGAAAGAACAGGAGCGCGGTGCAAATGCCCGTGTTTCTCTGGATGATCTGTTTAAACAAATCAAGGAAGGCGAAGTCAAGGAATTAAATGTTATTATTAAAGCAGATGTACAAGGCTCAGCCGAAGCGATGAAAAGTTCCCTGGAAAAAATTGATGTTGAAGGAGCCCGTGTAAAAATCATTCATACGGGGGTAGGTGCCATCACCGAATCAGACATTATTCTGGCCTCAGCCTCCAACGCCATCATTATTGGTTTCAATGTGCGGCCGCAAGCCAATGCCCGGGCACTTGCCAAGCAGGAAAAAGTGGATATCCGTCTCCACCGCATTATTTACAAGGCGATTGAAGAGATTGAATCCGCAATGAAAGGGCTGCTGGATCCCGAATATGAAGAAAAAGTGGTTGGCATGGCCGAAGTTCGGCAAATTTTCAAGGTATCCCGCATTGGAACCATTGCCGGATGCTATGTGACGGAGGGAAAAGTGGTTCGCAACGGACGCGCCCGCCTCATTCGCGACGGTGTTGTTATTCACGATGGAGAACTGGATACACTCAAACGCTTCAAAGATGATGCAAAAGAAGTTGCGCAAGGGTATGAATGCGGCCTCACCTTGCAAAACTATAATGACATCAAGGAAGGAGACCTGATTGAGGTTTATGTCATCCAGGAAGTGGAGCGGATGTGATTTGCATATTGGCATTTTGGAGTTTAAGGGGCGCATACCCGCCTCTTTCTCCCTGAAAGACAAACGCAGGGTAATCAAGAGTGTGCAGACGAAAATCAGAAACCGGTTTAATCTTTCGGTAGCGGAAGTTGCGGATCAGGATGATCGTCAGTTTGTTTCGCTTGCTGTAGTTGGTGTTGGAAGCAGTCGGCAAATCGTTGAAAACGAATTGAGACAGGCACTGAAGTTGCTCGAGGATACAGATGGCCTGGAAGTTGTTGCAGCAGATGTGACATTTTGAGATTGGCGACAGGAGGTTTGATTCGTGGCACGGATACGTGTGAGTCGTGTAGGAGAACAGATCAAAAAAGTGCTCAGCCAAATTATCCAGCAGGAAATCAAAGATCCGCGCATTGGATTTGTTACCGTTACAAGTGTTGAAATGAGCGGGGATTTACAAATCGCCAAGGTTTATATCAGCATTTTGGGAAATTCGGAACAAAAGCAGCAGACTTTGCAGGGATTGGAAAAAGCCAAGGGTTTCATTCGTTCTGAACTGGGCCATCGCGTTCAATTGCGGCATGTGCCGGAACTGCACTTTGCAGTTGATCACTCACTGGAATACAGTGAGAACATTAACCGGCTGATCCATGATGTTCATAAACAGGAGAACGAGGACAAATGAAGCAATTTGAACAATTTGACCTTTTTTTGGAAAATGCAGATCCCATCCTGGTTGTTGCTCATCTGCACCCGGATGGCGATGCAATCAGTTCTACCCTGGCGATGGGGCATTTGTTGAGGCGACTGGGGAAAAGAGTAACGATGGTGAATGAAAGCCCGGTTCCGCAAAAGTTTTCTTTTCTTCCAGGTGCTGAAGATATCAGGCTGGCGGCCGATGTTTCTGAAACCTTTTCATATGTAGTTGCTCTTGATTGTGCAGACGCCGAGAGAATGGGAAGCTGCCGCTCGTTGATTCAGGAAAAGTCCGTGATCGTAAATATTGACCATCATATAACCAATGATCGATATGGCACGATCAATATTATTCAGCCTCAGGCTGCTGCAACAGCTGAAATCATCTTTGATTGGGTGGAAGAGTCCGGTTTCCAGCTCGACCAGCAGCTGGCTGCCTGTCTTTACACCGGGCTTCTGACAGATACAGGAG
>JBAVDL010000155.1:0-11201 GCA_049587175.1 Thermoactinomyces sp.
GGCATAATAGATGGTATTGCGTTCAGATAGGAGCGCATCTATTTTTTGCCCGTACAAAATGAGAAAAAAACTGCTTCCCATGATAATTCCCAACAGGAACATGACGAAGCAGCGGCGGTTTTTTTTGAATCCTTGCATGATGCCTTTTGCCATCAGAATTCTCCCAGAATCAGCCACCGAACCAGAATCGTTCCGATATGGGCACCCAAAAAGGCACTTACAATAAAGATAATTTGCTGAAAGGCCAAATTCAGCTGGCCGCCCAAAATGGTTATTTCAAAATTCCTGATGGTGTCAAACGTACCGCCGATAGCAGCCACCATGGCCCAGATTTTCAGTTGTTCGGCAAGACGCAGCATTTTAAACATCGGATACTCATCGGTCAGAAACGCTCCCAAACCTCCCAGTATGACTCCGCCGAGCACCACACCCAGTGCAATCAGAAAATCAAGCACCGCTGTCCCCCAAAATTCCTGCTCCATAGCTCCTTGTCCTCCCATCGGGTTCTTATTCCCACCCTATGACGGGAGCTGATAAAATATGTAAAAGTCAATTTTAAAGAATATTCTATATTATCATTTTGATATAATAGAATCAAGAGATAGGAGGTTGGTTGTGTGGAGCGAGATGATTTTGTCCACTTGCACCTTCATACAGAGTACAGTTTGTTGGATGGGGCTGCACGAATCAAGGATGTGGTTGCAAAAGCAAAAAAACTGGGAATGAAGGCACTCGCCATTACTGATCACGGTGTGATGTACGGAGCACTCCCGTTCTACAAAACCTGCCTGGAAGAAGGAATCAAGCCTATTATTGGCTGTGAAATGTATCTTGCACCCGATGATTACCGGAAAAAGGTACCCTTGAAACAGCAAAAGAATTATCATTTGCTGTTATTGGCGGAATCAAATGAAGGTTACCGGAACCTGATCCGCCTTTCGACAGAAGCACATTTGCATGGTTTTCATTATAAACCGCGGATTGACCGCAAACTTTTGCGGAAATACGCCAGGGGATTAATTGCAACCAGTTCCTGTTTAAACGGGGAGATTCCCCAGGCAATTTTGCGCGGAGATTATGGCGAAGCGCGGCGGTTGGTCGGAGAATATATGGAAATTTTTGGAGACGGACGATTCTATTTTGAATTGCAAGATCATCAACTTCCGGAACAACAGAAAGTTAACCGGGTTTTGATTGAGTGGTCTGAAGATATGGGGATTCCCCTCATTGCCACAAATGATGTCCATTATACAGAAAAAAGCGACAGCACCATTCACGATTGCCTGTTGTGCATTGGAACGGGAAGCAAATTGCATGACGAAAATCGGCTGCGCTTTCCTTCCGACCAATTTTACCTGAAGTCCGCTCAAGAAATGAAGAAAAGTTTTCCACATGTGCCTGAAGCAATTCATAACACGGTCCGGATTGCCGAGCGGTGTCAGGTGGATATTCCTCTGGGACAGCATCTTTTTCCGCGGTTTTCCGTGCCGGATGGCATGAATGCAAGGGAGTATCTGCGAAAGTTGTGCTATCAGGGGGCACGGGCCAGGTTTGGGACTGTTACGGTCAGCATAAAAAAAAGGCTGGACTATGAATTGGAAATCATTGACCGGATGGAGCTGAATGATTATTTTCTGGTGGTTTGGGATTTTGTGCGCTTTGCCCACAATCAGGGGATTGCGGTGGGTCCCGGACGCGGTTCGGCGGCAGGAAGCCTTGTTGCCTACGTCCTTTATATTACACAGATTGATCCGATTCGTTATGGTCTTCTGTTTGAACGGTTCCTGAATCCGGAACGTGTTAGCATGCCGGATATTGATATTGATTTCAACTATGAACGGCGAGATGAAGTGATTCGCTATGTGGTGGAAAAGTATGGAGAGGATCATGTCGCGCAAATCATCACATTTGGTACGATGGCACCCCGGGCTGCCGTGCGTGATCTGGGACGTGTAATGGGCATGCCCTATTCAACCGTGGACAAACTTGCCAAACTGATCCCGGGCAACCCCGGCATGACACTGGAAAAAGCTTATCAGCTGGAACCACGCCTGAAGCAGATGGAGAAAGATCCGGAAATAGCCCGGCTTTTGGCTGCGGTGAAGAAGATTGAAGGCATGCCGCGGCATGTTTCAACCCATGCAGCCGGAGTTGTGATCTCCAGCGAACCCCTGACGCAATCAGTACCGCTGCAGGAGGGAAACGAAGGGATTCCGCTGACCCAATACCCGATGGAAGTATTGGAGCATATCGGGTTGTTGAAAGTCGATTTTCTGGGATTAAGGAATTTGACCATCATTGAAAATGCACTTCGTTTCATTGAACAAACCTATGGAGAATGTCCGGATTTTTCCAGACTGGAATATGATGACCCGGTTACGTATCGCATGTTATCCAGGGGAGAAACAACGGGTGTGTTCCAGTTGGAGTCTCCCGGAATGCAAAAGGTGCTCAAGGAGATGAAACCGACCTGTTTTGAAGATATTATTGCCGCACTGGCCTTGCACCGGCCAGGCCCGATGGAACAGATTCCCCGGTTTATACGAGCTAAAAACGGACTGGAGAAAGTGCACTACCTTCATCCCGATCTGGAGGAAATTCTGAAGAACACTTATGGAATTATTATTTATCAGGAGCAGATTATGAAAATTGCTGCCAAAATGGCCGGATTTTCATTGGGACAGGCTGATTTGTTGAGGCGCGCAGTCAGCAAGAAAAAAAGGGAATGGCTGATGGAATATCGGCAGGCATTTGTTAAAGGATGCGTCAGACAGGGATATGATGAGCCCACAGGCGAACGGATCTATGATCTGATTGTAAGGTTTGCCGATTACGGATTTAACCGGAGCCATTCTGCAGCATATGGCGTTCTCGCCTATCAGTCAGCTTTTTTGAAGGCTCATTATCCGCTCCAGTTTATGGCGGCTCTTTTGCAATCAGTAGTGGACAATCATGACAAACTGGCTGAATACATTGAAGAAGCCAGACGCATGGGAATAAAGGTTTTGCCGCCAGATGTGCAAAAGAGCGGACTGACATTTTCCGTGGAAAACGATGCGATCCGGTTCGGACTGCTTGCGGTCAAAAATGTGGGAACGTCAGCCGTTAACAATATGATTGCGGTCCGGAAAGAAGGGCCATTCAGCGATTTGCTGGATCTGTGCCGACGTGTTGATTTGCATCTGTGCAACCGGCGTGTATTGTCCTCCCTGATTGAATGTGGAGCCATGGATTCGTTTCCGGGACATCGGGCCCAGAATTTGGCGATTCTGGATGAAGTGATTGAAACAGCCATGCTGGAAAAACAGTTGGCTGACAAAAACCAGTTAAGTCTGGTTTTTTCCGAAAAGAAAAGCGAAGATATCAACGGCTTCCTTGAGAAAAGCCGGATTTCCCCGTTTACAAAGCAGGAACAGCTGGAAAGAGAAAGGGAATTGCTGGGTTTTTATTTATCCGGCCATCCGCTGGATGCCTTCCGGAATGTAATCAACCAAATGGCTACCCACACTCTCTCCGCACTTGGCAATTGCCGTGACAAAGAGCAGGTAAAAGTAGCCGGTTGGGTTAGCAGAATGAAAGTGATTCGAACCAAAAAAGGGGAACAGATGGCCTTTCTGACAGTTGCAGATCGCGGCGGCCAGGTGGAAGCGGTTTTGTTTCCGAAGGGATTTTCCAGGTACCGTACCTGGCTTGAAGAAGGTTCCCTGGTTTATATCAAGGGGACGATACAGGAAGATGATGAGGATCAGGCCAAACTGATTGTTGATTGGCTTCGCGACTTGCGGGATCTGAAAGTTCTTGAAACCTATTCCCGGGCCGTTCTGTATTTGCGTATCACCGAAAAAATGGAGCGTTCCGAACAGTTAAATCGTTTGAAAGCAGTTATTTTGGATAACCCGGGAACTACTCCGGTTTACTTGTATTATGAACGGATAAAAAAGCTCCGCGCCTTGCCTGTTGACCGGTACGGGATTTCGCCTACAGAATCCTGTATATCCCGGCTTAAGCAGATTGTTGGGGAAGATGGACTGAGAATAAAACATAAATAAAAAAAGGCATGCATAAATTAAAATATTTAAATGGGCGAAAAGCCTTTCAAGAGGGTGAAAATGTGTTTTATGAACATTCCTTGAACTTGTTGAAAAAACGTGGGGTTACCATTGAAGGGATTGCAAAAATCGTATATCAGTTGCAGTCCCCTTATAATGAACAACTGTCACTGGAATATTGTGCAGAAAATGTGAAATCGGTTCTGAAAAAAAGGGAAGTCCAACATGCCATTATTACAGGAATTTCCCTGGATATACTGGCAGAACAGAAAAAATTGCCTGAACCTTTTCAAACCATTATGGAAGTGGATGAGCCTTTGTACGGAGTTGATGAAATTCTGGCATTGAGTATTACAAATGTTTATGGAACGATCGGACTGACCAGTTTTGGTTATCTGGATAAAAATAAAGTGGGAATCATGGAAAAACTGAACAATCACGGAAATGAGATTCATGTCTTTCTGGATGATATCGTCGCTGGAATTGCTGCTGCCGCATCGGCAAAGATTGCCCACAAACATCCGGATCTGAAGCCCTATTGGGAAAATGAACAGGTCAAGTTGGATGCTGATATAACAGAGTACCCTGCGGATTAAAATAAAGGAAATGAAGGCAAAAAGGCAGTCATGAACGGGTATGGAGAGAAGACCTTGGAAATTGTAATTTTCCTGTTTTTTAACCTCTTTCTTGAGAGAACCTTTAAAGTACGGAGCGAGGTAAAATCGCTCCTTTTTTATTTGTTTTTTGGGGTGAAATTTTTCTGCAATGGTTTATAATGGATATTGTATAAATGGTAATATTCAAATCCAATTGGGTATTGGCAATTTTTCCATTTTGTTGTTGGAGGGATCCGGATGAAAAAAGCGGTCGAAAAGCTGTGGAAAAAAAAGATGACACGGAGATTGGTTGATCCCGTATTAAATGAACGATATGTGATCTGTTTTGAGCCGTCCAGGATATTTTTTGTATCCTGCAAGAATGATGTGGAAGAGAGGACGGTTTTTCTGGATCTTGACCAGGTTGTTCGCCATCTCCAGCCATTGTATGAACGGTTTCGGGAAGCGACGGATTTGTATCTGGAAAATGTGTTCCAAACCGATAACATCTGGAATTTCTTTGATGCCAGCTATGGTCTTGATATAAAAGTGAACAAGGGCCAGGGAAATAAAGGTTGGGAAGTCTGGATGGGAGAAGATTTGGGTTTTGAAACGGTCCACCAGTGGGAAGCACGGGAATATGTAAAAGGTTTGTTGTCCGAGGAAGCCTGTTGGTTTGAAAAAGTGGCCAAACACGAACTGGATCTCGTTTTATAGAGAATAAATGGGCTGAGGGAACAATTGGGAAAAGCTCGTTTATGGGCTTTTCTTTTTCACCGGAAGGTAGATTTTATTTTTTTATTAAAATAGTATGCTCTAAATAGAATATTTATTTAAAGAAGTTATTATTAAATACAAAATAAAATACATATATTTATACTGATTACATAGATCTTCTGATGTTCTCTGGTAACTGGCTGATGCCAGAAACCCATCTTGGACCTGAATTGTTTTTCAGTACAGATTCCCGCAAAAACTTCAAATGACCCCTCTGTTAGCAAAAGTTTGGTTGTTTATAAAAAATCCTCTCTTCACTGACAAGATTTTCATTTTCCAATCCATTGCAAATCTGGACAAAAAGTTGTTTAAATCGCCTGAAATAAATGGTAAATTAAAAAAAGAAGCAGTTTATGCAACCGAAATTTCATTTATTAAATTTTTATTAATATTTCGATTATTATATTTTTGTTTTATTAAAGAAAGATCAAGAAGGAGGCAGATGCATTCATAAAATTTTCTGTTATGGTCATATTAGTCGAAAAGCAAATAAACATGGGAATCGGGAAGAAGCTGTGCTTTTCGTCCGGAAAGCAAAAAGTCAGAAAAGACATACAGGAAGCGGTGAAAACAGGTAGCTGTGAATTGAACTTGCAAGATCATTTACAGCATTTTCTCTTCTCTCTCGTTTTGGTATAATGTGTTTTATTAGTGATGGGATCAATTTATTCGTGTATAAAGGAGAGAATGGTTTTTGGGTAATCTGCGAGAAGAATCGTTGCGATTGCACCGGGAAATGAGGGGAAAGTTGACCGTGCAATCCAAAGTTCCGGTTGATTCGGCATATGATCTCAGTCTTGCTTACTCACCTGGAGTAGCAGAACCTTGTCGGGAAATTCATAGTCAACCAGACACAATCTATGACTATACGGCAAAAGGAAATCTGGTGGCGGTTGTTACGGACGGCACAGCTGTTCTGGGACTTGGCAATATCGGTCCGGAGGCAGCCATGCCGGTGATGGAAGGAAAGGCTGTCCTGTTCAAATCTTTTGCGGGTGTGGACGCTTTTCCAATTTGTCTGGATACGACGGAAATTGATAAAATCGTGGAAACTGTCAAATCAATGTCTCCTTCATTTGGTGGAGTCAATCTGGAGGATATCGCTGCCCCGAACTGTTTCATTATTGAAGAGCGATTAAAAAAAGAACTGGATATACCTGTTTTCCATGATGACCAGCATGGTACAGCCATTGTTACGCTGGCAGGACTTATCAATGCACTCAAGGTTGTCGGAAAGAAAATGGAAGAAATCCGTGTCGTTGCCAATGGTGCGGGGGCAGCAGGAATTGCCATTATCCAGTTGCTTCTGAAAATGGGTGTTCATGATGTGATTATGTGTGACAGCAAAGGAGCCATTTACCAGGGGCGTCCTTACGGGATGAACCCGATCAAGGAAAAGGTGGCTGAAATTACGAATCAGGACAAGATAAGCGGTGATTTGGCTGACGTAATCAAAGGAGCGGATGTGTTTATCGGTGTTTCGGTAGAGGGAGCCGTAACCCCTGAAATGGTAAGGTCGATGAACAAGGATCCGATTATCTTTGCCATGGCCAATCCGATTCCGGAAATTATGCCGGATGAAGCAAAGAAAGCCGGTGCGAAAGTGGTTGGTACCGGGCGCTCCGATTTTCCGAACCAGGTGAACAATGTCCTTGCGTTTCCGGGGATTTTCCGCGGAGCTTTGGATGTTCGGGCCAAATCAATTAATGAAGAGATGAAAATAGCGGCTGCATATGGAATTGCCGGTCTGATTGAAGAGCATGAATTGAATCCGGACTATGTGATTCCTGCACCGTTTGACCCGCGTGTGGCACCAAAGGTCGCCATGGAAGTAGCCAGAGCGGCTATGGAAACAGGTGAAGCTCGAATTATTGTTGATCCGGAGTCTGTTTCGGAAAAAACAAGGCAGTTAACGGGAAAGCATTCTGATAAGATGGCCCCTGTAAAAGGTTGTGCAGAATAGTTATAATCAAGCAGGCTTCAGCCGGGTAACCGCCTCCTTTCCCTGCAGGTGGTGCTGCGATGGAAAGTGAAGCGATTACTCGGATTCAGAAGCTTTTTTCAACAGAACAGAACTCATATTATTTATCGGATCATTATTTGCTGATGAGATAAAATGGGGTATCCCTGTGCAAAAAACAGAATAAGACCTTATCGTTCATGCATGAAGTGAATGCAAGGGTTGGACAAGTAATTTCTTTGCCAGGGCCTGGTTAATTCGACAGGAACTGTGAATCATAATAAAAGCGGGAACTTGACCAAAACAACGAGAAAGTTTCCTAGAGAAGGTGTTAACGTGTTACGAGATTTATTCAGGAAACAGAAAAAGTACGCAACCATTCCTTCGGAACAGATTAAAAAGGATATTCCTGAAGGAATTATGCAAAAATGCCCCAGGTGCAGAGATATCCTGATTACAAAAGAACTGGAAAAAAACCTGAACGTTTGCAAGTCTTGCGGTTACCATTTTCCAATGTCTGCTTGGGAGCGTATTGAGTCATTGGTTGATACCGGATGTTTCATTGAATATGACCAGAATTTGTTGTCTGAAGACCCCTTGCAATTTCCCGGCTATAAAAACAAATTGGAAAAAGATATGGAAAAAACCGGTTTGAATGAAGCGGTAGTAACGGGAGAAGGGTATATCGGCGGTTATCCGGTGGTGCTGGGTGTGATGGATTCACGCTTTCGTATGGGCAGCATGGGTTCCGTCGCCGGGGAGAAAATTGCTCGGGCAGCCGAAAAGGCTGTGCAAAAAAGATTCCCGTTCATACTCTTTGCTGCTTCGGGAGGAGCCCGCATGCAGGAAGGCGTCCTGTCACTGATGCAGATGGCCAAAACCAGTGCGGCTTTGCAAAAAATGCACCGCCACCGTTTGTTGTTTGTATCGGTACTGACCAATCCGACAACCGGAGGCGTTTCAGCAAGTTTTGCCTCTCTGGGTGATATCAATATTGCAGAACCGGGTGCACTGATCGGTTTTGCCGGCCGCCGTGTAATTGAGCAGACAGTCCGGCAAAAGTTGCCTGATGACTTTCAGACAGCGGAGTTCTTGCTGAAACATGGGCAATTGGATCAAGTGGTTCCTCGTTCAAAAATGCGTGAAACCCTTGTCAACATCCTGGATATTCACGCTGATCGGAGGGAAGCTTGATGAAAAATAACGGTTTGCCATTTGAGAAACCATTACTGGAATTAAAAGAAAAGATTGCAGAACTTGAAAAGTTTTCACGGGAAAAAGAGATCGATTTGTCGGATGAAATTCAAACCCTGCAGAATAAAGCTGCCAAGCTGGAGCAGGAAATTTACGGAAACCTGACCACATGGCAAAAAGTCCAGATTGCCCGGCATTCAGCCCGTCCAACAACACTGCACTATATCCATACCATTTTTACCGATTTTATGGAATTGCACGGGGATCGGCTTTATGGTGACGATCCGGCTATTATTGGCGGTATCGCCAAACTGGATGGCCGTCCGGTTACGGTGATCGGTCATGAGCGGGGAACCGGTACGAAAGAAAAAATTGCCCGCAATTTCGGGATGCCCCATCCGGAAGGTTACCGGAAGGCACTTCGGTTAATGCAGCAGGCCAATAAATTTGGCCGTCCGATTATCACCTTTATTGATACGCAAGGTGCCCATCCCGGGATGGAAGCAGAAGAACGCGGACAGAGTGAGGCGATTGCCCGCAATTTGCGCGAGATGGCAGGTTTTTCGGTTCCTGTTATTTGTGTGGTTACCGGTGAAGGCGGAAGCGGCGGGGCATTGGCCATCGGCGTTGGCAACCGTTTGTTGATGCTGGAGCATGCTTATTATTCCGTCATCACTCCGGAAGGAGCAGCTGCCATTTTGTGGCGGGATGCAACGAAAGCACAGGAGGCAGCAGATGCTTTAAAGATCACATCTTCTGATTTGAAATCCCTGGGTATTATTGACGAAATTATTTCAGAACCAAAAGGTGGAGCTCACAAGGATCCCATGTTACAATCAAAATATATCAAGGAATCCATTATTAAACACTTATCCCAATTACTTTCTTTGTCAGAAGAAGAATTAATTGCAGACCGATACCAAAAATATGCTATGATCGGAGAGTATACTTACTTGTCCAAAAGCAGAACCGTTTAACCCTAAACGGGTTCTCTTTTTGCCCCACATGGACGTTTTTTGTCCCTATGGGATAGGTTAACATAATTTCAAGAGGTGATAGCAAGATGAAACGGATTGCAGTACTGACCAGCGGCGGCGATGCCCCGGGCATGAACGCAGCAATACGCGCTGTTGTAAGAAGCGGCCATTACTATGGATTGGAAGTATACGGAGTTATAAGCGGGTATACTGGATTAATTAGCGGAAACATGAAAAAGATGACATTAAGATCAGTGGGAGATATTATCCATCGCGGTGGAACAGTTTTGTACAGTGCGCGGTGTGAAGAATTCAAGACAGAAGCAGGTCAGAAAAAAGCTGTGGAAGAGTTGAAGAAAAACAAAATTGATGGTTTAGTTGTAATTGGCGGGGACGGCAGTTTCCGCGGTGCCAAGGCGTTGACTTCACTGGGATTCCCGACGGTTGGCATCCCCGGCACAATTGATAACGATATTTCAGGGACTGATTTTACGATCGGGTTTGATACAGCCATTAATACCGTGATTGATTGTATTGACAGAATTCGTGATACAGCCACATCACATGAAAGAGCCTATGTGATAGAAGTAATGGGGCGCAATGCAGGAGATATCGCTTTATGGGCCGGACTGGCTGACGGAGCGGAATCCATTTTGATTCCGGAAGCGCCGTTTGATTTTGATGAAGTGATAGAACGTGTGAGACTGGCCAGCGAGCGGGGAAAAAGGCACAGCATTATCGTTGTGGCTGAAGGTGTAGGCAGCGGTGTTAAATTCGGGGATAAAATCAAACAGGTGCTTAGTGTGGAAACCAGAGTAACAGTTCTTGGCCACGTGCAGCGCGGCGGATCCCCGACGGCATTTGACCGTGTTTTGGCCAGCCGGATGGGAGTCAAAGCGGTCGAGCTTCTGGTGAACGGAGAAAAAGACAAAATGGTAGCCATTCGCAATAACAAGGTGTTGGGAGTGAATATTGATGAAGCTTTTGCCCAAACACACCAACCAGACCTGGAACTTTATGAACTGGCTAAAGTTTTATCAATTTAATATTGGTTAGGGGATGAATACCAGCATGCTTCGCAAAACAAAGATTGTGTGTACCATAGGTCCTGCTAGTGAAGATATTTCCATGTTAAAAATCCTGATGCAAAACGGCATGGATGTTGCTCGTCTGAATTTTTCACATGGTTCTCATGAGGAACATGAAGAGAGGATTGTTCGTATTCGCAAAGCTGCGGCAGAATTAGGGAAAAACATAGCAATTTTGCTGGATACCAAGGGGCCTGAAATCCGGACCGGCGATTTGAAAGTCAATGAACTTGCTTTGGTAACCGGAGAAAAGTTCACTTTAACCACAGAGCCTATCCTGGGAGATGACAAAAGAATTTCTGTCTCCTATGAAGGGTTGCCGCAGGATGTAAAACCAGGAAATACCATTTTAATTGATGACGGTTTGATTGGACTGCAAGTGGACCGGGTTGAAGGAACCGAAATTTATTGTACGATTAAAAACGGCGGAGTAATAAAAAGCCGAAAAGGTGTAAATATTCCAGGTGTCAAAATTAATTTGCCGGGAATTACCAAAAAGGATGAAGAGGATATTATTTTTGGTATCAAGCATGGAGTCGATTTTATC
Organism: Thermoactinomyces sp.; assembly: GCA_049587175.1. GTDB lineage: Bacteria > Bacillota > Bacilli > Thermoactinomycetales > Thermoactinomycetaceae > Thermoactinomyces. Next base: position 11,189 of record JBAVDL010000155.1, read on the forward strand.
GCCGCTTCTTTTG
>JBAVDL010000156.1:0-13227 GCA_049587175.1 Thermoactinomyces sp.
GAACAATATTTGCTATTAAAAGAGAAAGAACAACAGCTAACAAAAATTTTACAAACATTAGAGAAAACGATCCAACTCGAAGAGAAAGGGGTACCTATGAGTAAGGAAAAAATGTTTAGCGGATTAAACAAAAAGGAATGGAAAGAGGCAATTGTTTACCAGAATAGACACTTAAAGGAAAAATACAATTATGAGATTGACACAAGTAAAATCGATGCAGAAGCAATGAACAAAAAAGCTAATGAAGCTGTTGAATTTATGTCGTTTATGGCAACCTCTCTGAAGAACGGTGTCAGTGTAGATGACAAGAGTGTATTAGATGCAATTGAAAAGCATATTAAATTCATGCAACAGAATATGAATATTGATGCAAATGGTTTTGCTTTTCAAACGAGATTTTTAATGACAGATGATTTCCATAGGAAAATAATGGAAGATATACAGACTGGTTTAAGTTACTATATATGCTTTGCAGCAGAAAATTATGCTGCCAAACAAAAATAAATAATATTTACTTGAAAATACACAAGTTGAGAATAAAGATCCTGTGAAAAATGATAAGTTCACCGTTTAATACAAATTAGATTATGTGAAAAAGTTGTATAAATTGCATTAACAACCAATCATCAATGAGATTACCGTCAGTTGATCAGAAAGATTTTATCAATTGTGGCGTTTTTATGCAATTATAGATGCTATCTATATAATATTTAGCGGCACAATATTGCACAATATTGTAAATAGATTAGAAATAGAGCATTCCTGTATTGAAATAAAGTGAACTTTGATAAAGAAGATGATTACCTGTAGAATTTGAAATGTGAAATTGCGAAAGTAAAGATCTGAAAACTTGTCTATTCGGGTAATATTAAACGAAAGTAGCTTTGTCTGCTCGCCAACAGCCTTCGATATGTGCTCTCGGGAGCCTATCGGGGGTTTATTTTTTGTGGTAAAAACTGTGAAGGATTGAGTTGACAGATCATCCGGCAGCGGGCAGGGCGATTAACAAACTTTTTCAACGTTACAGAAAAACATAGGCACAGTATTTGAGGAAAATGATAATGCCACACTTGTAGAGCATGTAGAGTGTGGAGGGAAAAGGCAACGAATCGCTTTGCAAGGCGGTGACGGAACGGAGTTCTGAAAATATTTTTCTACAGTCTGACAATATGAACCAATTGTCAATGTTATGATTGATTGGGAGCGGGCAACACGATTGATGTAAAATGGGCTGTTGAAAGAATAGTTAGAGAATAGAAAAAGGAGTGATTCAGTATGGCAGAATCTGTTATTAAATCAGTTGCAGAGAAATTATCCTCTTTGCCTTATATAGAAGGGATTGTTTTAGGAGGTTCACGTGCAAGGGGCACCCATACAAAGGATTCAGACATAGATATCGGCCTCTATTACAATCCGGAATTATTTGATTTAAATGCTGTTAATCAACTTGCTGCAGAACTGGATGACGAGCATAGAAGCAACCTGGTTGTGCCTCCCGGAGCGTGGGGTGATTGGATTAATTGCGGCGGGTGGCTGGTGATCAACGGATATCATGTGGATTTGATATTACGTGATATTAAACGTGTAGAACAAATAATGAAAGATACCGAACAAGGAATTGTTACTGCCAATTATCAGACCGGGCATCCCCATGGTTATATAAGTGCCATGTACCGGGGAGAATTGGCGATTAGCAAATTACTGTATGCCAGGAACAAAAGCATGGGTGAATTAAAAAAGCGGGCAGAAACCTATCCCCCTGCCTTGCGGAAAAGTTTGATTGATTTTTTTATGTTTGAAGCAGGGTTCTCTTTAATGTTTGTAAAAGCAAATCTGGCTGCAGACGATAAATATTATATTGCTGGTCATGTTTTTCGCATAGTTTCATGTTTAAATCAGGTGTTATTTGCCTGTAATAATGCCTGGTGTATCAACGAAAAGAAAGCTGTAAAAATGATTGAAACCTTTAAATATAAACCTGAAAAATATGCCATGAAGGTGAATCATATTTTTGAGGTACTGGGTTTTTCTCTTGTTGAATGCTGCGACGAGACCGAGAAGCTTTACAATGAAGTGAAACAACTGGTTTCTGAAACAGGTCGTTTATGATACGAGTGGGTAACTATAATCGATTTATAAGAATTAGAAAGGATAATGAACGGCAGACCAGGCGGTGAGTGAATTCCCAAAAGACTAACAACACCAATGAAAACTCAGAGACAACTATGCCTTGTCGCCGAAGCAAACACATACATAGACTTATTGATGGAAGCGTGGAATCTGGTAAAACCCAATGGAGGTACAGGAGAAAAATGGCTAACATATACGAGGAGTGAAGATATGCAACATAACAATCAAACACCCGCCATAATCATCTCGGCAACACACAGCGGAGCGGGTAAAACCACGGTGACGCGAGCGTTGCTTGCCGCCCTCAAGGCAAGAGGATTGGCAGTTCAGCCGTTCAAAATCGGGCCGGATTTTATAGATCCTATGTACCATTCTGTGATTGTCGGCCGGCCATCGGTAAACCTGGATTTGTGGATGATGGGCGAAGCCGGAATCCGAGATGTTTTCTCTCGATGGAGCCAAAATGCGGATGTTGCGGTTATTGAGGGAATGGGCGCGTTATTCGATGGGGAGAATGGCACAGGCAAGGGCAGCGCCGCGCATATAGCCAAGATTCTCGGCATTCCTGTTGTTGCCGTCATAGACGTATACGGAATGACACGCACGACTGCAGCGATTATGGACGGATTGGATTCATTTGATCCGGATGTGAAAATTGCCGGATTTATTCTGAATCGCTGCGGATACATGGGGAGTGCGGTTCATACAAACCTGATCAGGAATGCGGTTGGTGAGGAACGTTGGAAACGTGTGCTGTCAATTGTCAGCAACAGCCCGGCACTGGAAGTTGCGGAGCGTCATCTTGGGCTTGTTACCACATACGAAAATGCTGCAAGCAATGATAACAGCAGCTTAAATCATGTCGCAAAGCAGATTGATGTTGAAAAGGTTTTTGGATCTTCGTTACAAGCGAATGCAAACCTGAAATCGCAATCCGCGAAGCCGCCAGTTCGCCCCCAAAAAGCGCGTTTGGCTGTTGCCCGTGACGCCGCGTTTTGCTTCTATTACGAGGAAAACCTGGCCGCGCTGAAAGCAGCGGGATTTGAAATCGTGGAGTTTTCCCCGATCAAAGGTGACACGTTGCCGCCTGATACGGATGCTCTCTATTTTGGCGGCGGTTATCCGGAGAGTTTCGCTCGCGAGCTTGCAAATAATGTTAATCTGGCTGCGCAACTGCGTCATGTTGCCAAACTGGGAATGCCGATTTACGGCGAGTGCGGCGGGATGATTTATCTTGGGCGTTCGCTGACCGGGTTTGACGGCAAAACCTGGTCAATGAGTGGTGTTCTGCCCGTTGATTTTGTCATGGATCCGTCATATTTGCAAATTCGTTACATCGAACTGACGACACGTCGCGATTCGTTACTCGGTCCCGCCGGAACCGTCATTCGCGGGCAGGAGTTCCACCAGTCGCGGGTAGCAAATTCCGGTCTTTCATCGGATTTCTACACCGCGAAAACCAGCAACGGGCACGAGTACATTGACGGCTATCAGTACCGGAATGTCGTGGCAAGCTACGCACATATTTATTTGAATTCCTGTGAGAATGTTGCTCATAGTTTTGTGAATGCGGCACGAAATTTTAAAAGGTAAACGCTGTAAAAGCAGATTACTGTCCAATCGGGGGACAACAGGTTGTCCTGCTTTGCTTGAAGGAAAATTCCATTAACATTCAGTGGCTGGCAAAAGCAGTGCATTGGATAAATTGAGAAACCGCGCAACGGAACAGGTTTGCTTTTGAAGGATGGGAAAATAACATATTGGCCAGGGAGAAAATAGATGAAGTCTCAAAAACGTTTTGCCCGTGCATCCACTTTCAAGGTTTTGGCCGCAGCCCGGAACATACTAATGTAGAGAAAGTTGAGATCTATACAATTAAGCAGGGATGTCTACCGGTACATTAAACGTCTGTTTTTTGATTAAAGATGATTTTTCATGGATTACTACCTGGAAGAAGGAGAAAATATTTTCAGCGAATCTGTTGCAGGCATGGAAGAGAAATATGGAATACATGGAATTGGAGGATAACAATGAAACAAAAAACTGATTACGGCATTGATGCTCCCAATGTGATAAGGAATCTTCTTTTAACAGGAATGCTGTGTCTTGCAACATCAATAGCGATATTTTGCTTTAGCAATATATCGAATCTTATATGGTTAATACTGACAGGATGGGTATTCATAGTAGGGATCAGTCTGATAATTACGGCCATAATTATGATCTTGAGCAGCAAATTTGGCAAAATAAAAGAACGGGAACGTATTTTAGATATGTTAAACATGAAAGGCGGCGAATATATACTTGATGTTGGCTGTGGTAAGGGACTCTATTTGATTGGTGCGGCGAAAAGATTGATTAATGGGAAAGCTGTAGGTATAGATATTTGGCAAAGTGACGACCTTTCCGGAAACAGAATGGAAAATACGATTCAGAATGCCAAATCAGAAGGTGTAATTGACAAGGTTTGCATCAAGACTTCTGACATGAGAAAAATGCCCTTTGAGAACAGTTCCTTTGATATGGTATTGTCGAGTTTTGCTATCCACAATATTTATGACAAACTGGAACGTAAAAAAGCATTGCTGGAGATTACCCGGGTTTTAAAGCCGGGAGGTAAATTGTGCATTATTGATTTTCAACATATTGATGAGTATATGAGTGTTTTTGAAAAAAATGGAATAACGGGTATAAATCGATTCAAAACAAAATTAATATTTCCTCCCGCCACTGTCATAACAGGTGTCAAGGTTAAATAATGACATGTTAAAAATGCCACTGGCAAAGTTTTCAGCAGTCCGTTTCACGTTTGCGTGCATTTCCTTGTAAATCGGCCTGAATCCAGGCATAAACACTTTGGGCCTATTTGGCCCTAAGTACTCAAAATATTTCTTTTGCCGTATCTGTTGTGTAAGCAATGACTTTCTACAGTGTTGGCTGCTCCTCTCTTGCGGGAGAGGACTTTCTCCCATATCTCTGCCTGCTGGCGCCAGTGAAACCAGAATCGCATGCTTATCCTCTCATCAAACACTTTAATCCAATAACTGCCAAGCTCCAGTCCACGAATAAAATTTGTCAATTGCTGCTTTTCGGTAGTAAAATCTGTTTATTTACTGACCGGATTTGTACAGTAGATAACAGGAATGTATTGGCACTGCAGCCTTTAAAGAAAGCGACAGGACTGCTAAAGATGCATTCCCGTCAGTTGCCTGGACTTCCGATTCTGGCCACTGCGGACATGCCCGAGCCGGCTCGCCACGTAATTCGTGATTTCAGTTCTTTGAATCTCCAGCCGTCGGCAGTACGCACTGCAACCGCTTCAAAAACGCCTCCGGCAACGAAATGTGTTTGCAGTGATCTCGGATCGTTCTCTTCTTCGGACCATAGGTGCATCGCAATCATATTGGCCCGAAGTCGTGCAGTGTTTCCTTCAAGGTCAATAATATGGTCGGAAGTGATATGCTGCATTCCACGGAATCGGCTAAAGGTTTTGGCTTCAGAGGCAATGGCTTCATGGCCGACCGTAGCCGAACCATTGGGGCGTACATAACGTCCATCCGGTGTGAATGTCGCTTTTACTGCCTCAATATTGAAACATTTGTCATCGACAAAGCTGCAATAACGGCTCAGCAGTTCGCTGATCTGCGCACGGTCAGCAAGTTTAGCCAACATATCTGTCATGTGTAGCTCCTGTTGTACTGATTTTTTGTTCATCACAATTCACCTCGTTTTTAATATACTTTATAAAGCAGTTTGACCGGGTTAAAAGAATGGCAGTGTTTGTTGCCATTTTATTTTAAGATCATTTTCCGTAAAGCTTGTCGTTGTGTCTCATCAACATGTGGCAGATGCTTTTTCAGCTTTGATTTCATTTCTTCCGTAAGGTTTTTGTGGAAAGCTTTCAGCTTTTCGACCAGTTCTGGTGTTAAATAATTACTTTCATTCATCCGGATCAACTCCATGATTTTGAATAATTGGTCAGCACTTATATTTTGGTTAAACGACAACAGTGTTTGAAGCTGCTCAAGCTCAGAACGAAGCTTTTCTTTTAGTTTTATCTGTTCATTTATGATTTCCAGTTGAGCCTGAACTGCGTGCATCAGATTAAAATCAGGATTTTCAATAATGTTTTGAATTTCCCTTAATGATAGTCCGAGTTGTTTGAGAGACAATATCTGTTGAAGTTTTAATACATCATCCTTTGTGTAAAGCCTGTGCCCGGATTCAGTAAATTCAGAGGGCACCAACAGACCTATTTTGTGGTAATGATGCAGTGTTCTGACTGTTATTCCGCACTGGCTTGCAAGCTCACCAATTTTCCACGTACCCTTTGCCATCATTTCACCTCGTTTTATACAATTTTTTGTCGACAAATATATTTTACGACCTAACGTTACGTCAGATGCAATAGATTTTAAAAAAACTGTATGCGCCTTCTCCCAGTTGACAAGGATACTACTCAGTGTTACTATATACTCGCTATTATATTACACTGCATACCAGTAACATTGGATATCAATGTAGTAGTATACATCCTTCTGGAATAGCAAGGGGTGTTTTAATGGAAAACCTGACTGAAATGCTTAGAGGCGTGTTGGAAGGTTGTGTGTTGGAGATCATCAGCCGAGAGCAAACCTACGGCTATGAAATCACGCGCCGTTTGAATAAACTCGGCTTCACAGAAGTTGTTGAGGGAACGATCTATGCCATTTTAATCCGGCTTGAGAAAAAAAAGCTGGTGGATATCGAGAAAAAACCTTCTGACATGGGGCCGCCACGCAAGTTCTACAAGCTTAACGCCGCGGGGCGTGAAGAACTGCAGAGGTTCTGGGAAAAATGGGAATTCGTATCATCAAAGATTAATGAGTTAAAGGAGAAAGAATCATGAATTTTTGGAAAATGATTACAGCAACGATACGATCAAAGAACTGAAAATCTTTGATTCGCGGGCTAAAAAGCTGCCGGCTGACTATCAAGCGGCATGGGAAAAAATAAAGGCCAATCTTTGGCCATACTCAGATTTCACAGGCCGCAACCTCATGTCAATTCTGGACGGTGTACTTGGCCTGTTAGAAGAAACGGCGGTGGAAGGCCTGAGTTGTCCAAGAGGTTTGGGTGACGATATCAAAGGCTTCTGTTTGGCGCTGGCCGGCGAAGAAGGGGCAAATTCTTTTCGCGACAAGTGGCGTGAACAACTCAACCATAATATCGCTAAAAAATTGGGTAAACAGGAGAATTAAAAATGAGCATAAAAGATATTATCGAAGGCAAAAAAAGTGGCGGGCGCACATGGCGCGTGTCAAAGCGCTTCCGCAAGATTATCAGATTGTTTATAAAGAGATTCAAAAATATCTTTTTAAGGTTGGCCCAGTTGAACTAACCAGCGGAATGGGTTTACTCTCTGGAATTATTGATCTTTTTGAAGAGGGCCAGCCTTGGGTAAAGGTGTCCTCAAAGTGACGGACAGTGATGTAGCGGCTTTCTGTGATGATCTCATCAAAGATTCAAAAACTTACGCTGACATATATCAGGAATCTGTTGGCCGGGAAGTTAAACAAGGCCATTAATAAGGCTACGGATAAAACAAGGTGAAAGAGGAATATCGGGATGGAATAAGCAAGGGTCTGCAAAAATCTTTCAAGGACAAAATGGATTACTCCCTGGAAGAAGTGGGAAAATATTTTCAGCAAATCTGTTGCAGGCATGGAAGAGACCTGGTTAGATTTAATTCCAACTGGTAATGGTAATTTCCTGTTAACTGATTGGAGGGCCAATATGCAGTACGGACCTGACCCGAACGCTGTCTATCCCAATGAACAGATAAAGAGTATTTGCTTTATCAAGAATGTCATAACCCGACCAAATATCATCGTCGGCGATTACACATATTACAATGATGATAGCGGCGCGGAGCGGTTTGAAGAGCATGTTACACATCATTATGAGTTTTTAGGCGACAAGCTTATCATTGGAAAGTTCTGTGCTATCGCAAAAGGTATCGAATTTGTCATGAACGGTGCAAATCACAGGATGTGCAGCGTTACTACCTATCCTTTCAATATTATGGGCCATGGCTGGGAAAAGGCAACTCCGGCTCTGGAAGATTTACCTTTCAAAGGAGATACGGTTGTCGGCAATGATGTATGGATTGGTCAAAATGTTACAGTTATGCCTGGTGTACATATTGGTGACGGGGCAATCATTGCAGCCAATTCTGTAGTTGCAAAAGATATTCCCCCTTACCATATTGCAGGCGGAAACCCCTGTAAAATTATCAGGAAACGATTTGATGACGAACTTATCCATCATCTGCTTACGATCAAATGGTGGGATTGGCCTGCTCGCAAGATTTTTGACAATCTTGAAATTCTGTGCAGCGGAAACCTGGAAAAAATCAGGGGAATCGAATAAACTCTTATGAGCAGAAAATGATTCAACGGAGAAATAAAACAGAAGTTGAGGTGAACCAATACGGATCGATATACAAGAGAAGAATTGGAAGAGGCTTTGCAAATTGTTTCTTCAGTAATCAGCAGGTGTGAGAAAATACAGCCAAAATTTGCGGAGGGGACTTCTCAAAATACACTCCTTAAAAACAGGATAAAAGCCATGCATATTTCCAGGTCACTGATAACGGATGAAGATGTCATGGATAAGTATACCAAAAAAGAATTGACAGAAGCCCTGCAACCCGTATCTTCCATTATAAGCAAATGCGAAAAAGCACAGCTGAAATATGCGGAGGGTACCTCGCAACACACCCGCTTTCAGAAATTGATAAAAGCCATGTATATTTCAAAAGCATTGATAACCGATAGAGTGTCCAAAATGTAGAGATCATCGGACCGTATATTGGGATATTCCCTCCTGCCAAAATTGTTACAGGCAGGAAGGCGTCGATCCCTGCTCTTCGATCAGCTACAGGACCGCTCCTGAAGCTGGAAATTATAATGCTGTATAGCCCCCCATGCTGCATCGTGACATGGGGGCCGATTTTTATTTTTTTGTCATGTTAGTCCGATTCAACCATTTACACGGGCGCAGCTTATCCCCCGATTGCAAGGCAATATATGCATCATTTGAATTGCTCAAATGAGAACAATGTGATGATGATGAAAACGAAGTCACTTATTCACGTTTTTCTCGAAAAAATCGGCATCAGTACTTCATCCACCAGGCGGATCAGATATGTTGTAGTTACTTTCCCATTACGGATGATATTCTCAACCCGCAAAAGATCAAAAGGGAGACTCATTTGGATCTCTGTAAAATCATGAGTGATTTCTCCGCGCTGCCTGGCATATTCTTCAACTTTCTTCATGATCTTGATATTGCTGTTGCGGGCCTGCTGAAACCAGACCCGGAATTGTTCATGATTCCGGCTTAATTCGGCTATTATGGCGCCAAGCAGTTTCGCCCCCAAAGCGTTGAAAAACCGTTGGTAGATATTTACTACAGCCAACAAATTTGCGCGCAAACTCCCTTGATCCTGAAACAAGTCGATGATTTTCCCGCCCAGGGCTTTGGTGGACTTGTATTGCACCACGGCATGCAACAGATCGACAGGGTTTTCGTATCGACGGTATATGACTGTTCGGCTGGTTTGCGCCTGTTTGGCGACGCGTTGAAAGGTTAAGCCCTCATATCCCGTTGTTTGGATGATATCATACGCAGCATTCAAAATTGCGGTTTCCAGTTCCTCTCCCCGTCTGCGTTCCGTCTTCATGGCTCTACCTCCCGGGTGTTTCTGAAATTAGTATACTACAAATTTAAGATACATATTGAACCTTATTTGAAAAGAAGGTATACTTGTTTCGAGTTAAGATACAATTTGTACTCTAATGGGAGTGAGAAATCATGCAGAAAAAAAACGGCGGGAAACTGCCCAAGGATCTGGTTCGCATCGCGATTGTGCTGGTGCTTGGAGCGATTGCCCCCATGTTGGATACGACCATGGTGAATATTGCGGTGAATCATTTCGGCCAGGACTTTCATACATCACTGGATATGGTTCAGTGGATCATGACGGGCTATGTCCTGGTTATGGGAATCGCTGTCCCCTTTTCCGGTTGGCTGATTCAGCGGTTTGAGGGAAAAGACGTTTACTTCATGGCCGAATTGCTGTTCCTGATCAGTTCCCTGCTGGCGGGATTTGCCTGGAGCATCGAAAGCCTGATTGCGTTCCGTCTTGTTCAGGGGTTTGCCGCAGGACTGATTATTCCTCTGCTGACTACGCTACTGGTTCAAACTGCGGGACAAGAGAATATGGGAAAATTGATGGCCATTGTGGGTTTGCCGATCATTCTCGGCCCCATTCTTGGCCCAATTATCGGCGGGTTGATTGTGGAGTATGTCTCGTGGCGTTGGATTTTCTTTATTAATGCTCCGATTGGGCTCATCGCCCTTTATTTTATCTATACAGAATTGCCGCATTTCCCAGCCTCCAACAAGCATGCCGCGCTGGATTGGATTGGCATCTTGCTTTTGGGCGGGCTCTCCGCAAGTTATATATACGGAATCACACAGGCAGCAGACTTTGGCTTTGGCAATGCGAGCACACTTGGATTTATCATATTGGGGATTGTCTTGACTGTTGTCTATGTCATCTACGCCTTTCGCTGTTCTGCGACTGTCATCGTGCCCTTGAACTTATTCCGTTTCAAAAGTTTCACCGGATCCATCATTTCCTTGTTCCTGGCAGGTATCGGGACGAACGGAGCAATGCTGCTCTTTCCATTGTTTTTTCAAAACATCAGGCAAGATTCCGTCATTATTGCCGCTCTCTCGCTAATCCCTCAGGGATTGGGAATGTTGCTGGCCAGACCTGTGGTTGGAACACTGACAGACAAAATCGGGGCCAGGTTTGTTGTACTGGTTGCCATTGCGGTTACGTTTGCGGGTACGTTGCCCTTCATCTGGTTTTCGCAAAATGATCCTTATTGGCTTATTGGCTTGGTACTGCTCGTTCGGGGAATCGGGATTGGCGGGATCACGATTCCGGTGATGACAGATTCTTATACGGGACTCTCAGGCCATCAAGTTTCGCAAGCGAGCGTCGCTACACGCATAATTCAAAATATCGGCGGAGCCTTTGGTTCTGCCGCACTTGCAGCAGTTGTTGCCAATCAGATGCAACAGGCTGATTTGGCTTCCGCTTATCATTCCGGTTTTCTGGTAGCCACCATATTGACTGTAACGATGGCAATTCCTGCCTTGCTTTTGACGAATAAAACAAGGGCAATAGCCAATATGTAAGTTAATCAAAAAGCCCATGTACTTTAACAGGCATGTCCAGGGGTTTCAATATTTACCGGGGGTACAGGAAAAAGGCAAACCGGTTCGAAACAAAAGCCACGGGGCTTTTGCCTGTGTGCAATGATTGCCAGGTGGAGAACAATACTCCGGATTTGGCCATACTGGATATAGACCCGTGGCGGACAATTTTATTTGCCTCTGATTGGCCCCGTCAGCAAACAAGGCACCCTGCGTCCAACAATTCGCAGAGTGCCTTGTTTGTTTTCTGTGACAAGTCCATGTTTTTGGTTTTTATTTCTTCTGAACAGGAATCCAAACTTCACTATAAGCGTGATTTTTTTTATGCTCATCCATTTTCGTAAAAGAAAATACAGGAGCATTGATTAATTCGTAATCTGAAGAAGGAAGCCATTCTGAATATATTCTTGCCATTGTTTCCTGCAACGTTGAAGGGAATGGTCCCTCATTGGGAAATATTGCCCAGGTACAGGCGTCGACCGGAATTTTTTCCAATCGGTCACTTACCTGATTTTCAGTCGTTAATATACCGATCAGGTGAGTCAATTCTCCTTCTTCTTTCAGGAAATCGGCATCTGTATCAAAAGAAGCATTCACGATTTCATAAGGTTCTATATTCTGAAGAGAATGCATTTCCTCTTTTTGTTCGTCCGTTATGCTTTCTGCCAGCTTTACAATCTCTTTATTAACCCCTTCAAATTGCATGGGGACACGTTTGCTTACACCAACCAGGTTAAATGCCGGCTTGTCTTCGATTCTGAATTCCATCGCAGTTCCTCCCTTGACTGTTATGACGAATGAAAGTTTGGGAAACGATTTGCTTATGCCTTTTTTTACTACGTCTGAAGGCAAAAACCCGCTCCATTTCTTAAATGCCCGCGTAAAGCCGTCTATTGACTGATAACCATATTTAAAGGCAACATCGGTTACTTTTTCTCCATGCAATAGATCCTTGTTTGCTTCTGACAACTTTCTGTTTTTGATATACTCACCAAGTGTCATTCCGGAAAGATAGAAAAATATCTTTCTGAAGTGACAGTCAGAAATGCCGGCATATTCAGAAATTGTTTCAAGAGACAGAGCATCGTCGGTTAAATGATCTTCAATATAATCAATTACCTGGTTTAATTTCTTTAACATCATTTCCCTCCTTTCATGTCCACATCATACCAAAACTGTTTTAAACATACTCGACTTTTTTAACACAAAAAATATCGAATCGCATCATTATATACATCTCCTGAGCGACAAGGCTGAGTGGACTGTATGCAATTAAAAATGGTTTTATGAAGTCAGGGGGGAAAAGGATGGATATTGGCTCCTTTATTACAAATATTGGTATTTATTAAAACTGTAGAATTTGGGAGTTTCACAAAGGCGGTTGAAAGGATGCGTTTTTTGTCAGCTATGTTTCTTCAGACTGTATGGTTTGGGGAGAATTTTCTGTTTCAGGGGACTGTACCAATACAAAGAGCAAATTTAAATGTGGAAAGGATCAGGGGTTAGTTCTACGACCGCACTTTCTTATCTTAAGACAACAAAAATACATTAAAAGTTGATAATTATTTATTGCAAAACGATAATAAATGTATTAGGGTGAAATTGATAATCCATAAGTGAGGTGCTTTTTATGAAACGAGGTTCAACACTCTTTTTAAAGATAGCTGTTATTCTTATTGGAATTCCGGTTCTGGCTCTGTGTATCTTTTGGTTGCCTTCATTTGCAAATTATTTGTCCTATATCGTTTTAATCATTGTGTATGCAACAGCGGTTCCGTTTTTCTTTGCTCTGTATCAGGCATTAAAACTATTAAACTATATTGA
>JBAVDL010000157.1:0-2296 GCA_049587175.1 Thermoactinomyces sp.
CCAAAAGAATTTCGTCAACTTTTATCTTCAAATGCGGCTTAAATGTCTGGACTTTTGGGGTTCATTAAGCTTTCAAAACCTTAACAATACAACTTTCCCGGTAATCAACATGATTACTGTAGTTAAGAAGATATAATCTAAGCGAATCCAATTCAACCAATTTTTCATTAGGTATATAGTTGATATAAACATTTGCATATGAGGGTTTACCATTAATAGGGGAGAGAATTGAAAAATCAGGAAAGCTTATTTTTACGAAATAATTTCTGTTTGTATTAGTGTTTTCTAAAGTTATTAATTCATTTTGATTGTTCCATGTAGTTGATTTTAGATGGTATTCGTTTATCATGTATTACTCCACCTTTTAATAAGAACTTTAGACTATTAAAAAATCCAGCCAAAGGTATAGACCCTATGCTAGGGAACAGTTCTCTAATTTCTTCGATATATAAATGTTTTTTACCTTCTTGTAAAGATTGGGGAATTAAGCCTTTAAAGCTGATAATGACATGTTGTTTTGAAAGCACCTGGATAAAAAACAGATTTTATAATTTGTTTTTAAAGGATTAATTTAAAGGGCACAATTTGGTGTCTTTTTTTAATTCAAAATGGTGCTTCACCTCTTCGCCTATATTAAGTTTATTTATTCGGAAAAATAGACGTTTCCCGTTCCTGTTCAGACTCCTTTCTCATAAACTATCAGAGATCATGAGAAAGGGGGTTACCAATTTGTTGTCCCAACTGAATCAAAAGGTTGAGACCTCTCAAACGAGAGTGATTTTCTTGCGCCCTGGAGAGACAGCAGTCCGTTCCTGTTCGCCGTTTCCGGTAAGAACGGTTGTCTTCTTCATTCGCCGGGGGGACGTATTGGTCGTAAACTGCAGGCGGAGCAACCGGAGGTTTGTCTTTGTTTGCGGACGTCCCAGAAGAGGAAGAGTAAGAGTTGTTTCTGTGTCAAGAAGAACACGAATTCGGGTTCGCTGTGTGAGATAAGACCTCGTTTCGCTTCATCTGATGGATCGGTGATAAAAGAAAGTAAACCGATTTCTTTCTTCCATCCTGGTTAGCCGTTACGGCTAATTTTTTTATTGTAATAGCAATCTTATTATAATAGAATATTATTTACACAAAATTCAAAAAATAACTACTCCCACGGCAGGGGGGTTTGTATTTGAAGAATGGGGAGGCGTCGTTAAAATGACAGTTTACGCTTAATTTGCCTTGCCTGGAACAGAGTTCTTGTTTCTGCTGCACAACAGGTATGTCGATTCGGCTGTTTCAGCAGAAGCGGGCAAAACCAAAGTCTCTGCCTGAGAACGGGTTACCTGCCCGACAGCTAACGGAGCAAGGAGGATTGCCATGATCGTGAAAGAGATTGAAGTAAATTCCATTATTACACCCAGCAAGTTACCTGACGCTGATTTTGTCATTAATCCCTACACCGGGTGCCTTCACGCCTGCCGGTACTGTTATGCCGAATTTATGAAACGGTTTGCCGGAACGGATGAAGACTGGGGGAAATTTGTCTATGTGAAAAGCAAGTGGAAATCTCCTCTTAACATAAAAAAATTGGCCAATCGCAAGGTTTTGCTAAGTTCGGTAACCGATCCGTATCAACAGGTTGAACACCGCTACAAGCTCACCCGAAAGATCCTGGAGCAGTTTGCAGGTTCGGACTGCAAACTGGAGATCCTTACCAAATCAGATCTGGTTTTACGTGATTTGGATGTGATCAAAAAGATTCCTGAGATTACTGTTGGTATGTCCATTAACGCCACACACGATTTGCTCAGGAAGGTGATGGAACCAAAAGCAAAACCGGTTCAAAAAAGGATGGACGCCCTGAAGACTTTAAAAAGTGAAGGAATCCGGACATATCTTTTTGTATCCCCCATCTTTCCCGCATTGTCCAATGTTCAGGCGTTAATCCAGGCTATGCGACCCTACGTCGATTATTTTTTGTTTGAAAACCTGAACCTTCGCGGGGCTTACAAGAAGAGAGTTCTGGAGCTTATCGGCCGCCATTTTCCGGAATACGGTTCTCTTTATCAAAAAATATATACCACTGCTTATGGACAGGCCTATTGGAAAAACTTTGAACAGACTTTGAGAGACCTGGAAAAAGAAGGCCGTCAGGAGTTCCGGATTTATTTTCATCATTAATCCAGCAGAGGTGATTTTATGGGAAAATCCGTCATTTTACTGGAAAAGCATTCCTCTGTTTACTATGCGAAAACGGCAATCAGTTTGCTGCGGAATATACTAATGTTAAATTGTTTACTACAATCATGAAGAG
>JBAVDL010000158.1:0-11007 GCA_049587175.1 Thermoactinomyces sp.
GATATAAGGAAAACGGATTAGCATAAAAAGAACGGAAAAAAGTGTTTTCTTGCAAAGTAAAGGCGATACAGGTCTGAAAAGTTGATAAAGAAAGCAGGGGAATCTATTAATTACTTAATATTTTATTTCATACAGCCATGATGGTTGGCTGTATGAAAAGAGTTGCATAAAAATTGAATCCTGGCTTTTTTGTAAAGGAGATTCAGGGTAGATTGATTAGAATTCCTTTTTGGTAAAGTAAATAAATCCGGGTATCAGAAATAGTAACAAGCTTCCAAAAATAACGATAAAAAGCGTTTCCAAAGGAATATTAAGCGCCCCGAAATCATTGTTGGAATTGGGCATCATTGCTAAGAAAGGCTGTGCCCATGGATAATAAGGTCCGAAATCTTTTGAGTTGACAACCAGAATATTAGGCAAGGTCAAGATGACATTAAGTGCCAGAGGAGCAGCAAAGCTGGACCAGGCCACGGACACAAGCATTTGCAGTGCGGCCAGCGGCATGCAGGCAATCCAGCCGCCCGTTATACTTGTAAAAATGGCCTCCCAGGGTATGTCAGAGGGGAATCCTCTCATCCAACCAACCAATAAAAGAGAAAATAAGAACAGGATTTGGGTTGCTGCGATCAATAAGAGGACGATCAGGTATTTGGCTCCATAAACCCTCGCTTTTGGAATTGGTAGCGACAACAACTGTTTCCATCCGCCCCCCATATGCTCAAATCGGCAAACAAATGCAGAAAAAACCCCGGTCAAAAGCGGCAAAAATAAAACGGCATGAGTAGAAGTCATGGTAATCAGCATAAGAATCCATTGTTCCTGCTCAGGCGCTTTTAACAACCCGATCAATGCAGCCAGAGCAGGGCTGACAAAAATGAGCAGCCAGATCGATGACTTCCGCAATTTCAGGAATTCAGCACGAAATATTCTCCCCATCTATTTCACATCCTTTCGGTTAAAGTCGATGAGAGCTGTGACTAACAGGATTGTTCCTGTCAGCAGGCCAGCCCAGACGAAATAAAGTGGCTCTCCCCAGCTGTTTTCTAAATAAGGCCATTTCCACGGCAGCCAATCAGGAAACTCGAAGGAATACATCGATAAAATCGTCCCCATAATTCCGACTGTGAGAGGAATCGCCTGGTTTTTCCATGCAATAGAAAGCCAGATTTGTAGAGCAAGGAATGGCATAGCCGCAAAATACGGGAAGAATGATTTTTTCAACAGATAGAGATACGGGATGTCGGGTCCATAGTTCAAAAAAGTTCCGAGTACAATGGTTCCGCCTGCCAATAGTGCACAGAAGACAAAGAGCAAAATCGTTGCCAGAAACCATTTGCCGAGAAAGACTTCAGTTCTTGTTACGGGCAGGGCAAACAATTGTTTCCAGGCATCTGTTTCATGTTCAATATTGGCAATCATCGAGGTGATTATCGTAAGCCCAAGCATCAACGAAGGGGTGAATAGCATGGAAACTTCCCCCATCAGCCCTTTCCATAAATCGTTACGGTAGAGATCGGTGAGGTAATCGTATCTCACTCCAAAATTGATTGCCTCCAGGACAATCACCCCAAGTGGACCGAGAAAGATGAGGAAGAGAATCATTTTTCGCCTGATTTTCAGGAATTCCGAAGCCATCACCTGGAGCATTACTGATTCCCCTTTCCATTTATCAGTCGGAGGAAAATCTCTTCCAGTGATTTTCTCTCTTCTTCCACCCGGTAGACGGAATAATGTTCATGTACCAGTTGCCGAACTATTTCTGCCACTTTCTGGTCAGATCTGTTCTCAATATAGATTTGGTTATCCGATAAACTGGCTGGATATCCAAGGGACAACAATTTTTTCCGAGCTGACTCTGCTTCGCTTACAGTGAGCCGGATCCTGCTTTTCGCCCGTTTCCTCAATGCTGTAATCGAATCCTGAAAGATCATGGTCCCGTTGGAGATAATGCCAACTTGTGTGGCCATCTGGTCGATCTCCGACAATAAATGGCTGGAAACGACGATAGTGACACCATGTTCTTTTGGCATGCTTTTGATTAGTTCACGAATTTCGATGATTCCGGATGGATCCAGACCATTGGTCGGTTCGTCCAGAATCAATAATTTCGGTTTGCCCAATAAAGCGGCAGCGATTCCGAGCCGCTGTTTCATCCCGAGCGAAAATTTTTTAACCGGACGGTTGGCATCTTTGTCAAGGCGAACCATGGACAGAACTTCTTCGATTCTCGATTTGGGGGCGTTCAGCAGAATCCGGATGGCCTCCAGATTTTCAACTGCTGTCAAATGCCCGTAATACGACGGATTTTCCACCAGTGATCCAACTTTTTTCAAAACGGAAAGCTTTTCTTTCTTCATATCCTTGCCAAAGATATGGATGGATCCTCTGGTGGGTCGGGAAAGTCCAAGCAGCATCCGGATTGTCGTGGTTTTTCCGGCGCCATTGGGACCGAGAAACCCATACACTTCTCCCTGGGTTACTTGTATATCCAGATTATTCACTGCGATCCTGGAACCAAATTGCTTTGTCAAATGATTTGTTTCGATAATAGTTTGGCTCATTTTTCTCACCTCGCCAACTATCTTACCTTCCGCAGGTTAAAATAAAGTTGCCGGAAAGGTTAAAGAGAGGGAAGAAAAAGTTTAAATCTGGTTTAAATGCGTAAAAAAAAACAACCCCGGTTCAGGGCTGTTTTTCTGCTATTCCTTTCTGATGATGTTTTTCGTCCCATGCCCGCCGGTTTCCACTTCCCAGTTCAAGCCCATTTCCTTCACCATCAGCGATACAATAGAAAGTCCGACGCCCGCTCCTTTCTGCATGGAAACTCCGGTCATTCCCGGACCATGATCCTCGATGATGATCGACTCATTTACAACGCGGAGGGCAACAAATTTTCCATCTCTGGCATGGCGGACAATGTTTTGAAACAGGTTATCCAAAATCCGGTTCATCCATTGCGGATCGACTTCCCAGGTGAAAGATTTCTCAGGAAAATCAAGCACAATCTCAAACTGGTGCTCCTCAAAGACTGGATACCATGTCGCAACAGAAGTGCGCAGCAGGCGAAGCATATCCGTTTTTTCCGGCTGGCAGGGATACTTTCCGCCTGTCAATAGAGAATAGGAAAGCAAATTGTCAATCAGTTGCCCGATGTAATCTGTTTTTTCATCGATGATATTTAACGATTCCTGGCCGCTTTTACTCAGCGCCTCTTTTTTCAGGCTATAGGCATGGCCGCGGATTGCCGTAAGGGGAGTTCGCAAATCATGAGAGATGTTGGCCACAAGTTCTTTGCGCAGTTTTTCTTCTTTCCTTTCCCGTTCTTTCCCTAATTTCAATTCCTTGACCATCCGATTGAACGATTTTACCAACCGGCCAATTTCATCGTCTTTTTTTACTGCAAGGCTCGAAGGGATTCCGTCATCGCCGGACATCTCCATTGCCTGTTGAAGATGGACAAGCCGTTTTCGGATATTATAAAAGAAAAGACTGGAAGCCACAATGAACAGAATCAGTACCAGAAAGGTCCCGGTTAACAACCAATAGCCGTATTTGTTAAACCAGTCATTTGACTTCAATTCGGAGCGTGGTATTTGCAAAACCATAAATCCCTCGCCGGGATTTTCACCAATTAATGAAACCACCGTAAAAGGATCAGCCTGATATCCGCGATTTTCCTGGATAAATTGAATAGCTGAGGAAATGGTCCAGGAAGCAGGCACTTGAGTTGAGGATGGAAATTTGTCTTTCGTCGTTCCTGTCTCATCGACCCAGAAAATTGTCGCTTCGGGATACAACTTGTTCAATGCGGATAACTTGTCCCGAATTTGCTCGTCGGAAGCATTCTCCAGGCTTTTTGCCGCTTCATCCCAGCTCTTTTCGATATGGTTTTCATTCAGTTCATGTTCCGGTGGATTTTCCTGCCCGGCAAGATTATAAAGAAAAGATGATAACAAAGGAATGCTCAAAGGGATAATCATGGTAGCGATAAAAACAATCAACAAATACTGCCTTAACAAAGAGCTGCGGAATTTCTTCATTGTTTCACCCGGTAGCCAATGCCGCGGATGGTTTCAATAATTTTCGGATTGCCGGGATCTTCTTCAATTTTTTCCCTCAAGTGGCGGATATGCACCATTAATGTCTTGTCTCCTTCAATATAGGGTTCTCCCCAAACAGCTTCATAAATCTGCTCTTTTGTTAAAATCTGGTTTGGATGCCTGAGCAGATACATGAATATCTGGTGCTGCTTTCCCGTAAGTGCGATTTCCTCCCCTGCCGGGTTCAGTACCCTCTTTTCATCCATCCTGACAGTCAGGTGACCAATTTTAAGCTCACCGGAGCCCGCATTTTTTCTTCGCAACAATACCTGGATTCGGGCTGCCAGTTCATCCGGATGAAAAGGCTTGGTCACATAATCATCGGCAAATTGCAGTCCAAGCACCTTGTCATCCACAGCGGTTCGCGCCGACAACAGCAGAATCGGAATATCAGGCATATCCTTTTTCAACCTCTGTCCCACCGTAAACCCGTCCAGACCCGGCAACATCACATCCAAAATAACCAAATCCACATCATGAACCGCTTCCAGTGCCCCTTCTCCTGAGAGCAGCCAGTGAACCTGGTAACCGCGCTGTTCCAGATCCTTCTTTACCATTTTGCCGATTTCCTGGTCATCTTCTATGTACAGCAGTTTCCTCACGATGGGTTCCTCCTTTTTTGTGTTCCAGTTTACCATTTTTTGGACCATAGAAGAAATAGATGTTTTATAAACACATCTTGGGATTATGTTCAAAGACCATTTAGCAGTTAAAATTTATTAATACAGAGCTGATCCTATCTTGTTTGATGAACTATATACAGCTGTACAATAAAATTTCGTGTGTGGCAGTCTGGTGAGAGGGCAGTTCATATGATTGCCGGATTAACCGGATCAAAGACTTGGAAACCCTTGTTTGAATTTTCTGTCCTAACATAAGGGGGATTTGGTCAACATAAGCGAAGGCTGGTATTTTCGCAAATAAAATATAGAAAAAATGCAACTTTGTTGTCCACATAAAAACAAACGATCATTCAAATAATAGGAACATCCGACCGATTCTGTTTTTGTCGGTGTCATTACCATAATTCAAGGCAGGTGCAAAAAATATGGAAAATGTGAAAGACCTGGAACATACATTGTCCTACCTCCATTCGGAACTGAACCGGATTGAAACAATGGCGGGAACGTTGTCCTCCATTGAACAGGAACATTACAAAAAGCTTACCAACTTTGACCATCGCGAGTTGGTCGACATTGCCGTTGAAGAGGAAAATGCCGCCCGCCAGCTGGGGTCCATCAAGCAAATGTGTTTGGCCATGGCGCAAAAGGTGGAAGATATCAAAAAAACGATCAACCACGGCAAATCCGGGGAGCGTGCCGACCGTGCTGAAATTCATTGAGAAATGGATACGTTCGGTAATTAACGAAACATTGGATGAAACGATCAAGCGGGCCATTCGGGACCAGTATATTGAAAACCTGTTTGAAATGGTGCCTGCTACAACAAAAGTGGGTGTTACCAATCTGATGGAAATCACCATGAGGGCCCATCAGGGTACGCCTGTCCCTCGTCCTTTGGGAAGTCCTGTTCATTTTTCGCCATGGGAAAAACTTCTGTTTAATCCCGTTCACCTCTTCCGCTTTCCCACTCCTGAAAACGTCGGAATTCGCACGTCTGTTACGATCGGGCACCGGGCAAAAAAACCGGTGACGATTTCGATTCCCGTTATGATTGCCGCCATGTCGTTTGGAGGCGCGTTAAGCAAAAGTGCCAAAATTGCCTTGGCCAAAGCAGCTACCGCAGTTGGTACAGCGACCAACTCCGGTGAGGCGGGGCTTTTGAAAGAAGAACGGGAAGCAGCCAGCCTCTTTATTGGCCAATACAACCGCGGGGGTTGGATGAATGACCCGGAGAAATACAAGCAACTGGATGCAATTGAAATCCAGCTGGGCCAGGGAGCACAGGGATCAACTCCGCAGCGTACCGCCGCCCACAATATCGGGGAGGACTACAGGGAGGTATTCGGTTTGCGTGAGGGGGAAGATGCATTAATCCATTCCCGCTTGCCCGGAGTCAATAGCAAAGAAGATTTTATCCGGCTCGTCAGGCGATTGCGTGATGAAACCGGAGTGCCCGTTGGCCTGAAAATCGCCGCCACACATCATCTGGAAAAAGAGTTGCAGATTGCAGTCGAAGCGGGAGTTGATTTTGTTACGCTGGACGGAGCCGAAGGAGGAACGCATGGGGGTCCTCCTACTTTGCAGGATGATGTTGGCTTGCCCACAATGTTTGCAATCACACGGGCATCGGAGTTCCTGGCGCGAAAAGGGGCCATTCGGGACATCAACCTGATTGCCACTGGAGGATTGGTTACTCCCGGTCAAATGCTGAAAGCCATCGCTCTGGGAGCCGACTGTGTTTACATTGGCACGGCCGCCCTGATGGCATTGGTGAGCGAGCAAATAGTAAAAGCTCTCCCCTTTGAACCACCTACGGACTTGCTTGTGTACACCGGAAAAAAGACAGACCAGTTAAATGTGGATCAGGCAGCCAAAAACCTGGTTCGTTACTTAAATGCTTGTGTACGCGAAATGGAATTGGTGGCTTTCTCTCTGGGCAAAACTGCTTTGTCCGATTTATCCAAATCTGATTTATGCACCATCGATCCCTTTATCGCCAAGGCGACTGGCATTCAGTTGGGTTATGTCTCACCGGAGAAGCAATCACGTTTTTTCGAAGAGACAGAGCCGATGCTTGCCGATTTTCAAGCGGAGACCGGAAGAGAGAATACCATTCACTTAAATGGACAAGGACAGCCTGACAACTTTTCACCCAATCCCGTTTCCTGATTGTTCTTTTCTTTAGCCCTTGTTGTTTAACGAGTTGCAACAAGGCTTTTTTTATGTTGGCTGCTTCCTGTTTGGAGATACAAGAAAAGATCAAGGAGGAATCCGGAAGAGGAGCCAATGCTGAGGATTTTTTGACCATACCGGATTGCGGCGATTAAATTTTATCTGTTTTAATCCATAGCGGACGTGTTTGGCCAATAAGACGGCCTGCAATATTTTATCTCCCAAGTCCTTGTTGCAGTCAACAAATTTGCGGTTATGGGCTCAATTAAAACGAAAAAAAGTTGAAGTGGACCTGACTTATGGCTTGCCGATTCAGGGAGCCATTTTGACAGACCATGAAGAGACTGGATTGACAGGCTTTTGCTGAAGTGGTTCAGGAGTGCTATGTTGTCTTTTTTATGCAATAAAGTCGATGGCGAGCGGAACTAAAAGTATTTTTTGATGAGCAAAGAGGAAATAAAATGCATTGATCTGGTATCGGTCATAGACGGGGTCTCTCTACTGCTTGAAATGAGCTATAATCGAATATAGGCTCGAATCAGTCAATGGAAAAACCATAACATGAGGGATTGATTTCATGAGGGAATATCATATTATCACGGGGCAAAAGTGCAGAGACCGGATTGAACTGAGAGCTTTGGCTTGCGGTACGGATTACAGTGTAACGATATGTGGGGGAACCCGGTATCATGTTGGAGCAATTGCGCTTGGCTGTTTTGAACCAGGCGTTGAAGCAACTGTCCGTGTAACCGGCGTCCCCGGACACAGGGATGAAGAAGTGGCGAAGTGGGCGGCCGGATATCTGGCAACGGAATTGAAATGCAACGTCAGTGTTTCTGCAGGAATTCATATTGATAACGCCAGCCGAGAAGAGATCAATGTTTTAGTTACAAACTGCAGGAAAGCCTGCAAGGCATTGGTTAAAGAAGTGGCCGAAAAACAATAAACAAAAAAGAAAAGAGAATTCTGTTTTGGTATGGATTTTTTTATTACTCATGAATTGTTCAGACGGTTCATTCATGTTTTTTCCTTTGCTAAACCGATTTTTCCCTTAATCCAGGATGATAACCGCACCAGGTTTTTTTAATAAGCACAAGCAAGGCTGTTGACAAAAAAGTCAACAGCCTCAGTAGAGGAGGCCCCTGATTTTAAAAGTATTTTTTCTGATCCTGACACTCTTTCAGGATTTCTACTGCTTCACGGAATCGCTGGGAATGAATCACTTCGCGTTCACGCAGGAATCTTAATGAGTCATTAATATCCGGATCATCAGACATGTCGATCAGCCACTGGTAGGTGGCACGCGCTTTTTCCTCAGCGGCAATATCTTCATACAAATCGGCAATGGGGTCGCCCTTTGCCTGAATATATTTTACGCTGAAAGGTTCTCCAGCCGCGTTATGGTAGAACAGGGCCTTGTCGTGATCAGCATAGTGTGCGCCAAGTCCTGCTTCTTTCAACTCCTCAGGAGTAGCATCTTTTGTTAATTTATTAACGTGTGTATTATGGATATCTTTGAAGAAGAGCTCAAAGAAGAAGGCGAAAAGGATGTCCTGTCCGACTGAACTCAGGTTGCAGATAAAGGGATACATAAATTTTCTTTTTAGTTAATTTATGGAACCATAATCCCCTGACAATGGCAGTGATCAGCGGGAAAAATATGCATTTTTTGACTAATCAATCGATGTATGTTATTATAATAATATATGTATTAAAGCTTGAACCTCTAATTTATCTACAAACTCCCGCCATTTTTGGGCATTTGGAGGGTTGTAGATAACGAAAAATCAAGGGGTTTCAGCGATGGAAATTCCCAGAAGCCAGAAATGGCGGAGGGTTCATTGAATCCATTTTGGAATTAGAACAAATACATCTTGACCAATAAAGCACACCAACGCAAGATCCGAGTTCATTGAATCCATTTTGGAATTAGAACAAATACTCTAGAAAAAAGAAAAAAAGCTCTCGCAGAATCATCTAAAGGTTCATTGAATCCATTTTGGAATTAGAACAAATACTCGCTTGTAAGACAAATCGATCCAAACAATGAGGAGTGAGATGGGTTCATTGAATCCATTTTGGAATTAGAACAAATACGAACGTTTTGATCCGGAAGCGTGTACATACATATTTTTTCAAAACGAGGAGTTAAAGGCCGATTTTTCAAGTCTTTGGTTGTGGAATCAATACCAGATAGAAGAAGGTATTAAAGTTAGGTTGGGCACAAGCTTTACTGAAGTGGATTACATGGATCTTGAGAAACTCGAACACCTGAAAATTCAATATACGCAAAAGCTGAAGCATATTGCTTGACCTGCAAAAGAGCAGGTTTATTTTTTTTTGCATTTTAACCAAAAACCAAATGCAATTTGTTAAAAATTAGTTAGAAATTCAATTGTCTAGGAACCGGATATTTTTTAAAATTAATAATTGTTTCCAGTACAATATATTTAGAGAAATAAGAAAGGAGGAAACGGGGTTACGGATTTTTCGTCCCCGAAGGTATGGGAAAACATTTTGTTCGGTTTCTCCTTTTGTTTATGATCATCACGGTAGGAACAGGTTCCTGGGTTCATTCCCTTGTTCATGCTGACGGGGGTTTTGATGTTCCTGAAATCAATGATGATTTCAATCAATTTGAGCAAAAGACTCCCGTTCAACAAGAACAACCCGTTCATTCTCCACCGGTTGAGGAAGAGAAAGGTTTTTGGGATTTCGTCACTGAGCCCATTTCAGAAGCTTGGGAATGGACAACAGACAAGGTCTCAGGAGCATGGGAATGGACCAAAGAGAAAGCAGCTGCCTTTTGGGATTGGTTTACTGAAATTTGCTCCAAAATAGCAGAAGTCGTAATTGATGCACTGTCTGCAGCTTGGGACTGGATCTTGGAACATAAAGTAGCGGTTCTTATTGTTTTAACAATTATAGGAATTGTTGCATCAGTCATTGGAATAATATTGGGTTCAACTCTTGCAGGGTTTATTGGTGCAGGCATTATATTTGGTGAGCTTATTAACGGGATTGTATCGTGGGTGTTTTTGGGCAATGAGTTTTTTAGTGATGAAATGCTAACAGACATGTTAATTGGAGGTATTGCAGGGTTAATATCCTCATTTTTTGGTTTGATAGCAGGAGCCGGAGTGGCTAATACTAGTTTTGTCAGTTGGCTGAGCACAAGGATTCCTTGGCTTGGAAGAGCCTTTCCTAAAATGTTTGGCGGAGGAATTGCAGGTGGAGTCGATCAAAGCCTATGGGATCTACTAAAAGAAGGAAAAGTGAATTGGAAAAAAGCAGCCGTAGCAACTGGTTTAGGGTTTCTCTTAGTATTTGGTGGGGAAGCGATTCACAGTAATTCCAATAAAATTATTAATTGGATCAATAACAGAAATATATCATATGCTACGGAAATATTTGCGGATGGAACAGCTTCGGCACCTAAAACAGTTGGTGATACAAAGTTCGGCCAGTGGTTGCAGAAGTTTGCAACAGATGATATTGATGGTGTTACTCGCTTAAAGGCTAGGGGAAAAAAATATCAAACAGATGAAGGAGCAATAATACAAGGTAAACAAATTGTTAAGGTCAATCCTGTACCTAAATACCAACCAATTAAAAACGAATTAAATTTAGACTATGTATCAAAAGTACGTAAAAAGCTTGGGATTCCACCTGTAGGGGATGATTTAAGATTAGTAAATGAAGGAGTTTTAAGATCAGAACAAACTGTTGCTGTTTTGCAAAGTGATGGAGTGGAAATTTGGGGTAGAAATGCTTGGGGCCCTGATGTGAAAAACGGGTATAAAGAAATGAGGGATGAGTGGTTTACAAAAAGGTCTCCTGGTAATTTTGGTACAAATGCCAATACGAGATATCATGCTGAAGGAGATGCGTTTTGGCATTTGTACAAATACAGAAAAGAACATAAAATATTAGGTGGAAAGGCTGTTATGGCCGTTGATCGAAAATTATGTAGATATTGTGATCAAAGTAAAGGTGTTCAGCAAATGGTTGAAGAAGTAGGTTTAGATGAGTTGAAGGTTATAACACCTGATGGAGTTAGAATAATAAAACCTGATCCTGCAAGAAGAAGGGCTTCTTGGGATGATATAAGG
>JBAVDL010000159.1:0-2530 GCA_049587175.1 Thermoactinomyces sp.
CCTTCATCGGCTCCTGGCGCCAAGGCATCCACCGTGTGCCCTTAGTAGCTTACCCTACATGTTTGCTCCTTGGAGATTACTTCTCCCGGTGATTGCAACTTGACGAATGACGCGGAAAATGATCCTGTATCGATCAATTTCCTGTCTCGTCATGCTTCTTCCATATCTCATTTTCAAGGTGCGTGTTTTCTTTTTTAACCGCTCATCGCGGCGACAGAGATTAATTTAACACAAATCGTTTTACAGCGCAAGAGTTTTTTTGAAAAAAATCTTCGGTTTCTATTCATGCGTTGTTAAATAGCCTTTGTCTTTAAGGAAAAAGCGCCAAAAAACAATGAAGCCCGGAAGCAGGATTGCAATGCCAATCACCAATACTTTCAATAAAGTATAAAAGGTATTTATATTTGTAAATGCTTCGCCCACTGTCAGATAAGGATAGACAATATAGGGAAGATGGGCCAAACCGTAAGCAAAAGCGGCCAATAAATACTGCAAGGCGATAAAGATCATGGATAGACGAAGATTGCCTTTTTTCCAGCATAACAAGAAATAACCGAGCAAAAATGAGATGAATGACAATACAAACAGGTTCCTCTGCCGGGCCAGATTCTGAAGCAGCCAATTTGCTTCCGGTTCCAGAAACAGAAGTGTCAATACAGCGACTATGATTGCAACCGGCCCAAACCAGATTGCCTGTTTTCTGTACATGGAATATGCTTCCGAATCGGCCCCCTTGGAATAACTCGTCAAAAACAGAGAGGACAGAAACAGTTCGGAAGTTAATCCGAACAGCATGTACAAATATACAGAAGGGCTGCTAATCCATTTGTCAAACAGGAATACAGCCTGACCGTCGACTACCCGGATAAATCCTCCTTCAGTAACCGGCAAGGCGCTGATCAGCAAAGCGGGAACAAGCAGTCCGGCAATTCCTGAAACCAGCCGAAGCCCTTTTTCCGAGCCTTCCGCAGAATAAGCCAGTACCATGAACGTACCGCGCAATGCAACAAAAACCAGAATAATGCTTACCGGAAATAACAGAACCGTTCCCAGCATGAACGCTGCTTTTGGAAAGAAACCTACAACCATCACAACCAGCATGACCAGAATGGTATTGGTTACTTCCCAGGTAGGAGACAAAAAGCGATTGGCGAGCCGGCTGGCCTGCGATCTTTTTCCGGCATGTACCAGCGCCCAGAAGCTGGCCCCAAAATCGACGGATCCCGCCATGCTGTATATATACAAGAACAGCCATACCAGCAAAATTGCTATCGATGCTTCAGTGGGCTGGGTCATAGGAACTCCTCCTTCCCGAAATCTGTTTCAGATCTTCAGACAGGGGATGCCGCTTAAAGTATGTAACCATCACCTTGACCAGCATAAAACTGAGCAAGAAATACACCAGCACAAATACCGGATACAATATCCCCAGATTTCCGGTTTTTGTCGCCGCTTCTGTTGTCTTCAGCACCCCGTAAACAGCCCACGGCTGGCGGCCGCTGCAGGTAAACAGCCAGCCAAATTCAATCCCCAAGACAGATAAAGGTCCGCTTGCCACCAGAATTCGCAACAGCCAGGAGGGCAATTTTTCTTCCTGCTCCCGTCGCTTCCACCAAATATACAGGGATAGTGCCGATAGCACCAGCAGCAGGAGTCCGATTCCGATCATCAGATTAAACATGGTATGAACATAGGAAGGAGGCCAGGTTTCTTCCGGAAACTCGTTCAGTCCTTTCACTTCTGTATCAAACCGGCCGCCGGCAAGAAAACTGAGCAGATAAGGAATTTCAATTCCTTTTCTCACTTCCTTCTTTTCAAGATCAACTTTCCCGCCAATAACCAGTGGCGCATAACGGGTTGTTTCAAACAACGCCTCTGCTGCAGCCAGCTTTTCCGGATTATGCCTGTGCAGAACCTGGCCGGAACCGTGGCCGGAAATCGCAGTCAACAGCGACATCAGCAAGGCCACAACCAGGGAAACAAACAACGCCTTCTGATGAACCGGATTTTCCTCTCTCCTTCGTTTCAACAACCGGTAGGCAGCCACGGAAACAATGGCAAATGCTCCGGTCATTAGGGCGCTTACGATAACATGGTAGGAAGTGTTTGCAAAACTGGGATTTAAAAAAGCCTTCCATGGATCCACATTGTAGACAGTTCCGTCCGGCTTCATGTCAAAACCGGCGGGGGTGCTCATCCATGTTCCCGCAGATGTGATCAGAACCCCTGAAGCTGCTGCCCCCACTGCCAGCAAAAATACGGAAACCACACGCCATACCGGCGGCAGTCGATCGGCGGCAAATACATAGATGGAAAGTGCCAGCGCCTCCAGGAAGAATGCGAAGATTTCAATCTCAAACGGAACGGAAATAACTTGTCCCACGATCTCCATAAATCCCGGCCACAAAAGGGACAGTTGTACGGCAACAATTGTACCGCTTGGAATTGCCACCCCCAACAATAAGGCGACTGCTTTCGTCCACCGTTTGGCCATAAGCGCATAGTGGGGATCCTTTTTTCGATAGTAGAT
>JBAVDL010000160.1:0-29370 GCA_049587175.1 Thermoactinomyces sp.
CGTTAATCCATAAATTGTTTCACGGCCGCATGCAGGGTTTACCGCACAGCTGACAGGTCTGTTCCCGATGCGTCCCAGACAGCCTTCATGGCAGCCCAGGCAAGGGCGAATTTCGTCGAGACGACCAGTACGTAATTTTTCCGGATAATAGGGGTCCGCCAGCAACTGACGTCCGTAGCTGACAATATCACATGATGTATTGAGAGACTCGATTGCAATATCAGGATTGTCCATGCGGCCTGCCAAGATAATAGGGACATCGACTTCTTTCTTCAAAATCTCGCCAAATTCCCGATATATGCCTTCATATTCGAAATACATGGACGGATGGTTCCAGTACCAGGAATCATAGGTTCCTGCATCGACATTCAGGGCATCATAACCGGCATCAACCAAGATTTTGGCGGCTTCAATCCCTTCTTCAATGTCCCGGCCCACCTCTGTAAATTCTTCACCGGGTAATGCTCCTTGACGTAAGCCCTTCATCATGCTCTTTAAGCTATAGCGCAAAGATACCGGGAAATCTGGCCCACAGGCTTGCTTGATTCCTTTGACGATCTGAATGGGGATTCGCAATCGATTTTCAAGGCTGCCGCCGTATTGATCAGAACGATGATTAAAGAAAGAGATTGTAAACTGGTCCAATAAATAGCCTTCGTGTACGGCGTGGATCTCTACACCGTCAAAACCGGATCTTTTTGAAATGACCGCAGAATCGATAAATTTTTGAATCATGTTCTCTATTTCCTCTTCGGTCATTTCTCGATGAATAATTCCTGGGTCAAAACGATTTTCTTGCTCAGAGGGTGCAATGGCTTTGGTCACAAAGCCTGGCAAAGCACTGCGTCCCAGTCCGCCGGTTAATTGGATAATAATTTTGGTACCATATGCATGGACTCGTTCATTCATCTGGGTCGCATTATAGATGAAAGCCAGTGGATTAGCCGTTGGACAAGGAATAGCCGGTTGAGGAAGTCCCTCAATATTATAGTCGACACTACAAACGCCAGTGATGATAAGTCCAATTCCACCTTTGGCACGCTCAACATAATAGTCTTGAATACGCTGATTGAAGGCACCTGACGGATCTGAATAACCTATATTTCCCATTGGTGCCATAGACATTCTGTTTTTTAATTTCAGTTTGCCGATGTATGTTGGTTCAAAAAGCTTCATATATTTTTTATTCATGTTGTTTTCACCTCCATTTTTTCTGGCAAAACCCCATTTTCTTGGCACCTGGTTCCTCTTTTGAAGTCCTGCTTGTCCTGCCTTTTGTAATTGTTACGTATATGCCTTTTTCCCCTGGTTAAAAAGTTTTTGCTATATTATCAACGCTGATAATTTGGTGTTTTCCCAAGATATCTGATTTCCAAAATCGCCAGTGATTCCGGAAAACAGCATCACTTCAGGTTGAACGCCGCATGCAGCAGTTCAGCTGTTTTGAACCAATGACTTGTCTTTCTTTTGAAACAGCTTTACGATAATTGATCGGTCAGACTTCACTATCCTCCGGGTTGACTATTTACTTTCCCTCCTTCCTTTTCTCAAATTGCCAAAACCTTAGAGTATTTCGCAAGCTTAAATATTAAAGTTTATTAAACTATTAAAGATTTTAAAAGAAAGAGTTACTCACACTTGCATTTCTTTTGAAAGGGAGAAGTATGAGAGAATAACAACTCCTTTAATTAAACTATATCGAAAAAGGAGGATTTACTCAAAATCTATTTCTTGAAGATTAATAGATTATATTAATTATAAAAATGAAACAGTATTTAAATGATTAAGGGTTTAACTGAAGCGATCTTCTGCGTTTGTTCGATTAATCGGGCCGGCAGGCGTATTGAGTAGTATAAAAACTTGATAGTGTAGCCGTTTATTCATGCTTTGTGTTCTTTGACAAATTTTCAGTAAACAAATGACACAGAGGGTGAAAGGGATCGGAACCTGGTATGATACATTCTTGGAAATTAGACGATACGGATGCTCTACTGATTCAACAGCATTTGACGTCAAAAATGATTAAGAGAGACCAAACTGAATGTCATGAAGGATGTTGCCTGTGAAAAGAAATCAGATAAACTATTTGCTGCTGCTGTAATTGAAGCAAATTCATTTTTATATCGCGGAAATAGCAATCGCTGAGAGTATTGTACAATTTCCTTATATTCCAGGCTTATTTTTGCTTAAAGCATAAAAATAAAAATAGTTCTCCGGTAGAGGATTTGAGAAATGGAATTACAGGAACCTGTGACAAATTTAAGAGGATATTTCTATAATAGCCGGAATGGTTTACTTATGAGGGAATGAACCGTTGTTATGAGGGACAGGGCTTTATTGGCCCGGTTTGATTGTTTCTATGATTATATTATATAATCATTTTGAAAAATTAATAACTACATAGAGTGGGAAAAGGTGGAGTGTTGTTACACTCCCGAAGAGGGAAGTCCGGTGAAAATCCGGCGCGGTCCCGCCACTGTGAATGGGAGTCGGGTTCTGGCCACTGTTTGGAAGACGGGAAGGCCAGGGCAAAGACAGACGTTGACCATGAGCCAGGAGACCTGCCTTTTCTGACAGCACCGTTTGACCTACGCGGATAGGGAGGGAGCTTATATCGGAATCTGACTTTGCGATGGATTGCAGGGATTGTTCAGCCAGTCTGATGTGTGGACATTCCCCCGTATATAAGCACTTTCTGCTTCGTTGTAGCGGAAAGTGCTTTTTATTATGTGCAGCAGGTCAGGAAGTTCTTGCCCTTTTGACGCTTGGGGACCAGACAGCACAGATGGAAAAAGGTGAGGTGACAAGCGTGTGAGTAAGAGAGGAAAGTTGTTTCTTGTCGGCTTTGGCCCTGGAGATTTCCGGCATATCACGGAGCGTGCCCGTGAAGCGATCCGGGAGAGCGAAGTGATCGTCGGTTATAACACCTATGTCGGGATCATCCGGGATTTGCTGACCGATCAGGAAATTGTACAGACAGGGATGACAGGAGAGGTAAGACGGGTTCAGGAAGCGGTGCGGCAAGCAGAGCAGGGGAAAACCGTTGCCGTTATTTCAAGCGGAGATGCGGGGGTATACGGGATTGCAGGGCTTGTTTTCGAAGTGCTTATTGAAAAAGATTGGCACCCGGATACCGGTGTGGAAGTGGAAGTTGTACCAGGGATTTCGGCGATCAATTCCTGTGCCTCTCTGTTAGGTTCTCCGGTTATGCATGATGCCTGCATGATCAGCCTGAGCGATCATCTTACATCCTGGGAGAGCATTGCCAGGCGGATCGAGGCGGCAGCAGCTGCTGATTTCGTGATCGCCTTTTATAATCCGAAAAGCAGACGACGTACCCGGCAAATTGAAGAAGCCCGGCGTATTCTGCTGCAATACCGCTCGCCTGAAACACCGGTCGGCCTGGTGAAAAATGCCTATCGTGAACAGCAACAGGTTGTTTTAACGACTTTGGGAGAGATGTTAAATCACGAAATCGGAATGCTGAGCACGGTGCTGATCGGCAATTCCACAACCTTTGTTTATCAAGGGATCATGGTTACACCGCGCGGTTACCAGCGCAAATATACACTTGGTGAAGAAGAACCGGGTTTGAAATTGCCGCGTTTGAAAGCGGACGCCGAGCCATGGTCGCTTGAAGCCACAGAAAAAGCTGGTTCAGCAGAGTGGAAAGCAACTGCCAACGTCGAGGGATCAGCTGCTCTTGTTGAACTGGCGGTTTCTCCCGGAGTCGTCAATAAAAAACTTGCTGCCAGGCAGCTTGCCCTGCTGGCCGAGATTGCCGGTGACAAAGGGGAAGTCGAGTATACCCCCCATCATTACGTTATTTTACGTGTTCCGGCAGATCAATCGGAGCAGGCAGCAGAGCGGTTAAGGGAGGCCAGGCTGCTGGTCAGCCCTGCCGGAAATTTTGTCCGGTTGAAAGCCTGTGATTTTTGTGACGGCAAAAAAAGGGAGTCCATTCCGTATGCCAAGGAACTTGCCCGGCGTCTGGCCGGACAGTGTGTTCCCCGAGCGCTTGAAATCGGTTTTAACGGTTGCGCGATGGCTTGCTATGGAGCGGTAACTGAGGAGATCGGCATTGTATACTGCCGGCGTCAGGGGACTTTTGATCTGTTCCTGGGCGGGAGACGCACCAGCCGTAATGTCCATCCGGCACAAAAAGTTGCAGAAGGAATTTTACCGGATGAGCTTGTGGAAACGGTAGAGCGGGTCGTGCGGGAATATGCGGCCGGAGGAAAAGGCAAGGAACGGTTCCACAAGTTTTTCAGCCGGGCAAAAGGAGTGGCCGGGTTTGTATGTTCCGGCGAGTAGGCTTTGTTTCAGGCTTTGATGCTGCATAAAAAAGAACAGGGGGAACAGGTGTGGACATGATTTTGTTTGTTGGCCATGGCAGTCGGGTTGCGGAAGGAAATGAAGAATTGCTCCGTTTTACAGAGAAACTGTCCCATTTTATGGATGTGCCGACAGAAACCTGTTTTCTGGAACTTGCACCACCCGGTATTCCGGAAGGGATTGATCGTTGTGTCAAACAGGGAGCTGCGCGTATTACGGTGATTCCCCTGATGCTGTTTGCTGCCGGACATGCCAAAGTCCATATCCCGCTTGCCATTCGGGAAGCGCAGACAAAATATCCGCATGTCCGGTTCCGCTATGGTCGCCCTGTTGAAGTGGATGAGACGGTACTGGATATTTTGGCAGAGCGGGTAAGAGGGATAAAAGCAGATGATGAAACGGCTGTTCTCATCGTGGGGCGCGGCTCCAGCGATCGTTGCGCCAACAGTGATTTGTACAAGCTGGCGCGCATGTTCTGGGAGAGAACCCGTTTAAAATGGGTGGAAGTTTCTTTTGTCGGGGTGACAGATCCTCCGCTTGACAGCGGAATCGAACGCTGTGTGCGGCTGGGGGCCAGAAAGATTGTCGTTTTGCCGTATTTTCTGTTTACAGGTATACTTATCCGGCGGATTTCGGAAAAAGTGAATCAATTTCAGGAACAGCATCCTGATCTGAAGGTGCAGTTGTGCCCTTATCTGGGAGCAGATGACAGCCTGCTTCCGATTATCCGAAACAGAGTGCAGGAAGTGGAGCAGGGAGCGGGAGTCTCATGGGAAAAGCTTGCTGAAAAAGCGCTGGCTGCGGGGTATCACCATCATGATCATTCTCATTCCCATCATCACCATGATTAAGACAGGTGCAGAAAGGAGAGATCCTGATGGTTCTGTTTCTGGCCGGTACCAGCGATGCCCGCCGGCTGGCCGTTCGCCTGCACCAGGAGTCCGTTCCCCTTCTGGCAACCGTGGTAACGGAAAATGCTGCCAGAAGTTTGCGGGAGGCAGATATTCCGGTTAAGGTTGGCCGGCTTGCGCTCCAGGAGATGGTGAACCTGATCCGGGAGCGGGGATTGCATCAGGTTGTGGACGCCAGTCATCCTTTTGCCGAAGAGGCATCAAGAAATGCCATGGAAGCGGCCCGAATTTGCGGCATTCCTTATATCCGTTATGAACGTCCGGCCTGGGTGTACAGGGATCATCCCCGGATTTTTCCTGTCTCTTCTTGTGAAGAAGCGGCGGAAGAGGCAGCACGACACAAAGGAGTCGTCCTGTTGACCACGGGCAGTAAAACATTGTCCATCTTTGCCGGAAGATTACTCAAGGATCCGGAGATTCGTCTGGTTGTCCGCCTGTTGCCCCGCCGCGACAATCTGGAAAAATGCGCGGAACTTGGAATCAGGCAGAAAAACATTATTGCCATGCAGGGGCCGTTTGGCAAAGAACTGAATAAAGCCCTGTTCTGTCACTACAAGGTGAACACAATCATTACCAAGGAAAGCGGGCAGGTTGGATCAGTGGATGAAAAGGTGGAAGCGGCACTGGAACTGGGGCTGGATGTGATTATGATCAAGAGGCCAAACCTGGATTATGGGACTGCTTTTTCCGATGTGGAAGAGGTGGTGAAGGCATTAAGGAAATTGAGGAGGGAACAGGATGGCGGATGAACGGTTCAATCCGGTTGTGACGGAACCGCAGGCAATTGAAAGACTGAGTTTTGACATCATCCGAAGGGAACTGGGAAAACACCCGTTTACCCGTGAACAGTTTCCCATCGTGCAGAGGGTTATCCACGCCACAGCCGATTTTGAACTCGGGCGCAGTCTGGTTTTTCATCCGCAAGCAGTGGATGCGGGAATCCGGGCAATTTTGGGAGGAAAAACGGTTGTGTCCGATGTGCAGATGGTTCAGACCGGGATCAGCAAACCGCGTATTGCCCAATTCGGCGGTAAAACACGGGTTTTCATTGGTGATCCCGATGTGGCAGAAGAAGCCGGGCGCCTCGGAACAACCCGGGCCATCATTGCCATGCGCAAAGCAGCCAAAGAGGCGGAAGGTGGAATCTTTGCCATTGGCAACGCGCCGACAGCACTGTTGGAATTGATCCGTCTTGTGAGGGAAGGGATTGCCAAACCCGGCCTGATTATCGGGGTGCCTGTCGGGTTTGTGTCGGCAGCCGAATCGAAAGAAGAACTGATGAAATGCGATGTGCCCTTTATTTCCAACCGGGGGCGAAAAGGAGGAAGCCCCGCAGCGGTCGCCATTGTCAATGCGCTCTCCCTCCTGGCGGAAAAAGCATGGTTCAACGGGTTTTAAGCCTGCATCTGAGAAAGGAGTCTGGTCATGAAAAAGCTGGCTGCAAAAAAATCAACAAATCTGCGGTCGGGCTATACTACCGGGGCTTGTGCAACTGCCGCCGCCAAAGCGGCCCTCCTTTCCCTTATTACCGGGCGAGTGATCCGGGAGGTGGAGATTTTGCTGCCGATCGGAAAGACAGCCAAATTTTCCATCGATCAGGCCGGAGCAGATGGAGAATCGGCAACATGCAGCGTGATCAAGGATGGCGGTGATGATCCGGACGCAACGCACGGTGCCCGCATTGTCGCCGCTGTTTCCTGGAGTGATGAACCGGGTATCCGGCTTGACGGCGGTCCGGGCGTAGGAAGGGTAACCAAACAGGGGCTGCCTGTTCCTGTGGGCGAGGCGGCCATTAATCCTGTTCCGCGCAAAATGATTCAGGAGACTGTAAGCCGTGTGCTGGCCGGCTGTGGGATCAGGTGTGGCGTAAAGGTGGTTATATCGGTTCCCGGCGGAGAAGAGATTGCCAAAAAAACGCTGAATGAACGGCTGGGAATTGTTGGGGGGATCTCTATCCTGGGTACACGCGGAACCGTGATTCCGTTTTCCACTGCTGCGTATCGGGCCAGCGTAGCCCAGGCAATAAAAGTGGCCAGCGCAAATGGATGTCGGCATTTGGTGTTTAGTACCGGCGGGAGAAGTGAAAAAGCAGCAATGAAAATATATCCGGAACTGCCTGAAGAAGCTTTTGTCCAGACGGGCAATTTTATCGGCTTTGCCCTGAAGTGCGCCAAACAGGCAGGTGTGCGGCAAGTGACGCTGGCGGGGATGATGGGAAAGCTCTCCAAAGCAGCGCAGGGAGAGATGAATTCCCATTCCGGGAGCGCAACGGTTGACTGCAACTTTCTGGCGCAGGTGGCGGAAAAAGCCGGTGCTTCCCCCGCGTTGGTCAGGGAAGTGCGGGAAGCAAACAATGCCACCCATGCCGGACAATTGATTGAACAGGAAGGAAATTTTCTCTTTTTTACCTTGCTGTGTGAACAAATTTGCCGGGCCTGCCTTGCTTATGCGGAAGGCGGAATCAAACTGGAAACAGTCCTGGTGAAGTTGGGCGGAGAACGGTTGGGGAGGGCGGAAATGAGTGGCTAAGCGGATCAAGGTGATTGGAATCGGCGCAGATGGACAAAACGGTTTGTTTCCCCGCTGCCTGAAGTGGATCGAAGAGGCAGACGTACTGGCAGGAGGAAAGCGGCAACTTGCTTTTTTCCCCGATCATCCGGGCAGGCGAATTCTTGTCAAGGGAAAGCTTGCCCCGCTGCTGGAGCAATTGGAACAGCTCAGCAGCAAAAAGAATGTAGTTGTCCTGGCTTCGGGAGATCCATTGTTTTACGGAATTGCCGGTTTGCTTGTGCGCAAGCTGGGGCGGGAACGGGTAGAGGTTCATCCGCATCTCAGTTCAATCCAGCTGGCTTTTGCAAGGATGGGAGAAAGCTGGCAGCATGCCTGGATTGAAAGTTTGCACGGGCGGTCGCTCAAGGGATTGGCCCAGCGCATTGACGGGCAGGAAAAGGCGGCCCTGCTGACTGACGAAACCAATACGCCGCCTGTGATTGCCAACTATTTGCTCCAGTTTGGAATGACGGAATATGAGGCGTTTGTGGCTGAGAATCTGGGCAGTGCTGACGAAAGATGCAGCTGGTGGGAATTGGATGAGTTGGCACATGCACAGTTTTCCCCGCTTAATGTCGTCATCCTCAGACGGAAAAAAGAGGCAACAGTCCCCTCCCGGTGTCCGGGAATCGAAGATGGGTCATTTTTCCAGCGCAAACCGGAAAAAGGGCTGATCACCAAAAGGGAAGTACGTGTATTCAGTTTGTCTGAATTGTGTTTGCGCCCAAACAGCATTGTCTGGGATATCGGGGCCGGTTCCGGAGCGGTCTCCGTAGAAGCGGCCAGGTTGGCACGATTTGGCCAGGTGTTTGCCGTGGAAAAAAACAAGGCGGATCTTGCCAATATCGAGGCCAATCGCAAGAAATTCCGCGCGGATTTTACGGTGATCCATGCCAAGGCTCCGGATGGACTGGATTTGTTGCCAGATCCGGATGCTGTCTTCATTGGCGGAAGCGGCGGCAAACTGCAAGAGATTCTTCAGGTTTGCTGTTCCCGCCTCCAACCCGATGGCCGCATTGTTGTCAATGCCGCTGCGCTGGAAACCCTGACAACGGCACAGAAAGTTCTGGAAGAAAACGGCTTTTCTGTACGGATCACTCTGTTGCAGACGGCCAGAAGCAGTCCGATTCTGGACTTGACCCGTTTTGAAGGGTTCAATCCGGTTTATGTGATCACAGGGAATCGAAATAGGGAGAGATTGGAGGGGCGGGGATGATCGGACAACTTTACGGAATCGGAATGGGGCCGGGTGACCCGGAACTGGTCACGGTAAAAGCTTTGCGGCTGTTAAAGAAATCACCGGTAATAGCTTACCCGAAAAAGAAAAAGGGTGAGAAAAGCTATGCCTTGTCTATTGCCCAAACGTATATTGATCCCGGGGAAAAAGAAATGTTGGGGCTTGTCTTTCCCATGACGCAGGATCCGGAAATATTGGAACGGGAATGGAACCGGACGGTTGAAGCGGTCTGGCAGCGTCTTTCACAAGGGAAGCACGTTGCATTTGTCACAGAAGGAGATCCTCTTTTATACAGCACCTTTATCCATTTGAACCGGAGAATGCAGGCACTGCATCCCGAAGTAAAAATTGTTTCCGTCCCGGGCATTTCTTCGTTCAACGGCGCCGCTTCCCGTCTGAATCTGGCTCTGGCTGACGGCGATGAACAAATTGCCGTCATTCCCGCTGTGAACGACCGGGAGGCAATGAGAAAAGCGCTGGCCGGACATGACACGGTTGTATTCCTCAAAGTGGCGAAAGTGCTTGACATGATCATTGGCCTGTTGGAAGAAATGAACCTTGGCGACAGGGCGATGGTTGTTTCCAAAGCAACTTCCGATCAGGAAATGGTTTGGAAAAGTGTGGCCCGGCTGAAAGGACAGAATCCGGGATATCTGACACTGATGGTGGTGAGAAAATGAGCCGGTTGGAAGCAAAGGTTTACATTGTGGGGGCGGGGCCGGGTGATCCGGAACTGATCACCGTAAAAGGGAGGCGCATTTTGCAAAATGCGGATGTGATCCTGTATACCGATTCGCTTGTCAACGATGAACTGATGGCCCAGGTTCATCCGGAAGCCATTGTATGCAAAAGTTCGGACATGGATCTGGAACAGATAGTCGCTTTTATGGCAAATCATGTACGCCAGGGAAAGAGTGTCGCCCGCGTACATACCGGCGATCCGTCTGTTTATGGCGCCATTTTTGAACAGATGGCCTTGCTGAAAAAGGAGAATATTCCCTTTGAAATTATCCCCGGTGTCAGTTCGGTGTTTGCGGCAAGCGCTGCCCTGGGAGCGGAACTGACCATTCCCGGACTGACGCAGACGCTGATCCTGACCAGGGCTGAAGGCAGAACCCCTGTACCGGAAAAGGAAAAACTGAAAGACCTGGCCGCCCATCAGACCACCCTTGCCCTGTTTTTAAGTGCTGCGTTGACCAAAAAAGTGGTTAACGAACTGCTGGAGGCGGGCTGGTCTGAGGATACACCCGTTGCTGCCGTATACAAGGCAACCTGGCCGGAACAAAAAATTTTGCGCACGACCCTGAAAAATCTGGAACAGGAGATGAAAAAAGCCGGCATCCGCAATCATGCCATGATTCTGGCCGGCCGGGCGCTTGATCCGAATCTGCATGAACGGGAGGAATCCTTTCGTTCCAGGTTGTACGATCGTGCCTTTACACACGGGTGTCGGAAAGGGGAAGGCAAAATATGAGCCGGACGATTGCCGTGATTGCCATGACCAAACACGGTGTGGAAATGGCTCGCCGCCTTGTGCGGGAACTTCCCGGTTCAGATCTTTATTATCCGGACAAGTTTGCCAGACAGGATGAAGAAAAGCAGGGGATTACCCTGTTTTCCGGGGCTGTGCGATCGCTTCTCCCCTCCTTGTTTCAGCGCTACGACGGTTTGATTCTCTTTCTTTCTCTCGGAGTGGTGGTGCGTCTCATTGCTCCATTGCTCAAGGATAAAAAAACAGACCCTGCCGTGGTGGTAATCGATGAGCGGGGGGAACATGCGATCAGCGTGTTATCCGGCCATCTGGGCGGAGCCAACCAGTTGACCCGGCGCGTTGCTTCCATGCTGGATGCGCGTCCTGTGATTACTACTGCTTCCGATGTGCAA
The DNA here is from genome assembly GCA_049587175.1 of Thermoactinomyces sp. Taxonomy (GTDB): domain Bacteria; phylum Bacillota; class Bacilli; order Thermoactinomycetales; family Thermoactinomycetaceae; genus Thermoactinomyces. Next base: position 10,918 of record JBAVDL010000160.1, read on the forward strand.
GAAACGATTCCGGTTGACCTGTTCGGCAGCCAGTTTGGCTGGGAATTGGAAGATTTTGAACGGGTGACCCCGGTCAGCGCAGCAGTAGTAAATGAAGAAAGAGTGCTCATCATCCAGGAGTCGGGTGAAACCGGCTGGTGGACCCGTGACAGGCCGCTGCCTGATCATATCCAGGTGGTCTCTTCCACCCGTGAGGCGCGGGAGCGTGAATTTGATGCTGCGCTTGTTGTGACGCATCGCTGTCTGAGTCCGGAAGAAGCCGGGCGCTTTTTGCAAAACGGAGTTTTATACCGACCCAAAGTGCTGGTAATCGGGATTGGCTGCAACCGGGGGACGGCGCTGGAAGAATTGGAGCAGGTCGTAACAGAGACATTTGCCGAACTGAATCTCTCCATAAAAAGCGTCCGCAACCTTGCCACCATTGACTTGAAGAAAGATGAGCCCGGTCTGGTTGCCTTGTCCCAAAAATACGACTGGAGAGTGGATGCGTATTCTCCCGCAGAACTGAATACAGTTCCGCTTTCCAATCCGTCCCCAACGGTTTACCGCTACACTGGAGCATACGGTGTGAGTGAGCCGGCTGCCCTGTTATCTTCCGGGGCGAAAAAACTGCTCCTGCCCAAGAAAAAGTCGGGCAATGTGACGATATCCGTTGCCCTGGTTCCGCATTCGCCTTTAAAAGGAGTGAGGGAGTATGAGTGAAGATCGGCCACGGATCGCCATTGCCGGTGCGGGCAGCGGCGTAGGCAAAACAACGATTACCCTCGGCCTGATGGCGGCATTTAAAAAGCGGGGATTAAACGTGCAGGGATTCAAGGCGGGACCGGATTATATTGATCCCGGCTACCACACCGCCGTCACCGGCCGTACTTCCCGCAATCTGGATACATGGATGCTGGCGCCGGATACCATGAAAGAAATTTTTCTAAGGGGCAGCAGGGGAGCGGATCTCTCCATTATTGAGGGAGTAATGGGGCTGTACGACGGCAAGGATCCTCTCAGCGACAGGGGGAGTACGGCGGAGATTGCCATCATGCTGCAAAGCCCGGTTATTCTTGTTGTCAATATTGACAGCATGGCGCGCAGTGCGGCAGCGGTGGTAAAAGGTTATCAACTTCTCAATCCGGCCGTTCCGATAGCAGGGGTGATAGCCAACCGGGCGGGCAGCGAAAGTCACTTCCGTCTCGTTCAGGTTGCCATTGAGCAGGAATGCGGCATTCCGGTACTGGGATGGCTTCCCCGCGATCCATCCCTCCGCATCCCGGAACGGCATCTCGGTTTAGTTCCGGCAATTGAGCGGCAGGAGACAGATCTCCTGTTTGCACGGTTGGCTGGGCTGATTGAAAAAAGGATTGATTTGGATCGCGTGCACTCTCTTGCCGGCAAGGCTCCCCGGCTAAAATGGCCGGAAAAACAGCTGTTTGCAGTTCACGGCACGGAAGAAGAACCGGTTACGATTGCCGTGGCCCGGGATGCGGCATTTAATTTCTACTATCCGGAAAATCTGGAGTTGCTGGCACAGGGCGGGGCCCGTCTTGTCTGGTTCAGCCCCCTTCGGGGAGAAAGAGTGCCTGAGGAAGCGGACGGGTTGTTTATCGGGGGCGGTTTTCCCGAAGAGTTTGTGCAGGAGTTGTCCGAAAACAGTGAAGCAATAGAGTCGATTCGCAGGAAGATTGCCGGGGGAATGCCTGCCTATGCTGAATGCGGCGGGTATATGGTTCTTGCAAAGGCGATCATCGACCGGAAAGGAAAAGCCTGGCCAATGGTTGGCCTGATTCCGGCTGTAGTCCGGATGAAAGAACGGTTGTCGGCACTTGGTTACCGGGAAGTGGCAGCCGTTACCGACAATCTGTTGCTCAAGCGCGGCGAGAGAGCACGCGGGCATGAGTTTCACTATTCCACGCTGTCCTGGGAAACCGAAAACCGCATTTCAGCTTATGAAACAAGCGGACGATCGGGCACAAAGCAGGAAGGATATGTGAGTGAAAATCTGCTGGCCGGTTATACCCATCTTCATTTTGCGTCCAATCCGGCAATGGCCGGACGACTGATCAAAGCTTGCCAAAAATACAGGAGCAGGAGGAAAAACCATGAGCAATCAGGAAACGGTGGCAAATGAAAAAAGGAACGGAAAGCAGCGAGGTCTCACCCTGGTTTATACCGGCAACGGGAAAGGAAAGACGACCGCAGCGTTAGGGCTTGCTTTAAGAGCAACGGGGCGGGGAATGAAAGTGCTTGTTTTGCAATTTCTCAAATCTCCGGAACGGACATATGGAGAGCAAATTGCGCTGGAGCGCCTGGGGGTTGAGATCCGCCAGCTGGGCATCGGTTTTACCTGGACCAAAACACCGGAGGAACATCGTGAGGCGCTTGCCAGGGCCTGGAAAATTACCAAACAGGAAGTGATGAGTGGAAATTACGATCTGATTGTTCTTGATGAAATAAACAATGCTCTGGTCATTAAATCCTTTCTGGTGGAGGATGTCCTGCCGCTTGACGAAGTGCTTGCCCTGATCAAAAACCGTCCGCAGCACACGCATCTTGTTCTGACCGGACGAAATGCAGATGAAAAAGTGATGGAAGCGGCCGATCTCGTATCCCGGGTGGACTCGGTCAAACACTATTATGATGAAGGAATTTCGCCAGTAAGCGGAATTGAATTCTGAAGAAAGAGGATGCTTGAAACATGAAGGCAATTATGTTGCAGGGAACGGCTTCCGATGTTGGAAAGAGTGTATTGAGCACGGCTTTTTGCCGCTATTTTCTGGAAGAAGGTTTCCGGGTTGCCCCTTTTAAATCGCAAAATATGGCCCTTAACTCCTATGTAACGCTGGATGGCGGGGAAATTGGCCGGTCACAGGGTGTTCAGGCGGAAGCAGCGGGGATTGATGCCACGGTTGATATGAACCCAGTACTTCTGAAGCCCAAAGGAGATATGGTCACGGAAGTGATTGTGCACGGGCGTCATTTTGCCGATGTGGATGCCCGTTCTTACCGCGGCTCTGTACTGGATCAGGTTCTGGGCCCGATTCGTGAATCCCTGGACCGGCTGTCCCGGGAGTACGAGGTTCTGGTTATTGAAGGAGCAGGCAGTCCGGCAGAAATTAACCTGAAAAACCGCGATGTTGTCAATATGAGGATTGCCCGCATGGCAAATGCGCCTGTGCTGCTTGTGGCCGATATTGAACGCGGCGGGGTATTTGCCTCCATCGTGGGCACGCTGGAACTGCTTGAACCGGAGGATCGGGCCCGGGTAAAAGGGATTGTTATCAATAAGTTTCGCGGCAGCAAAGAGGTTCTGGAGCCGGGGATTGACTGGATGGAAAAAAGGACGGGTGTTCCGGTGCTGGGCGTACTTCCCCATGTGGAAATCGGAATAGATCCGGAAGATTCCATGTCTCTGGATACACTTCAGCTAAAAGGGACGAGGCAAGCAAAGGATGCCCTGGATGTGGCCGTTATCCGTTTCCCGCGCATTTCCAATTTTACTGATTTTCTGCCGCTGATGAAGGTGGCAGATATATCGGTTCGCTATGTGAAATCGGTTTGCGAACTGGGGCAACCGGATATTCTTATTCTTCCGGGGACAAAAAACACCATGGACGACCTGGATTGGCTGAAGCAGACAGGACTGGCAACGGAAATTCTCAGGCTGAAACAGCAGCATGTTTTTGTGACAGGCATTTGCGGAGGTTATCAAATGTTGGGGAAAAAGCTGAGCGATCCTGATGGGATCGAATCAGACAGGAAAGAACAGGAAGGGTTGGATCTGCTTCCGGTTGAGACGAGATTTGTTGCCGACAAACAGACGGCGCGCATTCAGGGTCAACCTTTGGTCAGTTGGGGAGGGCCAGAGCCGGTTGCCGGATATGAGATTCATATGGGACGGACCCGTTTGTCCACAGGTGCTTCCCCTCTTTTCCGGTTGTCCGATGATCGCCTGGAGGGCGCGGTTTCCGAAGACGGAGCGGTATGGGGTACCTGTCTGCATGGGGTATTTGACAATCCTGCTTTTACCAACAGTTGGCTCAATCGGATCCGCCGGATAAAAGGGCTGCCACAGCAGGATGAAAATACATCAAACAGACAGCAATCCAGGGAAGAAATTTATCAATTTCTGTCTCAATGGGTCCGCAAGCATCTGGATATGGAAAAAGTGAAAGAGATCATGAAGCTTTAAATACGATCGGCGTTGGGGAAATAAAAAGACAATTCACCCGGTAATGTGAATCATTTCACTTACTCTGTTTGTGTCCGTTACTGAATTAAGGTATGCCAGATCATCGAGCGGATATGAAAAAACGACAGAGGCCCTTGCTTGTCCAGGCAAGGGCATCATTTTATTCAGAAAAAACTGTCCATGATAAAAGAAAGGAAGGAAGTGAAAAAACTTCTCAATTTATAACGCTTCCAAACAGACAAAAATCCGCCTTTTTACGTTCACAAGAAGGTAACGATTGCCGCAAAAAATTGTGATCTTAATCACATATTTGGCTTTGTGCAAAATCTAACATTAACTTGAAAGCAGCTTGGCTTGCGATTAATTGCTGATTATGTTATTTCAGGAAATGAATCTTGATGGAATTTGATAGAAAACTGACATTGTGAGCAATTGATCAATTTCTGTTAATGAAAAGACTTCATTCCCATTTTGCCGGCAAATTTGCAACGGTGAAGAAAATTCACTTTTAACTTATGTCTTTCTGTATCCTGATTAACATTTGCCAGCTCAGCTGGCAATGATTGTGCTGGAATTAAAGTTGCAATTTAGTGAACATTAAAATGATTTTAAATAATGGGTTTGTTCTATAAAAGCACCTCCGACAAAACCGGATTGGAAAGGAACTGAAAAATGGCCAAAAAGCTGGTTGCGCTACTTCTTGTATCGGGTTTGCTGCTGGTTCTTCCTGAAGCGGCAAAGGCAGAAAAAACAGAGCAGACGACTTTAAAAATGGAAGAGCTTACAGTGCAAATCCTGCCCGAATATTCGTATCATCCGAAAGACAAAAAGAATAATCACCCTCCCCTTTTGATCGGCTATCACGGTTCACTCCGGAATACCACCGGGCAGCCCCAGAAAGGGAAAATCAGGATTCCGCTTCCGGTTCATGACAAGAACTTCCGTATTGGTTTTGCAGGTGATTATTCCAATGATTTGAAAGAGATGTATGAGATTGAGTATGAGCTGGACAAAAAAACCGGAACCATTACATGGGAGACCAGTGAAGAGATTGAGCCCCAAGGGACTTACAAGTTTGTTGTCGAGTACTATACAGACAGTATTCAGATTGACAAGAACAAGCAAAGCGAAAAATCGTTAAAATATTCTTTTAAAAACTTTACGGATATCGGCTTTGTCAATTTCGTCTTTGTTGAACCGCTTGATACGGAAAAATTTGTCCTGAAGCCTTCTGCACAATCCCATCAGGAAAATTCTTTTGGAATGAACATGTTTGTGTATACGGAACAAAAGATGAAAGCCGGAGACAAAAAAGATTTTCTGCTGGAATATGTCCGCAATGAAAAAAGGACAAGTGCAGAAATCCTGGAAGAAATGGCAGGAGGGCCGCCAAAAGAAGCTGCCGCGGTGAAAAACGAGGAGAAAATGCCATTCATGACCATTCTTCTGGTGGTCGGCGGAATTTCTGCAGTTGCGGCAACCGGACTGTTGATCTTTCTGAGGAAACGTTCAAAAAAGGCAGATGTTGAAAACCATGCACAAGACAACAGGCAGGATCTGAAGAAAGCCAGGCTCCGCACCATGCTCCTGGACGGCAGTATTACGGAAGAGGAATATCAGGAACTTCTGAAAAGAACGGAGGGGGAGCAAAATGTCGAAAAATAAAAAGATCATTATTGGATTGGTGCTGGCAGCTGCGGCTTTGGCGTTTTTGATGTTTTCGTCCATACCGGCCACAGGCAGCAAAGAGATTGCCATTTCCGATTTGGTTAAAAACGCGAAGAAGTACAGGGGCGAGGTTGTGATGACACAAGGCCTGTTAAATGCAAAAACGGTCAAGTGGGACGCGGACAAAATCGAATTGGAATTTGAAATTTATGATGACGGGAAGCATTCCTTGCCGGTTTTCCACAAGGGGATTAAACCGGATAATTTCTCGAATGACATTATCGTCATCGTAGAGGGTTTCATGAGGGAAGACGGTGTCTTTGAAGCGGAAAAGGTGCAAACAAAATGTCCTTCCAAATATGAGAGTGCAGATATGAAAAATTATGACCCGAAAACACATCAGAAAATCCTGAAGGAAAAGCAGGAATAAACACGGAGGGGGGCTTTGCATGTATGTTGTTGGTAATACCGCACTGTATCTTGGAATGATCATCTCTTTATACGCCTTGATAGCCAATCTCGCGGGTGTGAAAAGGAAAAACAGCCGCTTGCTGGAGAGCGCCAGGGGAAGCGTGTTGGCTCTTGTCTTTCTCTCCGCCGTCGCCAGCTTTCTGCTGCTCTACATATTGGGGACAAGCCGGTTTCAGTTTGAATATGTGGCATCCTATACCAGCAAAAATCTTCCGCTTGTCTACAAGTTAACAGCCTTTTGGGCGGGAAATGCCGGTTCGTTGTTGCTCTGGCTGTTTCTCCTGTGTGTCTATACCGGATTGCTGGTATTTTCGAAAGCAAAAAAAAATCCGATGATTCCGTATGCCTCAAGCGTGCTATTATTGAACATTTTATTCTTTTTTATAGTCCTGGTTACAACAGACAATCCGTTTGAGATGACCGATACCATTCCTGCAGACGGCAAAGGGTTAAACCCGATGTTGCAACATTCGGGAATGATTCTTCATCCCGTTACGCTTTATCTGGGATATGTAGGCCTTTCGGTTCCATTTTCTTTTGCCGTATCCGCACTCATGCTGAAAAGGATGGATGCCGAATGGATCACGTTGACCAGACGCTGGACACTTGCAGCCTGGCTGTTTCTTACCCTCGGCAACATAATAGGCGGATGGTGGTCCTATCTGGAGCTTGGCTGGGGCGGCTACTGGGCGTGGGATCCTGTTGAAAATGCCAGCTTTTTGCCCTGGTTGACGGTGACAGCTTTTCTCCACTCCGTTATGGTGCAGGAGCGGAAAGGGATGTTAAGAATCTGGAATCTCAGTCTGGTAATCCTTTCCTATGTGTTAACCCTGTTTGGTACCTTCCTGGTTCGCAGCGGGGTGCTGACAAGCGTCCATGCTTTTGGCGAGGGAAATCTGGGAACATATTTCCTTGTTTTCATGACATTGATGCTGATTTTGTCTATTTATGTGGTGATGACAAGATATCAACTGATAAAAAAAGAGACCAATCTCATAAAAACATATTTTTCAAAAGAAAGCTCTTTTCTGCTGAACAATCTGATACTGGTGGCCGGAGCCTTTGCAGTCTTCTGGGGAACGATGTATCCGCTGGTATCTGAAGTGCTTACCGGGACAAAAGTGAATGTTGGGCCGCCATATTTCATCAAGGTGATGGCACCGATCATGCTGGGGCTGATTATTCTCATGGCAGTCTGCCCCGTGATCGCCTGGCAGAAAGCAACCGTAAAAAGATTTTTGAAAAGTATGGTGTGGCCGCTGGCTGCGGGCGTTTTAACAGCCATTATCCTTGCTGCTCTTGGGGTAAAAGGGATTTTTGCCATAATTGGCTTGTCCTGCACGGTGGTTATGTTTGCCAGCCATATACAGGAATTCGTGCTCGGGATTCAGGCAAGACGAAAGGTGACACAGGAAAATATCTTGAAAGCAGCCTGGAACCTGATGATGAAAAACCAGAGAAGATACGGCGGCTATATTGTCCATATCGGTGTTGCCGTCCTGGCGGTCGGGGTTATTGCTTCCCATGCATACTCCAGCGAAGTGTTGCAAACAGTCCAAACCGGAAAAAGCTTTGCCATCGGAAACTACAAACTGACGTTTAAGGGTTTGAGCGAGCACATGGAGAACGGCAATGGAATTGTCGTTGCGGATATGGATGTAACATACAAGGGCAGAAAAATTGGAACGGTAAAGCCGGAAAAGATCTTTTATGAAACCTGGCCGGAGCCTTCAACGGAAGTAGCCATAAAAACAAATTGGTCCCAGGACCTTTATGTTGTGCTCAGTTCCTGGGAAAGCAGGGACAAGGCCACTTTCCAGGTAAAGATCAATCCTTTTGTCAGCTGGATCTGGACAGGGGGAGTCATCATGGTGATTGGCATCGTGATCACATTAATTGGCGGCAAAACAGGAAATTTCGGGGCCTTCAGGCCTGGCCGGAGCCGATCGGGATCGGGGCTGGTGTTGCGCCGTGATTAGAAAAAAACTGCCGGTATTTCTATTCTTCTGTTTACTGATGTTGCCAGCAACCGGAATGGCCCAGTACGATTACAACTCAAAAGAATTCCAGTCGATTGTCTCCCAACTGGACATGCAGGGGCATGCAAAAGATGACTTGTCCACCTGTTCAGTCAAGCAAACCTATTACAAAGAAGTGGCTGAGATGTTGAATGAGGGGATGAGCGAGCAGGAAATTATCAACTACTACGTGGAGCAGTACGGCCAGGCAGCCCTGAAGGAACCGGGCCTTGACGCAAAAGGGCTTGTTGCCTGGGCAGTCCCTGTATTGGGATTTGTTGCCGGAATTGTCATCATAACCGCTTTCTGGCGAAAAAAAAGCAAAGGCAAAAACCATCCGGAGTTTGAAGTCAAACCTGGATGGGAGTCCGAACAAGAAAAAGCACTGGCAGAGAAAATTTTTGATGAAGAACGCCGCAAGCAATTTTAGGAGATGACGCCTGTGGATTTTGTCTGGTTAATTGTGAGTGCAATGATGGTTTTGATTTGTTTCTATCTGATTGTTTCCCCCTTTTTTAAAGCAGAGGGAACCATGGCACATGGCGGGGAAAGGAAGGCAGAAGCGGAAGAAGCGCTTACTCTGGACACAATTTATAAAGCTGCAAACGAACTGGAAATGGATTTTCTGATGAAAAAAATGGCGGAGCCGGATTATCTCCAGTTAAAAGAGCAGTATCAGCTGCTGGCAAATGACTTGATCAGGCAGGAAAGAAAAGTGACCGGGAAAACAGGCAAAACCGATATGCAGAATCAGGAGATCGAACTGGAGATCCTGGCTGAATTGCAAAAAATGAGGAAGCAGAAAGGTAGATAAGGATGGATATACCGCCATTTCATCCGGAGTGGCTTGTAACCTTTTGGCTGTCCACACCGGGATTAAACAGACTGGATCCCCATATGGTCCTGCTTTTGGCAACAGGCGGTTTTATCGGCTTTTATCTGTACAGGAAGAATCGCAAGCTTAAGGCTGAACCGGAATGGGAAGAAGAACGGTTTCAACAGCTGATGACCCGGAAAAAACGCCTTGAACAAGACTTGGAAGAGTTGGAGCGGGAACATGGCAAGGGAGAGATTGCAAGTGACTGTTACCTGAAAAAGAGACAGGAACTGGAAATGCGCCTCGAAATGACAGAGCATCAATTACGTCAATTTACCTGATGAAAGAGTTGAAAGCGATGCTTGAACTGAAAAATTTGACAAAGTTCCTCGGAGACAAGCCCATTTTGAAAAATGTAACCTTGACGCTTGAAAAAGGGGAAGTTCTGGCTATAATCGGCCCGAATGGCGCCGGAAAAAGCACCCTTTTCAAATGCATAGCCGGTTTGTTGAAACCAACCGGGGGACAAATCCTTTTCAATGGGGAAAAAGCCGGAAAAAATTCTGCAGCTGTCAGAAAAAAGATCGGATTTCTGGGACATCGCTCATCCCTTTACAATGCGCTCACTCCCGTGGAAAACCTGATGTTTTACGGGAAATTGCACAAGGTAGACGATCTGGAGCGGAAGGTGAAAGTTCTGTTAAAAGAAACATCGATGTACATGTTTAAGGATATGCCGGTTCGCTCTTTTTCAAGAGGAATGATGCAACGGCTTGCAATCGCCAGGGTTCTTCTTCCGGACCCGGAAATCCTGCTGCTGGATGAGCCGTATACCGGGCTTGATCAGGACGCCATCTCTTTGTTAAACCGCATCATAAAAGAGAAAAAAGAAGCCGGAACATCGATTCTGCTGATATCCCATGATTTTGAGCAGGTCTGCCGGATTGCCGACCGGATCGCCATCCTGAAAAAAGGAAAACTTGCAGCGGATATAAACCGGGATGAAATTTTCAATTTGCAGGCAATGAAACAGTGGTATGGACAGGTGGTGTCTGAAGAATGATTTCAATTCTTGGGGATGCCATGATGATTGCCGGAAAAGATTTGAAAAATGAACTGAAAACAAAACAGACAATCGGGATCATGCTTGTTTTCTCCGCCCTGGGAGTCCTTGTTTTCAGTTTTGCTTTTGATCCTGTCAACAGTACTGTACAGGCTGTAATTCCCGGGCTTGTCTGGGTTATTACGATTTTTTCCGGCCTGATTGGTTTAAACCGCTCATTTGTGTCGGAACTGGAAAATGACTGCCTGATCGGTTTGCGCCTGGCCCCGATCGATTTGACAAGCATTTATATCGGGAAAGTGATAGCCAACCTTGTGATGGTTTCCTTTGTGCAGGTCATCAGTATCCCTTTATTGTTCCTGCTGTTCGGCTATCGGTTTGCGGGTTCCTGTTTCTGGTTCATTCTCGTTATCTTTTGCGGAACCTATGGATTTATCGTTGTCGGGACGTTTTTGGCCGCCCTGGCTGCCAATGCCAAAAACAGTGAAATGCTTCTGCCGGTTCTTCTTTTGCCCCTCATCAGCCCGCTCATGATTGCGGCTGTACAGGCGACAAAGGCAGCAGTGGAAACGGCCAGCATCGGATATGCCGGTTCATGGCTCCGGTTGATAGCGGGATATGATCTGTTATTTACGGCAATATGCTTCTTATTATTTGAATTTGTAATGGAGGACTCATTATGAAACTGGATTCTGACAAGATAGACCGGGTTTTATTTTATTTCCTGGTACCGGCCTTTATCATCCTGATGTATTTGATCTTTATCTGGTCCCCTGTTGAAAGAATCATGGGGGAACCGCAAAAAATCTTCTATTTTCATGTCGGAACTGCCTGGGTTGCCTTTCTGGCCTTTTTCGTTGTCGGATTTTACAGTGTATCCACTTTGATCAGGCCGAAGATGAACCATTTTATTTCAGCAGGTGTGTCTGCGGAAATTGGTGTTTTGTTCACGACCATTACCCTGATTACCGGAATGATCTGGGGCAGGGCCAGCTGGAACACGTGGTGGAGCTGGGAACCCAGACTGGTGACGACCCTGATTCTGTGGTTTATCTATATCGCCTATTTGTTTATCAGAAAAATGGATGGTTCCTGGGAAAAAAAGGCCAGGTTGTCTTCAGTTTTTGGCATTGTCGGCTGTATCAATGTACCGATTGTGTTCATGGCAATTCGCTGGTGGAATGCAAAACTGCATCCCGTTGTTTTCGGGGAAGGAAAAAACCAGACTGGCGGAGGTATTGAACCGGAAATGCTGGCAACACTCCTGTTTTCCGTATTTACGATTACGATTTTATACGTTTTTCTGATGCGCAAAGGAATAGAAATCGAGAAAACGCGTGTTGCTGTAAAACGGTTCAAAAACAGGCTTATCGATAAATTGACCAATTGATTTGAGGGAGGAAAGAAAATGAACTATTTGTTTTTGGCCTATACCATCATCTGGGGACTTATCGCAGCTTATATCGTGGTATTGGGAAGACGGCAGAAACAGCTGAAAAAAGACATGGAGCAACTGGAGGAATGGAATCAAGAACAAGTAAGGAGAAGGTGAAAGAGATGCGCGGAAAACTCATTTCTGCGGTAATTATTATCGCCGTAATCGGAGTGATTGTTTTTCTTGGAAATGGTCTGAAAGGAAAACCGGCAGCGGAAACAGGAGATCAGGCGATTGACTTTAAATTGCAGGATGTAAATGGAAAAACCTGGCGTTTGTCAGATTTCAAGGGACAGCCGGTTGTCCTGAATTTCTTTGCAACATGGTGCCAGCCCTGCATCGATGAAGCGCCGGAGCTTGAAGCTTTTGCCAGAGAATACAAGGATGCCCGACTCATCATTATTGCCCGGGGCGAACCTCGCAAAAGAATAGAAAATTATATTAAAAAGACAGATTCCAAACTTCTTTATTTACTGGACACGAAAGAAATTGTTTCCGATGAGTACGGTGTTGTTGGACAACCGGAAACATGGATTATTAACAGGGACGGCATCATTGTCGAAAGAATTGCGGGCCCGACAACCAAAAAAGATCTGATCAGATCAATAGAGCAAAAGTCCAGTTCCTGACCGGCTGATCCATTTTAGGCCTTGGGCAGGTTGACAACATGTGAGGTGATGTTTTTTGAAGCGGGAGACTTCAAAGCGCTCCCACTACTCCCAGGGAAGAGCCGGGAAACAGTCCTGAAAATCGTCTTCCTCCATATGTTTAGACATGATGTAAAACACTGCATGTTTTTACAAAACCCATGGAAGGGAGGTGAGGACATGCTGAAAAAGTTTCATTTAGGTAATAAACAAATTCTGTTGTTGATTGGTGCTTTTGCTGGTGTCATCCTGTCCGTTGTCACCGTAAAAGTATTGGATTACACGGACTCTCCGGAATTTTGCAGCAGCTGTCATATTATGACGCAGGCTCACAGTTCATTTACCGATTCCAACCATGCGGAACTGGCTTGTGCAGACTGCCACCTTCCGCATGATTCACTGGTCAATAAATATGTAAACAAGGCCAAAGCCGGAATTGGCCATGTTTATTTCAATACGCTTGACGTTGACAGCATTCCAAAGGTCTTGCACCCAACAGAAAATTCCAGGGAAATCATCACGGAAAACTGCATCAGTTGCCATAAAAATACCCTGGATAATGTATCGCATGACGCAAAAGACAGTTGCACAAGCTGCCATGAGGCCGTACCGCATAATTCCGATTTCAAGACAGAGGATTATTTCAAACCGCCTGAGCCTGGACAGCTTATAGAAAGAAAGGGAGGGACTATGGATAATGGCTAGATATTTTCGATGGGCCATATTTTTCCTCGTCGTTTTCAGCCTTGCCGTCACCGGCTGTTCCGGATCGGACGAAGGTGAAAAAACACAAACGACAGGGCTGGCCAAAGACGAGATCCGTAATGAAGCTTTTAAAGAACTGTTTCCACTTCAATATGAAAGTTACCTGAAAAACAGGGAAATGGAAGATACAACCTATAGCGGTTCCGTCAAGCGAAGCAAATTTGATAAGGATAAAGAACCGCTTTTGCCCATCCTGTTTAACGGGTATTCCTTTGCTACCGAGTATAATGAAGACCGCGGCCATATTTATGCACTGGAGGATGTTCGCTCCATCGCCCGTATAACGGATACTTCTGTTGGTTCATGCTATACCTGCAAATCAACAGCCGTTCCGCAGATGATCAAGGAAATGGGTGATAATTACTGGGGAGCCAACTTCAACAAGGAGATCTGGCCCAAAGGGGAATCGATGGGACACTCCCCGATCGGCTGTTCTGACTGCCATGATCCGCAAACCATGGATCTGCGGGTTACTCGTCCAAGCTTTATTAAAGCCATGAAATCCCAGGGCATTGATATGTCTAACCCGACCCGAAACGAAATGAGAAATTATGTTTGCGGCCAATGCCATGTTGAATATTACTTTGATGCCAACAACAGCGAGGTTACATATCCCTGGAAGAATGGCTTCAAGCCGGAAGATATGTACAAGTACTATGATACGATTGCCAGGAAAAACGGTTTCAAGGAAGACTGGATTCACAACATTTCCGGAACGCCAATGTTAAAAGCACAGCATCCCGATTTTGAAACACATTCAACCGGGCCGCATGGAAAAGCCGATGTTTCCTGTTCCGATTGCCATATGCCTTATGAACGGGCAGACGGCAAGAAGAAAATCAGCTCTCACTGGTGGACATCACCGCTTAAAACGATGGAACAATCCTGTGCCACCTGCCACAGCAACAGGGATCTGGAAGATTTGAAGAAACGGGTTCTTGAAATCCAGGAAACGCACATGAGCGCGTTGCATGAAGCCCAGGATGTTTCGGTTACCGCCCATTATTACATCAACAAGATGATTACCTCCGGTGTCAGTGAGAACAAAATCAAAGAAGCACAGGAGCATGTCCGCAAAGGCCAGTGGTTCTGGGATATCATCGCTGCCGAAAGTTCAGCAGGCTTCCATAACCCGCAACAGGCAATGGATACATTAAAGCTTTCTTCTGAAGAATCCTATAAAGCGATAAAAATTGCGACAGAAGAACTGGTCAAAAAAGGCGTAAATATTCAGGAGCTGGATAAAGAGATTGAAAAAGTGAAACAAGCCGTCAAGAATGAAAAAGATAACTTCAAGAAAAAGGATCATGCAACAAACAGTTATTTCCCGGCACAACAGCCAAAAAAATAGAATAGATCTCTGTTAGAAGAAAAAAGGCTTACACTGTGTATTCTGCGGAATATGCAGTGTAGCCTTTATTCGTGCTCTACTGTATGTACAGAAAATATCAGTGTTAGATAGCTTGAAAATCATAATGAAAAGCAATAACAGGAGAATTTATATGAAAATTAATCTGCACAAACGGATAAAAAGGAAACCGCTCCGTGTTGTCCGGCATATTGTACAGATTCTGTTTTTACTTTTTATCCTTTATGTCGGAATCAGGTTTTATCAATTTTACAGTCATTTTGCTTCCTTTGGAGCGGAACCCTATGTCGAAAGGCCCGGCGCAGTGGAGGGATTTTTGCCAATCAGTGCCCTTGTCGCCCTGAAGGTCTGGATCATAACCGGGGAGTTTGATACGATCCATCCTGCCGGTTTGTTGTTGTTAACCTTTTTGATTGGTTCGGGTTTTCTGTTCAGAAGGTTGTTTTGCAGCTGGATGTGTCCGGTGGGAACAGTCAGCGAATGGATTGGCATCCTGGGCAACAGGATGTTTAAAAAAAATTTGGATCTTCCCAGGTGGATGACATGGCTTTTATATCCCTTAAAGTATTTGCTGTTGGGCTTTTTTGTGAAAATCATCATCTTCGATATGCCGGTTGCCGCAGCAAAGGACTTCTTGATGTCACCATATAACGCTATATCCGATGTTAAAATGTTGCAATTTTTCCTGGACATCAGTGAATTTACCTTGAAGCTCCTTATTGTACTATTCGTTCTTTCCTTGTTTTTTAAAAATTTCTGGTGCCGGTTTTTATGTCCATACGGTGCCTTGATCGGACTGGTTTCTATTCTGGGCATTACCAGGATACACCGGAATAAAGAAACCTGTATTGATTGCAAGCAGTGTACACGTGTCTGCCCTTCAAGGATCAAGGTATCCGGGAAGACATCTGTTGCAACTCCGGAGTGCACCGCTTGTATGGAATGTATCGAAGCCTGCCCGGTTAAAGATACCTTGACGATCAGGACAGGGCCCGGGAAAGTAAGCAAATGGGTTGTTCCCATTGCCTTTTTCAGCCTTTTTTTTATTATGGTATTTGCCGCAAAGCTGACAGGCCATTGGGATACATTGCTTACGTATAACGATTTTAAAGCCCTGATTCCCTGGGCCAATTATATTGGGCATTAAATCAAAGCATAAGAGGCTGGCAAAAACATGCCAGCCTTTTTTCTGTTCAGGCAGAAGTTGTGTTTTCTACAGTAATTCTTTTCTTATCGATCTACTTTGCTTTCGCCGGGAGATACAAGACAGGGCGGTGGCCAGAACCATGCTGCCGTGCCAGTCACTTTAAACCTGAATTTGCCAATTAATTTATCCTGTTTTTTCCTTCTCTTCAAAATACAAACTGAAGCTTGGTATTTTTTAGTATTTTTATATAATCCAAAATAATTTTCCTGTTCACGATAGCATCCAACAGAGTTCTCTCCCGCAGTAATAAAATCCTTATTTGAAGCAAACTCTGATGGATGAATACTGTTTTTGATCCGATGATCAGAAAAAGTTTGTATAAATTTCTTATTTAAGGAGAATGTTACTATATATAATATTAATTGGTATTATATTTTTGATAAAGGATGTGGCAGAATGAAAATTGGTGTCGTAAAAGAAATCAAAGCAGGCGAAGCCCGTGTCGGAATGACCCCGGAAAATGTTCAGAAGCTGGTTGCAGAGGGTCATCAGGTTTTAGTCCAGAAAGATGCGGGTCTGGGCTGTGGTTATTCAAATGAGGAATATACAAAGGCAGGGGCAAGCATCGTTACGCAAGATGAAGTATGGGATGTTGATATGCTTGTAAAAGTGAAGGAACCATTACCCCCGGAATTTCGCTATTTCAGGAAAGATCTTATTGTATGGGGATTTTTGCATTTGGCGGCTTCAAAAGAATGCGTTGAAGAAATGCGGAAAGCCGGAACGATTGCCATTGCGGCGGAAACAATCAGCAAGGATGGCACTTTCCCCCTGCTAAAACCGATGAGTGCCATTGCTGGTCGCCGTGCAGTGTTTATGGGAGCCTATTATTTGGAAAAACAGCATCAGGGGCAAGGAATTTTATTGCCTGGAATTGAGGGAATTCCGGCCGGGAAAGTTGTCATTCTGGGCGGGGGCAATGCAGCAATAAACGCATGCGATATGGCGATTGGAATCGGTTGCCATGTGACGATTCTGGAAATCAACAAAAAACAGATTGCTTACTTGAAAGAAAGATATAAAAATGATCCCGTTGATGTTATTGAATCCAATACGGAAAATCTGGAGAACCAGATCAAGGATGCCGATTTGTTTATTTCCACAATCCTGATCCCGGGTTCCAAACCGCCCAAAATTGTTAAAGAATATATGGTTCAATCAATGAAACCCGGAAGTGTTATTGTGGATATCGCGATTGACCAGGGTGGTACGGTAGAAACAATCGATCACTATACAACCCATGATGATCCGGTATTTATCAAACATGGTGTATTGCATTATGCTGTGCCGAACATGCCCGGAGCTACCCCGCGTACTGCCACGATGGCTTTATCAAATGGCAATATCGAGTTCCTGATGGAAATTGCGAATAACGGATTGGAAAATGCAATTAAAAACAATCCGGTTCTGGCATCTGGCGTCAACATCTACAAGGGAACCATTACACTTGAAAAATTGGGTGAAACATTGGGCCTGGATTACAAACCATTAGAAGAGGTGTTATAAATTGACTGACAAACATTTACCTCTTTCCATTAACGATATAAAAGAAGCTCGTAACACTCTTTTTGGAAATAACCGCAAAACCCCCCTTGTAAAATCGTTCTATTTGACAAGCAGAACAGGCGGAGAAATCTATTTGAAGTTGGAAAACATGCAACTGACCGGATCATTCAAGTTTCGCGGCGCATTCAACAAGATTTCCAATCTGACAAAAGAGGCAAAAGAGCGTGGTGTAATCGCTTGTTCTGCCGGCAATCATGCGCAAGGCGTTGCCTTATCTTCTCATTTGCTCAAGATTAAAAGCAAAATTGTCATGCCCGTCTCTGCACCGCAGGCCAAAGTTGACGCAACCAGAGGATATGGTTCCAAAGTTATTTTATATGGGGACACTTTTGATGATGCCAAGGCCAGATGCGAAGAAATTATACGGGAGACAGGAGAAACATACTTGCATCCGTATGATGATGTAGAGGTGATGGCTGGCCAGGGAACCATTGGATTGGAAATTCTTGACGACATGTGGGATGTTGATACGGTCATTGTGCCTGTTGGCGGCGGAGGCCTTGTTTCAGGAGTTGCAGTTGCACTTAAATCTTTCAATCCTTCCATCAAAGTGATTGGTGTTCAGGCTGATCATGTTCATGGAATGAAAGCTTCTTATGATCAGGGAAAAATTACAGAACATTATGTTGCACCAACCATAGCTGACGGATGCGCCGTCAAAATACCAGGAGACTTGACTTTCGAGATTGTGAAAGAACTGGTGGATGATATTGTAACCGTTTCAGAAGATGAAATAGAGGTAGCCATGAAAGACTTGCTGCAACGTGCAAAAGCCGTTGTTGAAGGAGCCGGGGCATTGGCTACGGCTGCTCTCCTTGCAGGAAAAGTAGATAAATATACAAAAGGAAAAAGAGTTGTAGCGATTGTATCAGGCGGGAATGTAGATTTACAACGTATTTCAAATGTATGTGAACATTTCTTTGTTGCAAATGAATTGAAATCTATATAAAAAATCATGCGGAACCAAACTATGAGTCCTGATGATTAAAGCGCTGTCAATACCGGATATCCGGTTTCAGCTGACCCGACAGACATCTTGCACCTCTTCACGAAACACATACATGGTTTTAAACCATGTATGTGTTTTTTTGTTAAAGGAATAGTGTCTTTGTCATAAGAAAATGCCTGCAACAACAGGTGGCAAATTTCTGAAACATCGTCCGATCTTTGTCCAGATTTGCACAATTGTTGCATGGCAAAGGTGAGAAAGCAGCCCACCATAAAAAGAAGAGCAAACAATATCAACT
>JBAVDL010000161.1:0-3871 GCA_049587175.1 Thermoactinomyces sp.
GCCATCCCTGCCAAAACAATCTCCATTTTTTCCTCAGCAGTCCATTTTCTCCGTCCCATAAAAAAGACCCCTTTTTTGCTTCCTATTATACTCTCTCTTTTGTCTGGAAGCGTATGGGGTCATTATAGATTTCCATGCCTTTCTAATACATTAGCTGTAAAAAATAATAAATCGTTCGCATCTGCTCTCCCTTTTTCTTGTTTTAATTTTGTATAGTTTTGATGCAACTTCAATAGAAACTCAGCAACAGCCTTTCGATAACGAAAACCTTGATCTGATTCTTGCTGAAGTGTTTTTTTATATATTTCTTGTACATCCATACCTCGATTTCGAATATACTCGTAAGCTGATTGCATAAATTGCTTCATTTGATATGGCTGCCAATCTATATTACGAAAAAGAATTGACATTTCCGACTGATTTAATACTGCTTCATCCATTGTCTGTTGCATTGCCTCAATAAAATAGCTTTGTGTCATCAACACTTCTGTTTCATGGGGAATACGTTCTTCATAACCAAAAAGCCGCAGCATCATAGAGCAAAAGGAGTGGATTGTACCAATAAATGTCGTGGTCAAACGCTCCTTTTGTTCAAACCAATATCCCATCTCATCTTGATCTCGTATTTTTTGTGCACATAAATACCTTTTTCCAATCTCCTTACTTAAACGTTCTTTCATTTCATCGGCAGCTTTATTGGTAAACGTAATCAGGATAAAATTGTCAATATTGACTTCATTTTTTTTACAATCCAATATATGCAAAACAGCTGCTATCATCGTATGAGTTTTCCCCGTACCAGCTCCGGCAGATACTACTGTAACAGAGTTGCTCAAAACATGATCCACTATAGCAGCCTGTTGTTTGCCCAGTGATATACCACCTCTTTTAAAAATTTGCTTCATTTGAACATCCACTCTTATTTCACCTCCAGATTAACACCCAAACATTCCATGCGCGCAGAACAAGTATGGCAGTGGTCACCAGCATTTACCGGAAATTTATTTCTTTCAATCCCCTTAATCCAATGTAACATCCTTTTCTTTTCCTCTTCTAATTCTCGTTTAAATTGTTTCCAACTTGAATCTTGTGTGTTCTTACTTTTAATATCCTTTGAGATTATTCCTCGCCACCATTGCACAGCTTCATATTGACTTGCAAAAAGTCTTAATGAATGATCTTCTTCATTCTCTCTCTTCACTTTTTTTTGTTTTTTTCCATGTAATAACCATTCTGTACATTGGATACTATTAAACAAAATATTAGAATAGGGACCGCTCTGCATCATATAAGGTTTTTCGTACTTAATGAAAAATATTCTCTCTTCAAGTTCATTATCTCCTAGGATTTTAATAGAACCCTTTTTACCTCGAAAAAAGTAAAAAGGTGGTTTCCAATTACCCTTATTGTTAACGTAATACTGTAACTGCTTATCCACCTGATGCTCAATTCCATACCAGGTTGAAACGCTAAAAGAAGGAAACATTTTCTTTACCTTGCCTTTGACATGTTTTTTTGCACCCTCAAATTTTTTACTAAGAATTGTTTTGCTATTAATTTTTCTTTTTGGTCCATAGTATTCACAGAGGGCATCAAAGATTTTATCTAACCATATTCCTTGTGCATATATCTGTAACTGCCAGTCATTTCGGTATAGTTTTGCGTGCGGACTACAGATTTCCAAGCTATACCGAAGAGGGCAGAGACCGTAATGAGCTAATTCGTGCAGGCTATAGTCAGTTCGCCTTTGTGGTGTACGATGCAAACTTTCTACCGTAGTTGGGGCAAAATCTGCTTGGTAGAAATGCTCTGGAGACAAATTTTCTACCTTCATTCCCAACAGTCGTGCCACCTCATTCATATAAACACTTTCAACTAGTTCGTGTTTCCCATCATAACGGGCTGATGTGATAACTAACTTTTCCTGTGCTGATCGTACTACTGTTAGAAACATATATCTCTCATTTGCAATGTGCTTGGAACACTGATCTTCATAAAAAGGCCAAGATAAAGGTTCAGGAGAAGGGACACGAAGATTATCTACACCAACATAAATAATCGCTTTCCTTTGAATACCATCAATTCCCTCCGGAGTTGTAATCCACAAACGTTCTCCAATTGTGCTATGATCTTGTTTTTCGCAAAAATTATCTTCGTTGTCTTCTTTATACTTGACCAAAGCATGTAATGCTTCACCAAATTCTTTAGTTGTAAGATCCATTGAATAACTTTTATTTAATTCCTCAAACACATCTTGAATTTTTGTTAAAATGTCAAACTCAGACTGACGAATATCTTCTATTTCCAGTTCCAGAAGATTAATCTCATCACGCAGCTGTCGGATGTGTCGAGAGATTCCTCCATTCTCAACTTGAAATAGTCGCTGACAAATCTGTTTGAGTCGTTGGATTGTTTGATTCCAATGATCAAGACAAGTTATTAAAATCGTTTGATCCAGGTTGAGAGGCATCCGATTCTTCTGATGATTGTTGTCTAAATGTTGTTTTATATTCTCAAAAGTTTTTATCCAATCAGATTCTGTCTTGCAATGATTGAAAAATTGATACCTCAATATTTGAAATTGAATTGTTGAGTCTTGTAGCACTGCACCCAACCATCCAGATGAAAGAACAGTTTCAAATTGATCAGCATTAATAGTTAAAGTCCCATTATCCCAAATATCATAAAGTGTTAAAATAAATCTCCCTACGGGTGTAAGCAGCAGAAGTCGAGATGAATCATGAAAAATCACATTACAAACTTTTCCATCTTTATCCAAATATTTAAGATCAGTTGCCTGTAAAAAGTCTTGCAAGGTTTCTTTAAACTCATCTCGATTACGCACAACAACTGCCACTTCATCCGGAGTATACTTACCGTTGAACCACTCTTTTAATGTTCTTACTGCAGCCAAAATTTCTTGATCTCTATTTGGATAACAATATAGTGAAATATGTTTTTGATCATATGTTTGAACTGAAGGCATATTACTAAACAGCGAAGTTTGAACGTGATTAAGATCTTCTTTCTGACTCAAAGGTGGAGTTTTAACTGTTTCCCGTTCCAAAATCACCGAGTCACCATATTTTTCTTTCAATTTTTCTTCTAACTTATCGTAAGTAATCTTAATACGCTCAAATCCTTTTGGTTGGTTTGATGAGCTTGGAACCAAAAAAACTACGTTTACATTCTTCGTATAACAAACTTCTACAAAAAATTGTTGGAGAGGAGTAAGATAAGTAAAACCTTCCATAATAACTATTGGTCTAAAGGAGGTAAAATTATTACACAAATAGTTGCGTACTGCTCTCTCAAATAAATGGTATTGCTTTTTTTCAAGCAAATCATAATAAGCTTGTTGTAATTTAGTTAATAATTCCCCTACATAAGAGTTAACTAAGTATTTTTGAAGATCATCGGGCAATGTCTGTGATAAATCGATATTTTCAACTGCTAATTTTGCTAGTGCATCCATCCATGTTAAAACATCTTTTCTGAGTACTTCAGCCAAAGTTTCATCGGACTTGGCAACTTTAGCAATTGCTCGTTTGAGTAATGTAATTTCTTCTCCTTTTCCTGCAATTTTGTATTTCTGTTTTACCCATTCTCTTAATACATCTTCAAAAACACCAATTCGTCTTTCTTTAACCTTCTGATGGTTTTGAAATAAATCTTTCCGCTCTCTTTCTAGTGCTTTCGTCGCTACCAAATACGTATATGATTTTCCCAAAAAACTCTGTTTTTTAATTTCATCATTAGTAGGACGTCTTCCAGCGTAAGTAACAAGTTTTAGCATAAAATCCCACCATTTATTTTTAATTGAAAAACTACTTTTATTTTAGTTAATAATACTACCAAATAAGTACATTAT
>JBAVDL010000162.1:0-26282 GCA_049587175.1 Thermoactinomyces sp.
GCTGTGCTTGATCTGATCGCCAAAATGTTGCCCGAACTGGCCAAACAAGTGGCTGGGCCGTTGGGGAATATTGACAAGATTACTGTGATCGACTCATCCGGCTCGGAAGGCAGCGGAGCAAGTAAAGTAAGCAATTATGTAACCAATCTGATGGCCCAGACACCGGAGATGGTAAAGCAGGTCTCCGGGATTGATCTGAATCAGCTGATCCAGGGCTTGATCGCACAGCAAAGCCAAAACAGAAAACCACCTGCTTCGCCGGAATAATTTCATGAACAAAACTGCTGCCTGGCAAACAGGCAGCAGTTTTTTGTCTCAAATCATTTCGCCTTCAGCATTTTCCGGAAATGTCAGGCAAAAGTATTTATTCCCGGGAAAACGGGTAAAAAAAGCCGTGTTTCATTTCACACGGATGATTTTTTGGATGCCTTCAAAGCTTTTCGCCATACCAGCCAGGAGGCAGTTCCCAGCACAATCGAGGTGAAGATACTTCCTTCAATTCCGAATGGACCGCCATGGATCAGGTCAGGTCCGTGAACGATTGGCTTGAGGAAGGAGTCAGTCAGGCGCAGCCCGCTGATGGCAAACCCGTAGATGGAACCTTGTGCCCAATTCCAGACAGAGTGAATGGCACAAATTCCCCAGAGGCTTCCCTCATTCAAAACATGCCCGACGGCAAACAATCCAAACAACATAATGTTAAAGAAGGACAACAGGGTTATTTCATTATTCAACAAATGCAGAGCAGCAAAAAAAAGCATAGAGACGGAGACGGCAATCCAGAGTGGGGAACGGGCTGCCATAACAGGCAATAGCCAGCCGCGAACCACAATTTCCTCGGCTGCCCCTTGAACGGCAAAGGAGAGAAACGAAACAAACAGGATAAGTATGAGAAATAAATCCAATTCTCCCGGATTCAGAGTGAGCAGGCCGGTCATGAGCATAAATATGACCGGAAGTGAAACCAGGCCCAGCCCCCAAAGCCATCCGGCAACATATTTTTTCAGGGCGCCTTTCCAGGCAAAACCAAGAGATGAAACCGGTCTCTTTTCAACCAGTCTTACCCAGGCAAATACAAACAGGGTCGTTCCTCCAAAGGAGAAAATAAGATTCAAATAGAACATGATACTTTTCATGAACGGCAGAGTGGGAGCTGGAAAAGGGGATAAAAAAAACACACCCATCCCGCCGACAAAAAAGAAAAGCAAAGCAATGACCGGAGCCAGGACCGGATGGATTTTTTTCTCCCCCAGGTGCGCCTGTTCAACAATTAAAAAGGATTGATTCATGTACGCTGTCCTTTCGTCTTGTGTCGTCAAACCGGATACCAGTTTAAAAACCTGAAAAGGTTTTACTAATATTTATCATATATGAAAATTCGAATAAAAACTATTTTTTTCGTTATCAAAAATCATCCCTCCTGTGTCTTGACCCTCGAAAAAAGTGTATACTAGTAAAGAATCAAAAATGAGATTTTTTCGTATTATTGGGGGATAAACCAGTGTTTAGGAATCGCGGAAACAAAAAACAATCATACTTTAATACGATGACCGATATTACATCCATGATTGCAGAGGCTGCCTGTCTTTTTCGTGAGAATGTGGATACATTAAAAGAAAGGGAAACATACAGCAAGAAAATCAAGATGCTGGAGTCCAAAGGAGACGAGTATACGGAACTCCTGATTTCACAATTAAACAAGGAATATTTTGCACCGATGGATCGGGAAGATATATTTCAGCTTGTTACGAAGCTGGATGATATTATGGACGGGATTGAGGCTTGTGCGGCTCGCTGTGTATATATTGATGAGTCTACCCCTGCTTTGGTGAGGTTTGCAGATATACTGGTAGAAGTTTGCAAGTACTTGCAGGATGCTTTTACATCGTTAAATAACCGGGAATTTGAAACTCTTCACGTAATCGGCATTGAGATTAATTCCCTGGAGACAGAAGCAGATATTCTTTTGCGGGAAACCCTTAGCGAACTGTTTTCCAATCCCCGGGATGTCGTTTATGTGATTAAAATGAAAGATATTTATGAGCGTTTGGAAAGAACCACAGATGCCGCGGAAGATATTGCCGATGTGTTTGAAAGCATGATTATTAAATATGCTTGAAAAAGAAAAAAACACCGGTTCAGCTTGAATGGAACCGGTGTTTTTTCAGATGAACGGCGCAAACGTGAGAACCTGTTTGCTGCTATTTGTTTTATGTGAAATAGATTGTAATCCTGGTTTTATCGACAGCTTCTGCCGGATCAGGAAAAATCATTTTCAATATGTTATGATAATTAAAACAAGCAAATCGTTTCTGATTTTGGAGGGGTTCGATGACTGCATCACAAACTTTTGTCCAATTGTTTGCACATGCCAGCAACTGGAATTTCCGGTTGAATATCTTTTTTCTTTTGCTGGCGATCGCTTATCTTTTACTGACTGGCCCTTTACAACGCCGCCTGAAAAATGCAGAACCAGTGAAGGACTGGAAAAAAGCAGTTTTTCTGACGGGGTTGATTTTGTACTATTTTGCCCTTGGAAGCCCTTTGGATCTGTTGGCGCATGAAATGTTCAGCATGCATATGCTGCAAATGTCCTTTTTGTATTTTGCTGTACCGCCGCTTTTGCTACTGGGGCTCCCGGCATATTTGCTTCGCTTTATTCTCAGTATCAAACCGGTAAAAATAATTTTTTCCTTTTTTACACGGCCTGTTTTAACTCTGTTTCTTTTTAACGGAACGATGTCGTTTTACCATGTACCGATTATATTTGATACGATCATGGCCAGTGAGACATTGCATATTGTGACGCATGCGATTTTGATGTTTACCGCACTTTGCATGTGGTGGCCCATTGTGGCGCCCGTACCTGAAATGGATCATCTGAAGCCCCTGTTCAAACTGGCACTTATTTTTGGAAACGGGATACTGCTTACCCCCGCCTGTGCCATGATTACCTTCACGAATGAACTTTTATTTGATACTTATGCAGAAATGTCGCAATTGGTACCTCTCCTGTCTCCAATACATGACCAGCAGCTGGGCGGTGTGATTATGAAAATCATGCAGGAAATTGTTTATGTCACTGCACTCTCCGTTGTGCTGGCACGTTGGATCCGCAGTGAGAGAGTGAAGGACGAACAGGATTTGCTGGAATTGAATTACCAGGCACAACTGAATCTTTCAAAAAACGAGGCATGAAGGTATGGACATGTTTAAGACGAAAACCGCCTGGATTATTTTATTGTCAGGAAGCTTCCTGATGCTTGCTGCATGCAGTAGCAATTCGGGAGCACATCAGGAGACAGAAACCACGGTGCAGGCACCTGAGGAAAAAGTTTACAGTCGGCACTGTGCCAACTGCCATGGCGGCAATTTGCAGGGAGGGTTTGGCCCGGCATTGACAGGAGTAGGGAAGAAATATAGCAGGGATGAAATTTTATCCATCATTCAAAAGGGAAAAGGAGATATGCCTTCTCAGGACTATGTCAAAAAAGAAGACCAGCAAAAACTGGCTGATTGGCTGTCCGGGTTAAAATAGATCGGTCCGTATCAGCGGAAATTGGTACTCTTTTTATTGGCAAATTAAAAAAAAGATGAATATATTGGTATAGATCAATTTCAGGGCAAAGGTCGGGATGGATGATGGAAAAGAAAGAGCCGCTTGTGATTCGCTTTCCATCTCGTATTCCATCAGTTTACATGGTTCCGTTTCCGCCTGGCCAGAACTGTTTGATTGACAGTCCGTCAAAAGCTCTGTCCATCATTGCCAGACAGGCAAGTGATAACAGGATTTGTCTGGTAAATCCTCCTGAATCCGTGTTGGACAGGGTTGAAAAAACGAGGGATATTACCCTGTTTTTTGACCGGCTGCCAAAACGGGAAAGATGCTCCTTGCTTTCTTCCTGTCCTGTCATTGTTCCATCACTCGGTTTTTATTATTTTTTCCGGCAGCGCGGGATAAATGCCAAACTGGCAAATCTGCTGTCATCACTGGAAATTGGCAGAACAAAAAAAATGAAAAAAACAGAACAGAAAATATGTTTATGGATCGATGAACGCCTGGTTGCACCGCGTTATCAGGCGGAAACAGCCCAGATTGTTTGTTCGCTTCTAAAGAAACAATCCGGCCTGGATGTAATTTGGGTCAGTGAAAAAAGACGCCATTTCTCATGCGAGGGAGTCCGTTTTCTGGGAACAGATGATGCCGATCGGGAGGAGATCTGGAAGAATGCCGATGTCATCCTTACGCTGGGCTCGGCTTGTCAATCATTCGTTCCCCTGCATATGCAACTATTGTCAAAAGGAGTGGCCATACTCACGGATGACCGGGGTGATCACGGCGAATGGGTGAACCATTTGTTCAACGGAATTATATTGGACAGTAAAGAGACGTGCAAAGAACTGAAACGGGCTTTGCTCCGATTGTTAAAAGATCCCGGTTTGCTTGAACGATTTCATCATAATGGCCCCTTTTTATTGGAGAGGATGTTACGGACAGGATATGGAATATCCACAGGTCAGTTTAATCATTCCTCATCATAACGACTGGAAGTGTCTTCGTCATTGTCTGGAGGGCATCAGGCAATATAGCAATTGTAATGTTGAAATCATCCTGGCAGATCACGGTTCGTCCAAAATCCCTGACCCCATTTTGAAATGGCCCGGGCTCCAGGTTATTCAGAATCAATGGGATGTGGGGACCGCCGTTTCTCTGAACCAGGGGATGGAAAGGGCACGAGGAGAGTATATTGGATGGCTTTCGTCAAACGCGCTGCCCTCCTACCGCTGGCTGACACAGCTGCTTTATGTATTGGAGCAGGATAACGAGGCCGGAATGGTGGGGCCTGTGACCAACCGGGGTTATCCTGATCAGAAATTGGCGATTCCCTTTAAAAACATCTCCAAAATTCACCGTTTCTCCAATCAATATAACCACACCAACAGAGACCGGTGGAAAGAGACCAAGGTATTGTCCCGGTTTTGTGTTTTGTTTCACCGCAGGTTACTTCAGGAAATCGGCTGGCTGGATGAACGGTACGGATTCGGATCCCATGACCAAATCGACTATTGCACACGTTTGCGCAAAGCCGGCTACAAGTTGATTGTTGCGGGGGATACGTATGTGCATCAACTTGGTAAAAAAGGCTTGACAAAGGAAGAAGTGCGTGACAGGATCCGAATCAGAAAGCAAAACCGTCGTTATTATTGGCGCAAGTGGTTTTATTTGCAGAATTGATTTCGGTTAACTGGTTGAGACTAAGTTGCTGTGCAGAAAATATCTGCACAGTTTTTTTAATCGTCGAAAAACGGAATGCTATCAGTGGGATCAAGCAGGAACCGGGAGGGGATATTATTTTTGTGATGAGGGAAATGGGCTTTGCCTTGTTTTTTTAACTCTTTATCTTTGACAAAATGCAAAGGACATGCTTAGATAATAAAATCAGTAAAATTCAATATTCTTTTAATCAGGAGTATTTTCAAACAGATTTTACAAAACTATTCCAATATGAAGGGAGAACAAACGTGTTAAAAATGGTACAGACAGACCTGGATGTAGAAATTCGGCCGTTTGATATGAACAGGGATTCACTGGAAGAAATGACAAAGCTTTTGAATGAGGCATATGGAACATGGCTTGCCAGAGGTTTAAACTACTTGGCTGCAACACAGTCTGTTGAGATTACCAGAGCCAGAATCAAAGATGCAATCAGTCTGGTTTGCTGGCACCAGCAGAAAATGGTTGGAACCATAACCTACTACTCTCCAGAAATAAATTCAGGCTGCAAATGGTATGATCAGGAGGGGGTAGGAAGATTCGGCCAGTTTGCCACACGCCCCGATTACCGGAAATTGGGAATAGGGAGCAAACTGCTGGAAAAAGTGGAAGATATGGCAAGAAGAGAGAGGATCCAGGAATTGGCGCTGGATACGGCAGAGGATGCAAAAGAATTGATCCAATACTATAAAAAAAGAGGATATCGGTTTATTCAATACGTAGATTGGGAGATTACCAATTATCGCAGTGTGGTATTAAGCAAAAAGATGTAAAAACCCCCCAAGAGTTCCCATGGTACTCTTGGGGTAAAAAAGTTTTATAATTATTTAAACTGGTTTGTTGCACAAACAAATAAATATTACCAATGCAAAAACAATTAAAACAAAGAAAAGCTGACCTTGCTACTTCCATTGTGAACAAATGTTATGATTGGTTAACAAAAGTTTAAACAAACCCTATCGATTGACTTTCAGGAAGATATAGACTCCTGAGAAAAAGCATAGCCCGACCCGTAAATATAACAAACCGGGTCCTGCAAAGGGATCTGTTGTCAGACCGCAAACCTAATTCCCTTTTCTGATGGAACCTTTCCAGCGCAACAGTCCGCCTTTAAGATGGATAACTTGCTGAAAGCCAAGTTTAAGAAGGTGACGAGCCGCTATTGCACTGCGTGAACCACTTTGACAGTAAAGATAAACAGGTTCATTTTTGTTCCATTCCGAGGATTTGTTTATGAATAAATGTTTTTGACTTAACGGAATATTTATTGCACCAGGGATATGGCCAGATTTAAATTCATCTTTTTCCCGGACATCTATAAGACGAATTTTGTGTTTTTTTAAAATGTTCGCCAATTCATTCGAAGTTATCGTTTGAATGCCGCGATTCATGAAATAAAAATATAAAATTGCACCTGCTGACAGGATCAGAACTATATAAACGGTATCCATCTAATATTTTCCTCCCTTGATTATGATTGAACTGGCCGGATTCATAAATATAGGTCAAGCCCTTTGTGTTCCAAAATAAAATTTTTTAAAAAAGGTCTGCGGTCAAGTTTCTTCATTTTCCGGGTAAAAAATATACATACATGGGGTATATATGATATAGATATTAAAATGCATAAAATACAAATTGTTAATATATACACCTATAGGTATAATAATTAAGGCTATGCTTTTTGTCAACCTGACCGGCTTTGAGCCCGTTGTTTTTCCATTTAATAGGATGATTTCCAATCCGTAATCCTTTCTGTTTCTGACAGGAACCTCAAAAGACGCTCTGATTGCAGGGGTTGTCACTGTTCTTTATTTACGGGATTATGCAAAAAGAAAGCAAATTCCGCTGCAGCCATTGCTTGTTGCGATTTTGCTGTGGCTGCTCTTTCCTGTGCCGGGTAATCATTTGTTTTTTTGTGATTTGGAAGAAGTTTGAGTGATGCCATGGGGGTTGAAGGCCGTAGCAGGTGGTAACTGTCAATATTCCACTCAACGGTTATGGCTTTCTATTTCCGGCGTTACTTGGATTCTTTTGGCGCTGAGAAAACAGGAATTGGAATGAAGGAGAGGGTTTTCAAATTTTGCTTGTATTTGGCGGAATTGGGTTATTGTTCAAATCTTTTTTGATTACAAGCCGCCATATACCACTGGTCTCACTTTTGAGCAATGTCTCTGGATTCTGTCCGTTTATATCGGCAGGGTTCAGGGGCCAATGGCAGAACAGGTCTTATACAAGTGAAGGGAGATGTCAAAATGAACTGGAGAAATTGGCTCATTGGTGCCGTAATTGTGATTGCTGTTGGAGGAGCGCTTTGGACAGCCAATTCAGGTAAAGGAGATTCCCCAACTGATTCATCCCGGAAAGAACCGGCAAGTGTTCAGCGGGATGAATCTCCACAAGAAAATATGAAGGCACCTGATTTCACTTTGAAGACACTTGACGGCAAAACTGCAGAATTGGGCAAAAACAACGGAAAACCAACCATTATCAATTTCTGGGCCTCCTGGTGTCCGCCCTGTAAAGTGGAAATGCCTTATATTCAAAAAGCATATGAGAAATACGGAGACCGGGTCAATTTTATGATGGTTAACCTGACTGCGATGGATGACAAGGAAAAAATGGAGCAGTTTTTGAAGGAAGGCGGTTACAGTTTCCCGGTACTCCTGGATGAAACAGGAAAAGTCGGCGAAATGTATCAGGCATTTTCCATTCCTGTGACTTATATCGTCGATGAAAACGGATTTATCATCAAACATGTCATGGGGGCGATGTCCGAGGGACAGCTGACGGAAATCATGGAGAAAATCTCTGAATAAAAAGGAGAAGGCAAACAGGGATGAAACTGACCTGGTGGCTGGCACTGGAGATTTTTAAAACGCTGATTATCAATTGGTTGAGTTAATTATTTGGCGGTTTTGCCGGTTTCTGAAAATGATATAAAATCCATAATCTTTCATGTTGGGGAGTGAAAAAATGGCAAATCATCGTTTTGATCCGGCCAAAGTGTATAAACTGGACAATCCGGAACGCAGAAAAGCTTTTCCCCCGAAAAAGATTTTGTCCTTGCTTCAGATTAAACAGGACGATGTTGTACTGGATCTTGGTGCCGGCCCGGGATATTTTACTTTGCCGGCGGCATCTTTGACTACCGGCAAGGTTATCGCTCTGGATGCAGAGCCAAAAATGCTTGAGATCCTGAAGCAAAAAACGGACCAACATTCATTGAATAATGTAGAACTGGTAAAAGGAACCATTGAAGATATTCCATTGGAGAACAACCAGGTGGACCGGATTATTGCCTCTTTGGTTCTGCATGAAGTGGACGCTCTGTCCAGGGCCATTCAGGAAATCTATCGTGTTTTAAAACCGGGAGGGTACCTGCTTTGTCTGGAGTGGGAAAAGAAAGCAGCCGAGCAGGAGCCGCCGCGAAGACCACGTATTCATTCTGACAAGATGAAAAAAATATTGGAAGAGAATGGATTTCAACTTCTCCAGTTCTCTTTTCCCACAAAGCAGCATTATATGATGATCGCACAAAAAAAATAATCGATGCAGAATTGTTTCGCAACCGGGAAGGGTTTTAAAATCCCTTCCCGATAATGTGTATACATTCTTTTCCAAAGCAATATTGCGGTATTTCTAACGGGCAGCCTGAATAATGCCGCATGCCAAACGTTTTCCGGCATTTCCTGACGGTTGGGAGCGATAGTCATCAGGATTCTGATGGATAATAATTGCTTTGCCGACTACATCTCGGGGGCGAAACCGATTGGTAAAAAAGTTCATTCTTGCATATCCGCTGTTGGAGAAAAGCACGGGAAAATCCCCGGCATGGTTGCCATGTGGCTGATTTGTGGGGTTCCAGTGTTCTCCGGCAGCCTGAAAAGGATCATTGCGATTACCTGTTTCGCAAGACCCTCTCTCATGAATATGGAAACCAAACGGACCGACAGGTGGTCTGTTGCCGGAAGCCGGCTGATAAGGAGGAAGCCCGCTTACTTCAATCCCGACCTCTGTTCCATAAGGAACTTCCCTGAACGTAACAAATCCTCTGATATTTGGAGCGAGGGGGCCGCCGCGGATGGAAGCGTAGGCCTGGGGTGATTGGCTGACTGCATATTGGTGAGGAAACATCGGGTTCA
The DNA here is from genome assembly GCA_049587175.1 of Thermoactinomyces sp. Classification (GTDB taxonomy): domain Bacteria; phylum Bacillota; class Bacilli; order Thermoactinomycetales; family Thermoactinomycetaceae; genus Thermoactinomyces. The sequence continues at coordinate 9,418 of JBAVDL010000162.1, forward strand.
TATAACCATACATGAATTAAACGCACCTCCAGTGTCATTTCAGATAGAGCTATCTACCATTTTATGATGGAAGGGTGTTTTTATTATTTATTGGTCATTCATTCATTTTTTGGCCCATTTTTGTATTTCGTTCAGGATGGATTACGGATGCGGCCTTTTTCAATGCATACTTAATATGTACAGGCATTTTCGGATAAACGAAGCGGGAATTGAAAAACAGATTATAACACCGGTTTTTATTCAAATAACCGGTGTTATTCAATTTCAGAGAGCATGATTTATTATAATGAAAATAGTTTTATAAAAAGGGAGAGGTTATTGTGAAAGTTCGCAACACAGCTCGCATCCTGTTGTTGAATGAACAAAACCGACTTTTGCTGTTTAAAATGAAGGATATTACTGTTACCAGCAAGGAAAATCCGAGGGGAGAGGCAGTCTGGTTTCCTCCTGGCGGCGGAGTTGAGGAAAATGAGTCATTTGAAGAAGCGGCAAAGCGGGAACTGTGGGAAGAAACCGGGCTTAAGGATCAAGTGGAATGGGGCCCGCTTGTCTGGATCAGAAATGTAAATTTGTTTGTCAATAAAAAGGAGACTCATTTCATTGAATATTATTATTTTGCTCGCACAACCGGAACCAAAATCAGTATGGAACACTTTACCGATGCAGAAAAGGGCAGTTATCAAAGTCACTACTGGTGGAGTTTGAATGAATTGCGGATATCCAAAGAATTGATATTTCCAAAACAACTCGCTATACAATTACCGCCGCTTTTACAGGGGGAGTTTCCCGAAAGACCCGTTTATGTCGAATAACAGTGCTAAATCAAGTATCCGGTTTCTTTTTTTTGCAAATCCAGAATGTTTTTTGCAAGTAGATTTTCTGATTCCTGAACCATGACGGGGGCAACTGTTTTAACAACCGATTTATCTGTTCGCGATTGGAACATGACGGATTTGCGCGGTCCAGCCAATCATTCACTGCAAGTCCCGTGGACCAGGTCTGGTACAGATTTGCGTTGGAAAATCCGACATCATGAAACAGCTGATGCCATTCATTGTTCGAAAGACAGCGAACATGGGAAGGATCACGCAGTTTTTCAATATGATGCAGGATTCCGGCAACCCTTGAATCTTCCGGAGCAATGTTGTCAATCAGGATTAACAGCCCCCCGGGTTTCAATACCCGGTACATTTCGCGGACAGCCTGATCAGGCCGAAGAAAATGGTGTGCGGCGATGCGGCAGGTAACCAGGTCAAACGTGTTATCAAGAAAAGGCATCGATGCGGCGTCTCCCGAAAGAAAAATGATGTTGGCAAGATTTCGTTTGGCGGCTTCTTCAGCCGCAACGGCTAACATCTTGCGGGTCAAATCCAGGGCAATCACATGTTGAAAATGGCGACTGGCCAAAAAAGCGGTATGACCGGCACCGGTTGCAACATCCAATGCTTTGTCTTTGTGTATGAAGGAGTTCATCACCTTTTCCAGCCAGGCCAAATCTTTGCCTTTGGCATGAATGGTGCTGTTTAAATAGAGTAGAGCGGTTTGTCCGAATTGGCGGACAATTTTCTTTTTGTGATTCATTGGTACGCTCCTGAATGAATTTTTATATCCTAATTATAATATACACTTAAATTTACTTGTATTTAGGAATCGATATCAGGAGTATGCTATTTTAATTTGAAAAAAAGCTGTTACAGGATTGACAAGGGAGAAGTCCTTGTTTATGATTATACCTATAGAGGTATGTGTATTTGTTTTTTTATTAAAGCGCCAATACCGGGGAGGGATATGGACAAATTTGCTTATCTGCCCAGTGATCTGAACATTTTCTATATTTTAAAAACGGAGAAGCAAAAATAGAACTGTAAAATGTTCTGGCTGACAATTTCAAAAACCAACGGCAGAACAAATTTATTATAATCTGTTATCCAAATGCAGAAAGGGGTATCCTGGCCAAATTTAACAGGCTCCCCACTGAATTGCAAGATTTGCACTAACTAAGGAGGAAAATATGTCTATTAAAGTTGATGTTCAGCTGGATTGTAAAGGTTTTTCCTGTCCGATGCCGATTGTTCGCACCAAAAAAGCAATGGATCAACTGGAACCGGGTCAGGTAATTGAAGTGCAGGCAACTGACTCGGGGTCTCGTGCAGATATTCAAAGCTGGGCAAAAAATAGCGGTCATCAATACCTGGGTACGATACAGGAAGGAAATCTATTAAAACATTATTTGCGAAAGGCTGGCAATTTTGTGGAAAATCGGAAACACCCCCATGTTATTCAGAACGAAGAGTTAATGCAAAAATTGAATAGTGACAAGAATATCTATATTTTGGATGTCCGTGAACCGGCTGAATTTGCATTTGGGCATATTCCAGGAGCCTGTTCCATTCCGCTGGGGGACATTGAGAATAAAATGGGTGAAATTCCAAAAGACAGGCCGGTATATGTTATATGCCGAACAGGAACCCGAAGCGATATAGCCGCGCAACTGTTAGCCGGGAAAGGATTTGAAAATGTGATCAATGTTCTTCCTGGCATGTCTGAATGGACGGGTCCGGTAGATCAGGAAAAATAAGGAGAATGATGAAGATTTGGCGAAGCAGCGACATTTTCGGATTTTGCTGAAAATGCTGACGGGACGCTTGCATTCTGATAAAGGGAGGGTATTACCGTGGCAAAAAGCATGACGGTGGAAGAGATGGCCCAAAAAATTCTTTATGATGAGCTCTTTATTCTGGATGTGCGTAATGAAGAAGATTATAACAAATGGAAAATTGAAGGCAAAAAAGTGAAATCCGTAAATGTTCCTTATTTTGAGCTGATTGACAGTGTGGCGCCTGCATTGGAGAAATTACCCCTAGACAACCGGGAGATTCTTGTCGTATGTGCCAAAGAAGGGTCTTCCGAGTATGTGGCAGATAAATTGAGTGAAGCCGGAATGAATCAGGTCTATTATCTCCAGGGCGGCGTGAATGCATGGAGTGAGTTTTATCATGATGAACGGGTTGCAGCCAGTGAAGATCTGAAATTGTACCAAATCAATCGTCTGGCCAAAGGGTGCCTGTCATATATGCTGATTTCCGAAGGAGAAGCACTGGTCCTTGATCCTGGCCGCCAAACAGAGGTTTATTTGGAGATTGCCCAAAAAGAAGGAGCGGAAATCCGGCATATTGTCGACACGCACGTTCATGCCGACCATATTTCCGGTGGTACGGAACTGGCCGGGAAAACAGGCGCACCCTACTATTTGCCGACAAGCGATGTACAGGATGGCACAGTTTCTTTTGAACCATTGGAAAATCATCCGCAAATCAGAATGGGGAAAGTGGTGGCTGAAGTACTGGCTATTCCAACCCCCGGACATACACCAGGCTCAACCTCTCTGCTGGTGAATAAAAAATATTTGTTATCTGGTGACACGATTTTTGTTGGCGGATTGGGACGTCCGGATCTTGGCGGGAAAGTGAAAGAATGGGCGCAAATGCTTTATGAAACCGTCTTTACAACGATTACGGAGCTGTCTGACGATCTTTATGTGCTTCCCGGTCACTATTCCAGTATTACAGAAATGAACAGTCAGCGTATTGTCGGTGCCTATCTCGGGGACATTCGCAAAAACAACGAAATAATGCGTACCCGGGATCGCAAAACGTTTACTGAAGCAGTGGCATCCTCAGACTCCAGCGAAAAGCCTCCGAATTTCGAAAAAATTGTGTTGATTAATCGCGGTCTGGAAGTGGTTATGCCAGAGAAGGCTGCTGAGCTTGAAATCGGTCCGAATCGGTGTGCAATTCATCATAACACACCCCAATCCTGACGGATGATGAACGGGAGGGAAGAAAAATCGATTTGATTATTGATGCTCGCGGACTTTCTTGTCCGATGCCGGTTATAAAGGTGAAGAAAGGGATCGAATCCCTTCAGACAGGGCAGGTCGTTGAATTGATCACTACTGACAAGGGATCTGTAAACGATGTGCAAGCCTGGGCGAAAAGAGCCGGGCATCAGGTTTTAACGATTGATCAACGGGATGGGGAATATCATTTCCGAATCAGGAAAGGGTAAGTGGGATCAGTTGCAACATCAAGAGAGGGAGCAAAAAAATGCTCCCCTCCTTTTCTTCTGTTTTTAAAAAATATTGAAAATCAGGTAATACAGGCGGGTTTGTCAACGAAAGAAGTGGTTGGATATGGATCTTGCGTTTCTGATACTTGTTTTTTTAATTGGTTTTATCGGTTCTTTTGTATCAGGCATGGTAGGCATTGGAGGTTCTGTCATCAAATATCCGCTGCTTCTTTATATTCCTCCTCTGCTGGGATTTGCCGCTTTTACCACTCATGAAGTTTCAGGGATCAGTGCGGTTCAGGTTTTTTTTGCCACAATCAGCGGTGTCTTTGCTTATCGAAAAGGCGGATATTTGAACAAGCCGCTCATCATTTACATGGGAATCAGTATTCTGATTGGCAGTTTTGTTGGCGGATATGGCTCCCGATTACTCAGCGAAGAGCAAATTAACCTTGCTTATGCTGTATTGGCCACTATTGCAGCACTCATGATGTTTGCACCCAAAAAAGGGCTTGATGATATTCCGCCTGGCAAGGTAACCTTTAACCCTTTTATTGCCTCAGGTTCAGCATTTATGGTTGGACTTGCCTCCGGAATAGTTGGTGCAGCCGGCGCCTTTATTCTCGTTCCAATCATGCTGGTCGTCCTGAAAATTCCTACCCGAATGACGATTGCCACTTCGCTGGCTATTACCTTTATATCTTCAATCGGTTCAACAGCAGGCAAAATCATGACAGGTCAAGTGCTTTTTATTCCGGCTGTTATCATGATTGCAGCCAGTGTGATTGCAGCCCCGATCGGAGCCGGGTTTGGGAAAAAGGTGAATCCCAAAATGCTGCAAGTGATTCTGGCGTTGTTGATTATTGCAACGTCCACAAAAATCTGGCTCGATATTCTTTGAAAATCGGGGGCTTATTTGCTGAGTATTTAACAGTTTAAGAAAGGATAGCAAGGAGATCTAACCATGCATTACAATGATGACGCAAAAAAACGTTTGCGCCGGATTGAAGGGCAAGTCCGCGGCGTTCTGCGGATGATGGATGAAAATAAAAGTTGCAGGGATGTTGTAACCCAATTATCAGCTATCCGTTCAGCGGTGGATCGCTCAATAGCTTATATTGTTGCGTATAATCTGGAATATTGCTTGAGAAAAGAACTTGAAAAAGGGGAAAACGCAAATACGGAAGATTTCCTGGAAGAAGCCATAAATCTGATGGTACAAAGCAAATAAACAGAGTACAGGTTGCATTCTTCCATGTACATGTTTTCTGAATAATCGCGCCAGTTGGCAGTCTGTTTTTGTAATTTATTTCCTGAAAGGTCGGACAAATTCCATAAATCTTATGGTATCAGACAGTAGAAAACATATAGGGGAAAGAGATTTTTAGAACTCCATTTCGTCTCCGTCTTGCCAGGAAGTAGCCGCGGACGTTCAGCCTTCCCTTCCAGGCAGGCTGCAAAACTCGCTTATGCTCAAACAGTTTCTCCCGTTTTTCCTGGAAGGGAATGGTATCGCTCTGCAGCGACTCCGAAGTTGCTCCGCTTCTAAAAATCTCAAATTCTTGCTTTGTCGACAAGTTCACGCCTTAAATATGGCGTGATTTTTTTATGATCACGTACAAATCAAAAAAATCATTGTCAAGCATCAAGGAGAGTGAGTACTCACTTTACATTGATTTTCCTTTATAATAAAATTAGCATGACTGAACCAGAAGAGAAGAAAAAATTTGCCAAGCCTTTATGATCAATGAAAGGTGGCCCGATTTATGAAAGCCTATGTCTTGTCTTTTAGCGAAGTGGATCATTCCAGTATTTCGTATGTCGGCGGAAAAGGCGCCAATCTGGGGGAACTTTGTAAAGCCGGTTTTCCGGTTCCTGATGGTTTTTGTATCACAACCCGGGCTTATCGGGACTTTATCGCTTCCAATCCAGAAATGGAGTCCTTTTTTTCTGAACTGGATCAATTGGATGCAAACGATCTGAATCAGTTGCGGGACTTGGGCAAGAGGATTCGCAGCCATTTACAGCTGCTGGATATTCCTGTCCCATTAAAAAACAGTATTATTCAGGCCTGGAAATCAGCAGGAACACAGTATTTCTATGCGATCCGTTCCAGTGCAACGGCGGAAGACTTGCCAACAGCCTCATTTGCCGGGCAGCAGGACACCTATTTAAATATCAGGGGGCAGGATGAGTTGCTGCACCACGTGCAAAAATGCTGGGCTTCCCTGTTTACGGATCGGGCGATTGCTTATCGGGCAAAAAACGGGTTTGATCATCGTCAGGTCTACCTGTCCGTGGTGGTGCAACGGATGGTCAACCCAGAAGTTTCGGGAATTATGTTTACCGCTGACCCGGTAACCGGAAATCGGAAGGTGGTTTCCATCGATGCCAGTTTCGGCTTGGGAGAAGCGATTGTATCCGGCATGGTATCGGCCGACCTGTACAAAGTGAAGGCAGGCCAAATCATGGAAAAAAATGTCCCGGAAAAGAAAATCGCCATTTACTCCCTGCCGGAAGGAGGAACCGTAAAAAAAGAGTTGCCTTCCGATAAGCAGGTCAGGCAGGCTTTGACAGACAGCCAGATTCTGCAACTTTCGGAACTGGGAAAAAGGATCGAGAAACATTATGGTTCGCCTCAGGACATTGAGTTTTGCGTGGAAAGCGGCAAATTTTATATCGTGCAAAGCCGTCCGATCACTTCGCTTTATCCTGTGCCGGACATTCCGCCGGAACCGCTTCAGGTCATGTTCTCCTTTGGCCATGTCCAAATGATGACCGATGCCATGAAGCCGCTTGGAATTTCAATCTTGCGCAATATTATACCGAAAACCGTTCTGTTGGAGGCGGGAGGACGTCTTTTTGTCAATCCAACCGAATTTCTTCGTACAAAATTGGGAAGAAGGTTATTCCCCGTTGCGCTCAAAAATGCTTTTGATGAAAAGCTTGCCAATGCCATTTCCGAAGTGGTTGAGAGGCCTGAATTCCGGAGTGTTCCAGCCAGGCGGGGCCTAATAAAATCCAAACGCCAATACATTGTTCCCATCGCGAAAGATCTGTGGAAAAACCTGTATAAAAGGGATCCGAAACTGGCTAAAGAAAAAGTTGAGGATTTTATGCAGAAAAAGCTGGCAGAGATCAAAAGATCTGTAGAGGATGCAAGTGGATATAAACGGCTGGAAGTAATCCAATACCAGCTGAACAATCTGGCGAAGGATGTATTGTCCGGTCTTTTTCCATACGTTATCTGTTTTCCGGTCTCATTTATCCTGTTAAAGAAAGAGTTGGGGGACTCCAAAGAGCTGTATGAGTTGAACAAGTCGCTTCCCGGCAATATTACAAGCCAGATGGGTCTGGAGATAGGCGATCTGGCCGATTTGTTGCGGGAACTGCCGGAAGTGGAAGCTTATCTGAAAGAGGCCAGGGATGAAACTTTTTCTGAGGGGCTTGCGGAGATAGACGGTGGCGAGCGATTTAAACATGCATTTGAGAAGTTTATGGCAAAGTACGGCCACCGGTGCCCAGGGGAAATCGATATGACAAGACCTCGCTGGCGTGAAGCTCCGACCCAATTGGTTCCGGCTATTTTGGGACATATGCGCAGTGTGAAACAGGGAGAACATCGGCAGAAATTTGCCGAAGGAGAACAGGCGGCCAGGGAAGCGGCACAACGGATTATGGAGCAGGCAGGAAACCGCAAATCCAAAGCCAGGCGGATTCAACGTCTTATCGAAGTATATCGTTACATGGGTGGACTCCGTGAGCATCCCAAGTATCTGCTGACGTTGATTTGGTATGAATTCAAGAAAAATATAATGGCGGAAGCGAAAGAAATGGTAACAAAAGGGATCCTTCAGCAGGCCGAGGATGCATTTTTCCTGACATTGGATGAATTGATCCAGCTTTCCAAAGGGGAATTTTCACAGGATGTCACGACTCTGATTATTGAGCGCAAGGAGAAATTTGCCTGGCACCAGACTTTAAGGCCGCCCAAAGTGATGACCAGTGAAGGAGAAATTGTGACCGGGTTATCCAAAAAAGGCGAACTTCCCAATGGGGTACTTGTGGGAACCCCTGCTTCGGCGGGAGTAGCTGAAGGAAGAGCCCGTGTTGTCTTCAGACCGGAGGAAGCTGAATTGCATGAAGGGGAAATTCTGGTCGCACCCCATACTGATCCCGGCTGGACACCCTTGTTCCAATCAGCCAAAGCCTTGGTGACTGAAGTGGGCGGATTGATGACACACGGCTCTGTAGTAGCCCGGGAATATGGGATTCCGGCCGTGGTGGGAGTGGATGATGCCACCAAAAGCATTAAAGACGGGCAAAGGATTCGTGTCGATGGCAGTCAGGGAATCATTGAAATTATTGATTAACGTAGGCAAGAGAAATAAAGCGTCTGTTTACAAGTCTTTCGGGACAGAATTTACCCGACAGACTTGTTTTTTATTTATATTTTCGTTCCTTCGACGGGCATCAAAAAAATAATGGTTTCAAAATAGAAGGAATATTCAATCGTTTCACTAATAGTATTATATATTACTTTTGCCGGCAGGAGGGTCTCCATGAAAAATCGCGGAACCATCCCGGGACATTTGTTGCATGACATTTATAATGATTCTGATCTCCAGGTTCATTATTTAATAGATTCCTATGAAGAGTGGAAACAAATCTGGCGCCAGGTACCGGTGGAAGTAACAAACTGTTTGGAAACACTGGGATTAAAATATCGGCATGATCAGCATTTAATGAACCAAAAACAGAAGGAAATCCTGGCGGATATGAAAAAACACTTTCCCGAAATATGGGCTTACTTTCATCCGAACGGGGAATTCAGCAAAGTTCACTGGGACTATGCCAATTCTGCTTTCTGGTGCCGATTGCAATTCAAAAAGCAGGGAATTTGTGAACAGGAGAATGCACAGGAGGCAATCTCGTAAAAGAGCAAAGACAATTTCTTCTCAATACAAGTTATCTTGGATTGAGAAGTGGAAACCAGGATAGTAAAAAAGGTATTTGGCTTCCAAAAGGTATTATGCTGAAACTCCTTGATTTATAAGGGGTTTCAGCATCGGATTTTTATAACGTTACAAAAGAATTGTTTTGTAACGTTTAATTATGCTTACGGCATGTTTTTTGTTGTCCAGCAAACAGGAGACACCAAAAAGCTGGAGAAGCGGCCAGGACTTTGAGAGGCAAAGGATGGCTGCAAATATCTTGTTTGAAAAAATTAATTGCTCAAAGATCAGGTGATATGTTTCACAGTATTATTTTACTGAATAAAATAAACTCGGACATTTAAAAATCACGGAATCCTATCCCGTTATAATCAAAAAAACAGGGGTTTAAATCCGCTGATATTTGTTCATTATTTACTGCCTTATTTCTTGAAATAGTGAATTGTTAAAAAATCAAGTCGCTGTTATATTCAAAAGAGGATGATAGTTTCTGGACAGAAGTAAAATCTCTTGTTGATGTTTTTTAACGGAAAAATGTGCGATTTTCGATGAGCAATGGTATTGAGGCCAGAAAATATACCTTATTACATTTCTTTATCAGACAGAGAAGGAGCAGGGAGAGTGGGGTTTAAACAAGGTATAACCGGATCCCCCGGTTTTCCGGGGGATGCTTTTTTCTTTATTCGTGAACCTGTTCAGGATCAGGTTGGTAGGTGGATTTGAAATTCTCGTAATTCACAGTGGTCATCATTCCAGCAGTAGCGTGATGAAGTTCATGGCAGTGGTACATCCAAATCCCGGGATTGTTGGCCACAAATCCAATTTCGTAAGTTTCTCCCGGTTTTACTGCCAGGGTATCTTTTTTGATGATTCCTGAAACCGGTTCTCCGTTTTTGGTCAGGAGTTCAAAGGTATGGCCGTGAAGGTGCATGGGATGATCCGATTTTCCTTCGTTGACAAGCTTTACTTTTACTCTTTCTCCCTTTTTGACCGGAAGGGGATCAGTGTCGGGCCAGGTCTTGCCGTTAATTGTGTAGACCTGACTTCCGTTTACCATTTCTGAATTCAGCTTGAGAGTAAATGTGGACTGGAATTGATCCATTTTCTCCCCGGCGTCTTTGCTGTATTTGGTCAAATCCAGTACTGGCAGTTGCGCCTGATCCGGTTTCAAGGCGGTTTTTTTGCTGCCTTCCACTTCTACCGGGATCAGGATATTTTCTGCTGCGGGTGTGCCGTCATGCAGGTCAATGGCAAAGCTTTTTTCGGCTACAAATTGAATGTCATATCGTTCGCCGGGACCAATGGCATTTAGTTGATCTTTAACAGCCGGAGTGTTTTTGATCTCATTCCCGTCGCTGGCGATTACCTGAATCTCCTGATTCTGAAGATGGATTTGATGAGGCAGATATCCGGCATTGATAAAGCGGAGACGGACACGTTCTCCTTTTTTCACTTTTAAAGGTTTGATGAGTGAACCGGATTTCCCGTTTATTGTGTAGACGTTATACATGTCTTTCATCATGGTGTCGTGATCCATCGGCATATTTGCATGATGGTTTTCATGATCCATGTTATTGTGATTCATCGATTCATCCAGCATCAGCACGGAGTCGCGGTCATATTGGTTGCCATCCTGTTTCGGCAAGACAACAAAAGCTCCGTAAAGCCCGCGATCCACCTGCCTGGCGCTGTCGTGGTGCGAGTGGTAAAAGTAGGTGCCCGGGACTGTGGCTATGAAATCATAAGTGAAGCTTTTTCCCGGTGCCACTGCATCCTGTGTTACTCCCGGAACCCCGTCCATGGAATGAGGCACCGGATAACCATGCCAGTGGATAGAGACAGGTTCTTTCATCTGGTTTAACAATTTGATCCTTACCCGATCTCCCTCGGTCACCTGAATTGTTTTTCCAGGCACCGTTCCATCATAGGTCAACGCATCCACGTTGAAATCGGGCGCGATCTGCCAGTTGGCTTCTTTGGCAACTACCGTAAAGTCTTTGACCGTACGGCCCTGACTGTCTGTGGAAACTTTCGGTTGACTCAGGTTCTGGCCGATTGCCTCTGGGTCTTCTTCTTTTTGCCTGTCGGCAGCAGGGAGGCTGCAAGCTGTTGCAACCAGAGCCATTATTACCAGGAGACCGACGATATTCCATAAATGTCTATGCTTCATCTTTTTCCTCCCATTCTTTCCATTTCTCCAATTTCATAGTTTACAGGGAGGTTATGAAGATCTTGTGAAGTGAGCAGAAGCTAAAAATAGTGTACAATACTGTTGGTTTTTTCATTTACCCGTGAAAGAGGTGAATGACAGTGAAATCGATACTTATTGTAGATGATGAAGAAAAAATCAGGGATGTAATTGCATCTTATTTGCAAAATGAAGGTTTCCAAACCAGAGAAGCGGCAAACGGGAAACAGGCTGTGGAAATGATCCGGCGTTTTCCAATTGATTTAATGATTCTTGATCTTATGCTTCCTGATCTGTCTGGTGAAGAGGTATGCCAACAGGTTCGGCAGATTTCTCCGGTTCCCATTCTTATGCTTACTGCCAAAGCAGCCGAAGAAGACCGTCTTACCGGACTGGCCATCGGGGCTGATGATTATGTGGTGAAACCGTTCAGCCCCCGCGAAGTGGTAGCACGGGTAAAAGTTATTCTCCGCCGAACGGGAAATGACTTGCTTGCCGACCATATTTCCTTTCAAAATGGAGATCTAGTGATCGACACCGTAAAGCGCAAGGTGTACAAAAAAGAGGAAGAGGTAACCCTGACCCCCGTTGAATACAAACTGCTGACAGTATTGGCACGTCATCCCGGCCGGTCTTTTGCCAGGGAAGAACTGATTGAAAAAGTTTTCGGATATGATTATCCAGGCGAGATCAGAACCATTGACCAGCATATTAAAAACCTGCGCCACAAGATAGAAACAGACCCCTCCTGTCCGGCTTATATCCTTACCGTATACGGGTTTGGCTACAGGTTTGGCGGTGAAAGGCAATGACAAAGGGACTGCGTATGCGCCTGGCTCTTGCATGTATCGGGATTGCATCCGGGACGGTGTTGATTGCCAGCCTCTTTTTTATCTTTGCTACCGATTATCATCTGACGCTTTATCACAAGCAATTGCCGGGATTGGATCCCCATGCGGCCCATCTGGATTACCATTTTCAACAGGCGATGGTCCAGTCCACTCTGTTAACCGCTTTTGGAGCCATGGTTCTGGCAGTTTTGGTCAGTCTTTATGTCACCAAACGGATTACAGCTCCCTTGATTGAAATGCGTCAGGCGGCAGAGAAAATAACAAAGGGCTATTTAAAAACACGGGTGTCTGTCAAAGGAGAAGATGAATTGGCTGATCTTGGCCAGGCACTGAATCACTTGACCGAAGAACTGGAAAAACAGGAATCTTTGCGGAAAAATATGACTTCGGATATCGCTCATGAGTTACGAACGCCTCTAGCGACCTTGAGAAGCCATTTGGCAGCCTTTCAGGACGGCATCTGGAAACCGACACCGGAACGGCTTCATTCCTGTTATGAAGAGATTGAGCGCCTGACCCATCTTGTCAAAGACCTGGAGCAATTGACCCATGTAGAGTCGCCAGGCTTTACGCTGAACCGGAAAGAAGAGGATTTGGCAGAAATTGTTCGGCAAGGAGTCCGTACAATCCAGGCCGCATATGTACAAAAAGGCATCGAGCTTGAGATAAATGCGGATAAAGCTGTCCGGGTAAACGTGGACCGCAAGCGGGTGATGCAGATTCTGCTCAACCTTCTGTCCAATTCGCTTAAATTTACCAATTCCGGCGGCAAGGTGACTGTAAAGGTAAAGCAAGAGCCGGAGGGCGGCATGCTGGTAATTTCAGATAACGGGGCGGGAATTCCGTTATCCGATCTGCCCAAGGTATTTGAACGGTTTTACCGGGTGGACAAGTCACGCAGCCGGAATTTGGGCGGAGGAAGCGGAATTGGCCTGACAATCGTAAAAAAACTGGTGGAAGCCCATGAAGGGAAACTCTGGATTGAGAGCAGGGAGGGGGAAGGAACAGCGATTTCGGTACTTTTCCCTTACCCGGAAGCAGGTAAATAGAAAAAGCGGGCATTTACGGATCTGAACAAATATTGAATGTCTCTTGACTGGACAATGTGTCATGGAGGAGTCAGCTATAAATGAGCAATCAAATGAAGAGAAGAATTCTTTTGGCTTTGGGAATTGTTTTTGTTGCATTTAATTTGCGCCCTGCAATCACTTCAGTTGGTCCATTAATCGGCTGGATTCGCGCAGACCTTGATATATCCAATGGAACAGCCGGATTTCTTACAACGCTTCCGCTGATTGCTTTTGCATTATTGTCATTGGCAGCTCCGCAACTGTCCCGGAGGTGGGGAAGTGAACCAACCATATTTGCGGGCTTGATTATTCTGGCAAGCGGAATACTTGTTCGCTCAACCGGAACGATTCCCGGGGCTTTTTTGGGGACGTCATTGGTCGGAGTTGGTATTGCCATTGGAAATGTATTGTTGCCTGCTATCGTAAAGGAAAAGTTTTCTGAAAAGGTTGGCCTGATGACAAGTATTTACACGACTTCCATGGCTTCTTTTGCGGCTGTTGGATCAGGGGTGAGCATTCCGCTGGCAGAAAAACTGCATCTGGGGTGGAAAGGTTCCCTGGCGTTTTGGATTGTGTTTGCGATGGCTGCCATATTTATCTGGCTTCCCCAGTTAAAGAGGCATCACAAAAAAAGCACTGTTCAGCCAGTCGCGATTGCAACCGGACAAGGTTCACTGTGGCGTTCGCCTTTGGCCTGGCAAGTGACGTTTTTTATGGGGTTGCAATCGTTCCTTTTTTATTGTACAGTTGCCTGGCTTCCCGCAATTTTGCAAATCCAGGGAATCAATGAAGCATTAGCTGGATGGTTGGTTTCGATTATGCAATTTATCGGTTTGCCGGCCACTTTTATGACGCCTGTTCTGGCAAACCGGCTTCCGCATCAAAAAGGCATTGCCATGATTATTGGTATCATTCAATTGGCCGGGATTTTAGGATTGTTTGTAAGCAATATGTTTATTCTGATTATCAGCATTGTGCTGAACGGTATTGCCCAGGGAGCAAGCATCAGCCTGGCTTTGGCATTTTTGGGAATGAGAACAACCAATGCCGGAGAAGCTGCAAGGCTTTCCGGAATGTCCCAGTCGGTCGGATACGTGCTTGCCGCAATTGGTCCGCTCCTGCTTGGTTTTCTCTTTGATTGGACCCAGTCATGGGATTCATCACTGGTTGTCCTGTCTCTGGTAACAATTCTTATGACGTTTGCGGGAATTGGGGCCGGTCGCAGAGGATATGTGCTTTCTTCAACCAATGAGAGGATCTGGCAACCGGACTGATGTGATGAGAAGCCGGGATGGAGGCGCGAATTCAGCAACGGGAATAAGGAATTCTGCTTTTCTTTCAATCCTTTTGCCAGGATACCTCTCTGTACCGGGCATTTTGCAAGAGCTTGCCAACTTCGGCAAATTTTGCATCATATATGTACCTGATTCCTTTGCTTGCAAAAGAAATCAGGGATTTTCAAGGAATACTTGTTGAGCGGGATGATGCTTTTGCCATTTAATCATAACAAGGAGGTTGATCAGATGTCATCAATGCAGGATGGTTCCAACTCTAGGCAAGTGAGCGATGAGGAACTTCAGAAGATTACGGTGGGTGAGCGGAAACCGCATAACGCGCCCATTACCCTCGTCGAGTACGATCCGCGCTGGCCGGAACTGTTCGAGCGGGAGGCAGACCGGGTCCGTTCCATACTTGGAGACAAGGCATTGCGGGTGGAACACGTTGGTTCCACTTCGGTACCGGGACTGTGTGCCAAGCCGATTATCGATATGCTGCTGGTTGTGGCAGACTCTGCCGATGAGCCATCTTATGTTCCGGCATTGGAAGCTGGCGGTTATATGCTGCGGATCCGGGAACCGGAGTGGTTTGAGCACCGTCTTTTCAAAGGGCCTGATATCAATATCAATCTGCACGTATTCAGCGCAGGTACACCTGAGATTGACAGAATGTTGCGTTTTCGCGATTGGCTGCGGACCAACGACACAGATCGGAACAAGTACGCACGCGCCAAGCGCAGCCTTGCTCAGCGTGTGTGGCGGCACGTACAGCACTACGCGGACGCCAAAACCCCGATTATCCAAGAGATCATGAACCGGGCGAGCAAAGGCGAGAAGCAAACTGAATAGCCCCTGATAAACCACATCCTTGCAAGTACGGGCTTTTGGATGGAGTTAAGCGGGATATGGTGATGATGGGGAAGAGGATTTCAGTTTGGATGTGTAAGGGAAGTTCTGTCAAAAAACCTCTCTGGTAAATGGAGAGGGCATTCCGCATTTGATCTTTCGAGCCAGAAATTATCCTTGTTTAGTTGCATCCCAAACGATAGTTCTCAAGTGATTATCCAAAAATCTCGATAACCCTGTCCAATCCTTTTTCCCTCAGCCTCTCTGTTGACAGCGACAATTAATCAATCCCTGTTTTATCTTCATATAGGAATCAACGAAATCTCCTTATTGGGCAAGAACCAGCAACTGAATGAATTATGGAAAACAAACCGGTTCTCAGAGGAATCGGTTCTTTTTATTTCAGCTGGTTCCAGTTCCATGCAAAATTCACCGTATATGATATGGCTATAAATAAGATCAGTGAGAAAATGACGTTCTTATTTTAGGGCGTGTCTGGTGAATCACTAATTGAGCCAAATCATCAGGGAAATCAAGGTAATGGCAGCATAGAAATAAACCGCCCGTTTTTCATAACGCGTGGCAAAGCCACGCCATTGCTTCAGACGGTTAATGCAACGCTCAATCATATTTCGACGTGCGTATCGTTTTTTGCTGAAGGAAAGAGGACGACCAGGCTTTTTAGCCCGGCGCTCAGTCTGATTTTTGCGTTCTGGAATCGTGTGGGGAATGTCACGTTTGAGGAGAAGACGCCGACAAAACGGATAGCTGTAGCCGCGATCTGCAATCAAATGATCTGGCCTCTTGCGAAGTTTTCCTTTTCCAAAACGGGGAACACAGATGGAATCCAGCAAGGCTTGTAATTGGGTACAGTCATGCTGTTGACCTGGGGGGATGGTAAAAGCGAGAGGACGACCTTTCCCATCACAAGCAAGATGAATTTTGGTCGTCAGCCCTCCACGGCTCCGTCCCAGTGCCTTTATTTTGGAAGTGAGGATCCCCCTTTTTTTGGCGCGCCTGCGGCGTGCTGGTGAGCTCGGACAATCGTACGTACTATCGACGAAAACAGTCCAGTCAACATCCGAAACAGCATGGGAATAGGTTTGGACGTATGTGAGCAAGCGATCCCAGGTTCCATCTTTTGCCAACGAGTATAGCGATAATAGCAGGTTTTCCAGGAACCATAACGATCGGGAAGATCTCTCCAAGGAGCACCCGTCCCAAATTTCCACAGGATCCCGTTCAAAATGGTTCGTGGTCTTTCCATTGACCTCCGCGCTTTCCGTTTGAGGGCAGTAAAGGAGCAATCTTTTCCCAGGCTTCATCCGTAATTTCGTAACGCCGTCATTTGCCCTGCGGCATAACCGAACCATTCAGCTGCGCTATTTTCATCTCCATTCACAACATCGCGCATGAACGAACCGGAAATGGCTTGCCACATCCCCTGTAGCGTATCGATCGGATGCGAAACAGCCTGGATAATAAGAGCAAGCAAAGAACTTTATTCAAACAGTTCCTGAAAAGATGGAAACATTAGCGCCAATGATCGATATTGAAATCCATCTGAAGCATGATCCGGAAAAAGTCAGACAGGAATTGCAGAGCCTGGC